>NZ_KV796533.1:0-192063 GCF_001809225.1 Corynebacterium sp. HMSC077G07 | reverse complement strand
TTTTGTCATAAACGCAGTCAGTAACTCGCATTAAGAACTAAGCGACAAAAGGGCCCACCCAGCGACATGCTGAGCGGACATATTTTCGTCTATTAACCCTAGAGAGCAGGAAAAACTCGTTCACCGAAAAATCCCCCAGGGTATTACCCAAGGGGAAACTGTGGCATTGCGTGCACACGAAAAACTAGCCGCGCGATCCTAGCCAATCTGCCGCTTCAAACGGCGGCGCTCACGCTCAGAGAGGCCACCCCAAATACCGAAGCGCTCATCATGCTCGAGAGCAAACTCCAGGCATTCATCTCGCACACCACAAGCACGACAAATACGCTTTGCTTCGCGAGTGGATCCACCCTTCTCAGGGAAGAAAGCTTCTGGATCGGTCTGGGCACACAGAGCTTGCTCCTGCCAGTCCTGATCGACGGCTTCAAACAACCCCGAAAGGTCATCTGCCCACTCTGTCAACGGCCGAGGCTGGTTTTCAGAGGAGCTATCATTCACAGCGATGTCACCCGCATTCGTCTCACTATCCACAGCAGAGCCGCCATCAAACATGCTGGACTTTTCCATGCCGAGGGCCTCCTGATGGTTGTTGCTGCGGGTCTTTAAATTGGGCTTAGTGTGCGAAACACACATTTGTGATTACACACGTGTAACCCACCATCGGTCAAGCCGAATAGAGAATTTGCCCCAATACTTTTCATTGCCCCTGAAGCCCCTCCCCCCGCGTTGGGGATTAAGTTCAGGTTGAAGGATGGTGCCCGAACCCTAAACCTGCCACCCAAACTCAATCACATTCACCACATGCCTCTCACCAGCAACTTTGGCGACACTTCGGCAACTCTAATCAGATATTGCCGACAAAAGTCTGACACGCCGAAGGCTGCAGACTAGACATCCGTCGAAAAACGTACTCCGTGATCGGGGATCTGGACGCCCGGCCACACACGGATACCGTTGATCAATTCACAGCGCGCACCAACGACGGCACCCTCGCCGATAATGGCATCACTGATGACCGTTCGCGGGCCAATATCGGCACCATCGGCAATCACAGAGCGCTCGATTACAGCACCGGCACCGATGCGTGCGCCGTCGAAGATCACCGATTGATCAATCCGAGCTCCCGCACCAATCTCCGCCCCACGGCCGACAACAGAGCCACCGTAGAGAAGAGCACCGCCACCGACCGACGCAGATTCGTCGACAAGCGCTTCGCCGTGCTTACCCTCTAGAAGTGGTGACGGCGCGATACCGCGGACCAAATCAGAGGAGCCGCGGACGAAGTCACCCGGAGTCCCCATGTCACGCCAGTAGGCGTAATCAACGTGACCGTAGACGTTCATACCGCGGTCAAGCAGCGCTGGGAAGATTTCACGCTCAACGCTAATAGGACGACCAGCCGGAATCGATTCGATAATCTCGCGGCGGAACACGTAGATACCGGCATTAATCTGATCGGTTGGCGGATCCTGGGTCTTCTCCAGGAACTCCAGGACGCGCCCATCCTCATCGGTCGGGACACAGCCGAACGCGCGTGGATCCGGCACACGTACGAGGTGCATCGTGACGTCCGCATCCTTCTCCGCGTGAGTACCCAACACCGCACGCAAGTCGGTACCGCCGAGGACATCGCCGTTGAAAATCATCGCGGTGTCATAGCGCAGCTTGTCTAGGACGTTTCGGATACCGCCACCGGTTCCCAGCGGCTCAGCCTCAAAGACGTATTCAATTTCGAGACCCAAATCCGAACCGTCGCCGAAGTGTTCTTCAAATACTTCAGCTCGGTAGGAGGTGCCCAATACCACGTGCTTCATACCTGCTGCACGAATGCGGCCAAGCAGATGCTCCAGGAATGGATGCCCTGCCGTGGGCAGCATCGGCTTCGGCGTATTCACGGTAAGGGGACGCAAACGCGTACCTTGCCCGCCAACCAGAATGACAGCGTCAGTCTGTTCAGCCAACGTGGCTCCCGCCTGCTGTGCAGCATCCGCTCCCGGCTGGAAGGCGGAGCCATGCCCAGCACTCGGACGAACTTCGGTAGTCATGAAATCGGTAACTTTCTTCGATGGATCATTCCAACAGTTAATTAATTCCTACGCTTTTTGACCGCGATTATGACTTTGCCACGCAGGAACAGCCCCAAACGCAATGCCAGTCGCACAGGTGCCAGCGCCGGCCCCGGCAGGCGATCTGACATAAAACGGTATGCCGACTCGTGATGGGCCTTTACGGTAATTTCCGGGTGCTTACTGGCAGAATGTCCCTGCGCGTGACGTATCTCTGCACGGGGACAGAAAACATTGCTCCAACCGGCCTTGCCCAGTCGGTCACCCAAATCCACGTCCTCCATGTACATGAAGTAGCGGGTATCAAAGCCATCAATCTGGTCGAACGCATCCCACCGCAGCAGCAGGCATGCGCCCGACAACCATCCCGCCGATCGCTCACGATCCATATCCGTGTCATCCCGGTAGTGACGTGAGAAAGGGTTAGTAGGCCAGATATCGGCAAGCAGCGCGTGTCCGATACCGCTGACAAGTTTAGGAACCGCGCGTGCCGACGGGTACACGCTGCCATCCGCCTCGCGAATCAGCGGACCAATCGCTCCAGCTTTGGGATTGCGCTGCGCGCATTCCAACAGAACATCGATTGCGCCAGGGGCAAACACCACGTCAGGGTTGACCAGCATGACGTAATCAGGATTGATTTCACCAGCACGGCGAGCCCGCCCCAGCTCCGCAATGCCACGGTTGGCGGCCGCGCCATAGCCAATGTTGCCGCCGGTGCGCAGAAGCTGAACATCCGCTCCGGTCTCCTTGGCCCGAGCTTCTTCCTTCTCCACGGAACCATCCGTCGAGCCGTTGTCGGCCATAATCAGACGCGTGGAGGCACTGGCGGCGGGGCCCAGCGAATCCACCAGCTTGCTCAGGTGCTCACCGGGCGAAAAGGTCACGGTGACCACACCGAGCGGAAGCTGCGAGGGTTGCGGGGAATTCGAGGTTTCAATCACAAACCTAGACCCTAGGTCAGGACTGCCCGCAAAGTGTCCTGCCACTCCGGAAGCGCATGTAGACCTACCTCACTCCATGCCGAACCATCCAACACGGACCAGGCCGGACGCGGGGCCGGACGTGGGAACTCACTGCTGGTACAAGCCGCCACACGCTGCGGATCGTGACCGGTGAGCCGAAACACTTCGCGAGCCACTTCGAACCATGTCGCCTCACCGCTGCCCGTGACATGGAAGGTGCCGGTCGGTGCGCTGCTCGGTTCGGACAACACACGTTCGGACAACTCCCAGATAGCTCCGGCGAGATCACCGACAAATGTGGGGTTTCCGTGCTGATCGTCAACGACCTTAATAATTGCCGGATTGCCTTTGTCGTCAGTCGCCGTCTCTGCCAGACGCATCATCGTGGAAACGAAGTCCTTGGCCTCCGGCTGTGTGGGCCCCGACCAGACCCACGCCGTGCGCAAAATAGCGAAACGCGCACCCGAATCACGCACATTATTCTCCCCCACTAACTTGGTACGACCATACATAGTCTGAGGCGCGGTGAAATCATCAACTCGCAGCGCTCGGCGCTGCCCCGTCATCTCATCGATTGCTACATCACCGAAGACATAGTCGGTGGAGATGTGAATGAGATACGCGCCTTCTTTTTTCGCCCGAGCCGCCAAGTACTTCGGTCCAAGTGCATTGATAAGGTGCGCCGAACCGGGATCGGATTCTGCGCCATCGACATCGGTCGCCGCTGCCGCGTTAATGATGATGTCGACGTCGTCAAGCAGAGGCGTTGCCTCCACAGCAGCCGAATCAGTGATATCCAACTGTGCCCGCGTAAGAGCGAGCACCTCAACATCGGCGGCGAAAGAATCACGCTGAAGCGCAGTACCCAGCTGTCCCGCCGCGCCAGTTATGGCGACAATGGGACGCCGCGAGTTGCTGTGGGTTGGTCCAGGAGTGGCGAAATGCGAGACTGAAATTTCGGACATATTCTTCTTTATCACTATCGTAGATACGATTGACACTGTGTTGAGGTGTAACCGGATACGGATTGACACTGTGTTGAGGTGCAACCGCACACGGTTGGACGGTTAAGGTTTATGTAGTTTCCGCAGCTGCTTACTGCCCTCCACGATGTGTGGAATGCCCACGCAGACATGCAGCACAAATTATATTTTCGAAAAACGGTTTAAGAGGAGCCCCGGTTTGAGCAGCCACACGCCACGCGCGCGTCACGCACGCGATATTCAAGCGCCACCGTCCTCTGCAGAGAGTACAGCCCAAGCTTGGCCGCCGATGCTACGCAATGCGCTTGTGCTGCTCTCAGCCATTATCCTGGTTATTTCCGCAGTTGGCTGGTGGACACTTGGTAGGACCACCGACAACTTGGGTTCGGGTGGCGACTTCGGTCTGGGCAGTGAGAAGGACGGTGCAACCGATATTCTGCTCGTCGGCTCCGACTCTCGCACCGATGCCCAGGGCAACCCGCTGACTCCGGAAGAAGTTGAGCTTCTGCGTGCTGGCGACGAAGAAGCCACGAATACAGACACGATTATTGTGATTCGTGTTCCTGCCGATGGTTCTTCAGCGACGGCAATTTCCATTCCGCGCGATACCTATGTCCACACCAATCGCCTAGGCAACACAAAGATTAATGGTGTCTACGGCAACACAAAGCAAATGGTGGAAGAGGAACTCGCAGGAAGCGGGGCCTCGCCGGAAGACATTGAGCGTCGCTCGACCGAGGCCGGACGTAGAGCTCTGATTGAAACCATTAGCGACCTCAGCGGTATCACCGTTGACCACTACGCAGAAGTTGGCCTGCTCGGCTTCGTCCTGCTCACCGATGCCATCGGCGGTGTCGATGTATGTCTGAATGAGGCTGTCTACGACGAGTTCTCGGGTGCAGATTTCCCAGCGGGCTCACAGACATTGAAGGGCGCCGACGCGCTCTCATTCGTCCGCCAGCGCCATGGTCTGCCCCGCGGTGACCTCGACCGAATTACTCGCCAGCAGGTCTTCATGGCCTCGTTCACCAATAAGCTGCTCGGCGCTGGCACGCTGTCTAATCCCGCGAAGCTGTCTGAACTGGGCAACGCCGTCCAGCGTTCGGTGGTGCTCGACGACAACTGGGATGTCACCGGATTTGCCACCCAGATGCAGGGCCTCAGTGGTGGCAACGTGAAGTTTGAAACTATCCCGGTGACCTCGATTGACGGTGTCGGTGACTATGGCGAGTCGGTGGTCACAATCGATAAGGGCCAGGTTCACCAGTACTTCGAGACCCTGCTGGGCACCAAGGAAGAAAAAGCTCCGGCGAAGGAAGAAGACGAAAAGAAGGCTGACCCCAACGCGGCTGAAACTACAGTCAGCGTTTACAACGCCACAGGCATCGAAGGTTTGGCCAGCGGCGTCTCAGGCTTCTTAACGGAAAAGGGCTACACCCAGGGAGAGGTCGGCAACGCTGAGTTCGCCGGCGTTGCCTCCAGCCAGATCAATGCGGCTGACCCAGAGGATCCGGCAGCTCAGGCCATCTCTGAAGCACTCGGTGGCGTACCGATTGTCCACGATCCATACCTCGATCCACACCACATCTCAGTGACAATTGCCGGTGACTACGAAGGCCCGGGATTGACATCAGAGGGAATGGCCGCTGATTCGGGCGACGGTGCCGAACCCGCGCCTGAAGTCGAAGATGGTTCCAATGGCGATGTCATCGGCCAGGAAGGCGGGGCAATTCCGCAGGAAGATCGCCCCGCTATCGACGCCGCCGGCGTGACCTGCGTGAACTAGGTCCGTCCCTTCGGGGAGACCTCAGCGACATGTTCGATGAGGTTATATTCCTCAATTGCGGCCAAGGACTCCTTGGCCTCCTGTTCGTCCAGCACGTTCATGATGAATCCGTTCTGGACGAACACCCAATCACCTGCCACCAGCTCAGGCACGTACATTGCCGAGCATTGCCGCTTCTGCCCCGCCATATCCACCGTCGCCATCGGCAATGGACCATCGGCGATTGCCAGAACCTGAGCAGGAATTCCAAGACACATCGTGTTACTTCGTCCTCTCCACTACAGTCGGGGCGTCCGCCGAACCAGGGCTATCCGTTGTTATATTGTCCGCAGGTGCACCGGCATGTTCCTGCATCGTGAATGTCATCACTCCCGCAGGTGCCGAGCTACACGGTAGGCACGGATCAGCGGCCCAAATGGACTTCTCGACCCCCGCAGTCTCCCCGCCACCGCGCAGCTGCTCGGTGAGCATACGCGTCAGCCAGGGTTCATTCTGCGCAGTTGGCGTCATAATCTGACAATCCGTGATGATGCCGTCAGCTCCTGCCGTATAACGATGCACTAACAGCCCGCGCGGCCCGTCGATCATCCCGACACCGCTGCGAGGTTCTTCAAAGTCAGCATTCTCAATCGCCGTCGCAGCATTCGGATTGCACACATGGTCGCCGAGCAGCTCCCCGTCGGCAAGCACCCGCTTCGCCCAGGCCACGGTGTCGGCGAGAAGCTGGCGTTGGGCGTCGCGTGGGCTGATTCCACGCTTATCGACGACAACCTGCCTGGAGACCGGCCCCACCCGGTAAAAATCTGCCCGCTGACCTTCACAACCATCCTTGCCCAGCTCCTTCGAGGCATCAAACACCGGCCTGGGAGCGGCATCGCCCGGACGGGATTCCCGAACACGTGTAGGCCAATCAGCAGCCGGGAAAATCTGCGCTGCGGTATCGGTGTCGTGCCGCGCGACTGCCAGGTAATTTCCCAGCGGAGCAAGTTCACCGTCAGCGTCGACGACTGCGACGTCGAGACCGTCAAAAGTATCCGTCCAAGCATCAGAAGCATCGGGGGCGGCAAGAAGCTCCACTTCCTTGATTACCGCCGTCTCAGCCAGCGCCTCCAGAGCACTTTCGGCCTCAGAAACAAGCGTCTTATCCACTGCCGCGCGCACACCGCCGGGGACGGCGACATCCGGGAAGTGCGACGGTGCCCCCGCTGCACGCATCAGAGCTTTTCCCGCACGCTTCATTGCCCGCGCCCCCTCGCGGTCGGCGGCCACAAACTTGGTCGCTAGATTATCCAAGGCCGACCCGGCCGCCAGCAGCTCTCGAATCAACTGTGCGGTGCGGGGAATATCGGAAATCCCGTAGAGGTCCTCCACCGCCCGTACACCTGCAAGATGATGCACAACCGGGCACAGGCCACACAGCCGCTTGGTGATATCTGGCACATCTAATGCCTGCTTGCCCACGAGCATCCCGTCGATACGCGGCAGCCCTGAAAGGTCGAAGGACACCTGTGTGATGGCGCCGTTGTCATCGCGATAGACATCCAGTCGTGCCTCGAATGGGTCAACAAGCTCATCGAGCTGGATGTGCTGGGTAACCGGAACGGATTTGGATGACATGGTCCGCCTGCGCCTCCTTCGCGCTGAGTGCTTCGCCATAATGGTATCTGTGCATGAGCTTGGATTGTTGACCAGCGTGGTGGAAAAGATTGCCGAGGTCTGCCCGGGACGTACCGTGACAAAGGTGTCAATGCGTGTGGGCGACCGCTCCGGGGTCGTCTACGATTCCCTCATCGCCGCATGGCCTGTGGCCAGTGCCGCGACGCAGTGTGAGGGCGCCGAGTTAGATGCCGAGCTCATTGTCTCGACGGTCTACTGCCCCACCTGCGAGGCTGAGCATGAAATTGATGAATTCTATGCTCTAACCTGCCCTGTCTGCGGCACCCCAACTGCGGATTTGCGGCACGGCCGCGAGTTTGAAATCTCCAGTATTGAGGTCAGCGCTGAGGGCGAGGGTTAGACGTCACTGTCGCGCTCGTCGGCAAGCCAGCTGTCGATGAGCTCGCGCGCAACCTCAGTCGCCTCCTCAATGCCGCCAAGTGCCGTGTTGCTGAGCCCCACCACCATGTCGGCAGACTCGTAGACCACTCCCACCACACCGACGCGCTCAGGCTCCTGCCCCAGCAGTCGCGCCGCGGTGAGCAAATCCAGCAAGCCGACCTGATGCGCGGACAGCTTTGCCGCCAATAGTCTAGGGATCTGGTCACCGACGAGCTTGACGACGGTACCGGGATCCCCCGGACCAGCGAGAGCGTCGAGCAACAATAGGTTCTTGGCCTCCTGCACGATGGGCAGCAACTCCATACCGCAGGTGCCACCATCGATGTAGGCAACCGCACCCGTCCATTCGTCCCCTCGCCCGGCGAGGTTCGCAGGATCATCGAGGTTGGAGGGCGACCAGACCAGATGCGCAGAATCCCCGGCCTGCGTTGTCTGCCCCATGCCTGCAGATTCCAGTTCTGGGGCAAGGCGCCTCAGCAGCTCGAGACCAATGCCGTCGTCGCCCATGACGGGGTTGCCGATGCCAAGAACCGTCACCAACGGAGTGCCAGCATCAGCACCGGTGACTGCGTCGGACACCTTATCGTTACCCAATGATCTCCTATCCAATGCGTGGAGAGTCAACCGGTTGCGTGCCGCGCGGTAGCCAGACAGAGCCACCAATCATCGAGGACAGACCACCGTGGTTGTGTACCGCATCAGAGCGGATAACCAGGTAGACGTGAATGATGGCGAAGAGCCAAATCAGGTACATGATGATTGTGTGAATCAGGCGGAAGTAGCCGATGCCAATCCAGTGCGTGGGCATAGCCAACAGCTGGAAGAACCAGTTGGACTGGTCCATCATCGCGTATAGCGACAAACCTGTGAGCATCTGGATGAAACACATCGCGTAAATGCCGGTGTACGCCAGCTGCTGCAGCGGATTGTGTGCGAAGTAGAACGGCCCTTCCTTGCGCAGGAAGAGGTAGTACTGCATCGTGTGCCAGAGGTCTTTAACATCCTGCTTGTTATAAATCGGCCATAGCGCACGCCATCGTGTTTGTCGGTCGTGGGTAACAAACAGCAGAATGACACGCCATAGCCCCACCGCGATCCATAGGAATCCGGCTAAGAAGTGCGCGAAACGGACATATCCCATCGCGAATCCCGCGGCCGAGCCGTCATAGGTGCGCTCAGTCAAATAGGGCTGCATGATGTACCAGCCAGTAAAGGTCATCACCAACATCAGCGCCAGGTTCAACCAATGTTGAACGCGCAGCGCCCATCCCCACAGGTGAACCTCGACCCACGAACCGGAGCCCTTCTTGTTCTCCGCAATGGCCTCGTCGAGTTTCCGCAGCCCCATTGCCACGAATCCTTCGAAGATGAACTCTCCGATGATATTTCCGTCTTTGTCAATGGGCGCAAGCGCGACGCCCATGCTGCGGTGCCCGCGACCATGATGCATGTTCGCGTTACGACGAAGTAGAACGCCTTCCTCACGGGACATCGTGGATGCCTCAACGACCGCATTCAATTCACCGCGCATGATGGCGACATCGACCGTTTGATCCGCAATGTTGAGGCCGTGCACCTTGGCAATGGAGTAACGGCGGTCAGGCGTCGCCGGGTCGTAGGAATCCGGGGTCAGTTTCATCAGTGGCGTGCCGTCGAGGTGGAAAAGATCGTCACGACGACGACGCAAGCTGACCTTTAGCGCAAGGTCGACAGGATCGCGGGAGTCGTCCGGGACAATTGCTGCGGCCTGAATGACCTCGGATGGCGACAACCAGTGGCTGGTGTGTGCGTCAATAACCGCAATAACCAGGGGGTTGCCCTTGGAATCTTTTAGTCGCAGTTCCGGATTTTCACTCACTGGGGGTGTCATGCCGTCGTCACCTTAAACATTTCCTGACCAGCCGGATCCAAAATGTGGACTGCGCAGGCCATACATGGATCGAAGGAATGAATCGTGCGAAGTGGTTCAAGCGGCTGCTCGGGATCAACCAGCGGATGTGTGCCATCGCCAGCCAGCGCGTGCTCGTATGGGCCAAGCTGCCCCTTCGGGTCACGGCCACCGGCCAGCCACGTGGTGGGAACCACGGCTTGGTAGTTGGTCACCTTGCCATTTTCAATTTTGACCCAGTGGCTGAGCATGCCACGAGCGACCTCGAGGAAGCCCACGCCCTGGCACTTTTCCGGCCACGTGGTCGGCTCCCAACAGCTGTTGTCGAAGACATCGATGTCGCCGTTCTTCAGGGCCTCAACGAACTCCGGGAAAATGTGATCTGCCAAGTAATTGGCGGTGGTCACAGACTCCACAGCACGTGCGTAGGTGCGTCCCGCAGTGGAGTTCATCTGCTCAATGCGCAGGTCGAGCTTATCCATGACCTCGTCGACCAGGCGCATTGTCTCCGGCTCCTTCTGCAGGTATGCCAACAGCACACGAGCAACCGGGCCAACTTGAACAGCGCGACCGTCGTAACGCGGCGCCTTCGACCAGGTGTACTTTTCATTGTCCGACAACCACTCGTACGGCGGCTTCGGGCCGGTGTAGTTCACAGTTGTTTCGCCGTCATACGGCTTGAGGCCGACATCATCGCCGGCTTCCTGCGTATACCAGGCGGAGTTGATGAATTCCTCGATCTTTTCCGGCTGGAATGGGTGGAGCTTGGTGTAGTCACCGTCGAGAATGACACCGGGCTTGATGTCTGGATGCACGGTCTGGACACGGGACTTAGCCGGGTCGCCGGAGTAAGTGGCGCCGGCCATGCCTACCGCCAGGAAGCTGTCGGAGGAGCGACCGATGTCGAAGTAGTCCTTGTAAACGCTCATGATGGCGACTGCATCTGGGTAGAAGCAGTCATTGACGAACTCCACGATCTCGTCGATCCAGGACTTGATCTGATCAATGCCGACTTGGTTGACAGTCTCCGAGCGTTCCGGGTCGATGGAGCACGCCATGCCTCCGACCAGGAAGTTCGGGTGTGGGTTCTTACCGCCGAAGACGGTGTTAATGCGGATGATAGAGCGCTGGAAAGCCAAGGCGTCGAGGTAGTGCGACACTGCCATCAGGTTGGCCTCGGGCGGCAAGCGGTAGTCCTCATGTCCCCAGTAGCCGCCGGTGAAGATGGACAGCTGGCCGGAGTCCACAATGCCCTGCACGGTCTCCTTGACCCGGGCGAAGGTTTCTTCGTTATTGCCCTTCCACGTCGAACCGATCGACTGCGCGAACTCAACGGTCTTCTTCGGATCGGCCTCGAGAGCCTTCGTGACATCAATCCAGTCCAGACCGTGAAGATGGTAGAAATGCACGACGTGGTCGTGAATCTCCTGCGAGCCAATCACCAGGTCGCGAATACGACGTGCCTGCGGGGGCGGTGTCGAGCCAATGGCATCTTCGACAGCGGCAATGGACGCCACCGAGTGAGTACCCGTGCACACACCACAGATACGACCAACGAATGCCCAGACATCGCGAGGATCGCGGTTTTTCACAATGGTTTCGATACCGCGGAACTGAGTAGTCTCACTCCACGCGGTTTTGATCTGGTCTCCCTCGCGTTCCAGCTCAATGCGAAGGTGTCCCTCGATTCGGGTAATCGGGTCGATTACAACTTTTTCCGTAGCCATGTCCTATGCCCCCTTAGTTGTCCTTCGAATCGGATGCTGTCTCGCTCTGCGTGCCTGGTGCGTTTGAAGGAAGGTCGACCATCGGTGGCTTCCGGCCTTCCACACCACCAAACGCAGCCAACACCTTTTCTTCGCCGTTGGAGCGCCTTATCTTCAGTTCCTTCACCAATGTGAGTCCGCCATGGACCGCGGCACCCGCGGCAGTGGCAGCCAGCAGTCCAACGCCGACCTTGTTCACGCTGGACTCCACTCCAATACCCGGGATTCCCGGCAGCTTGTCGTAGAACGGAGTGAACTGGTCGAAGAAGTCCTTCTCAGTACAGCCAATACATGGGTGACCAGCACCGATTGGCCAACCGGACTTAAGGTTCCACTGCACGATTGGGCATGGGCTAAACGTGGATGGCCCCTTACAGCCGACCTCGTAAAGGCACCAACCGTTGCGTGCGCCCTCGTCGTCGAAGGTTTTCACGAACTGACCGGCATCGTAATGCGCACGACGCGGGCAGGAGTCGTGAATACGCTGGTCATAGGCAAACTTTGGCCGCCCCTCAGCGTCGACCTCCGGTGTCTTGCCATAAGTGAGTACGTACGTCAGGGTGGCCGTAATCACCTCACCAATCGGCGGACAACCAGAGACGTTAATCACCGGCTTGCCCTTGATAATCTCATCGACACCCTTGGCACCGGTCGGATTCGGCTTAGCAGCCTGGACAGAACCCCAGACTGCGCAGGCACCAACGGCCAGGATTGCCGTGGCCTTCTCAGCAGCCTCGAGCAGCACCTGTTCTGCCGACTTACCGCCAATGGTGCAGTACGCACCGTTCTCGCCGGTCGGAATCGAGCCATTGACCACCAGAATGTGATCCTCGGCATTCATGTCGTCCAAAGCCTTTTCAGCCGCATGCCCGGACGGTGCCATGAGCAGCTCGTTGTAGTCCATCGAAACCAGGTTCAGCACCACATCTTCAGCAGTGGTGCCTCCGGAACGCAATACGGATTCCATACATCCGGTACATTCCTGCAACTGCAGCCAAGCCACCTTCGGCTTCTTTACAGCCGAGAGCTTATCTGCGATTTCCTCCGCCGAGGGAGTCAGTGACTGCGCCGCAGCCTCACCGACATTCGGAGTTCCGGCGGCAAAAATTGCCGCCATAGTGCCACAAAACTTCATGAAACTGCGCCGTGAGACACCAGCTCTAGCGAGGTTTTCGCCGAGGGTCCCTTCCTGCCAATTCGCGCCACTAATCATTTTTTCGCTGCGCCTTCTGCTTAGTTATTAGGAATATTGGTTTCGAGGTTTTACAACTACCCAGGCCCATTGCCTATACATGGCCAAGTATAGCGACCTAAGAACAACCTGAATAATGGTGCTGCGCTGCGGTTATAACAAAATAATATGCAAGATAAATGTTGCGTAAATATAGCTCCAGGTACAGGTAGTGAACGTGAAAAACCGCCGCAGATTACAGCGGGATATCACCTATCCCCCACTAAGGTGGAGCGAAGCGAGGGGGGGTAACGGGGCCGTCGTCAAGCATGCTGTGACGCCCCCATTGCTTCACGACGGCCCCCGGCGCGCGCTTAATCAACCAGCGCAGGGTTGACCCAACGGAGCCATTCGTCGATGCCCGCCCCGGTCTTAGCGGAGACCTCAATCACCTTCACGCCTGGATTGACCTTTTCCAGGTTGGCGCGGAAGAGCTCCATGTCGAAGTCAAGGTACGGGGCAAGGTCCATCTTGTTGATAACCACTACCTGCACAGAGCGGAACATCACCGGGTACTTGACCGGCTTATCCTCCCCCTCGGTGATGGAGTAGACCATTGCCTTACGAGTCTCACCGACCTCAAACTCAGCCGGACAGACAAGGTTTCCCACATTTTCAATCATGACCAGGTCAAGCGTGGCCAAATCCAGCCCCTCGAGCGCGCGGGAGACCATCGGGGCGTCCAAGTGGCATTCACCACCGAATCCGTTGCCCGTGTTCAGCAGCGAAATCTGTGCCCCGTAGCCCTCCAAGCGGTCGGCATCGAGAGCCGTCTCAATATCGCCCTCGATAATGCCGACGCGCAGCTTTCCCTGCGCAGCCGCCAGTGTCTTCTCCAACAGCGCAGTCTTGCCTGAGCCCGGGGAGCTCATCAGGTTGATGGCTTCCACGCCATGTTCAGCAAGCAGCTCGCGATTGTGCTCCGCGCGATGGTCGTTTTCGCTGAAGATGTCCTCGAGGATGGTCACGCGTTCCACGCCGGTTTCATAACCTGAGTGGTCGCCGTGGCTAGTGTCATCGGGATCGGCGAGATGAACGTGGTCATGGCCGTGATGGTGGTCATGGTCGTGGTCATGATGATGGTGGTGATGGTGGTGTGCGTCATCGCCGTCATGCCGGTGGAAACGTCCCATGATAAAACCGTCTTTCCTACTTGTGCGTGTCGACGTCGATGTCGACGATTGTGAACTCTTCCCCCGAGATTACGCGTCCTGGCTTTCCACACGTGGGGCACAGCAGGCCGTCGAGTGGCCCCACCTGTTCGCGATGCCCGTGCGCGCATTCGACAACCGCAGGTACCCAGTCAATATCCAATTTCGCGTCCCCCAAACCGGTATCGCGACTGACGAAATCCCACGCGTATGAAAGGGTTTCTGGCACAACCTGCCGTAGAGCGCCTATCCGCAGGTGCACAGTGCGTACAGTTCGACCTTCGGCTGCTCTCGTGACAACCTTCGCTAACTGCATGCTCAACGCTACTTCGTGCACAATCTCCAAACTAGCAGTGCGAACGGACCCGAGCCGCTTACGTAAAGTTGAATGCATGGAAAAGGCAGGCGCGACCGGGGCGGGGATGGGTACGAGTATTCAACGCATTCGCTGGCGTATCGAAGGTATCGTCCAGGGGGTCGGATTCCGCCCTTTTGTCGCCACCATCGCCCGGCGCGCGGGTCTCGTCGGCTTCTGTGGCAACGATGAGCAGGGCGTATTCATCGAGGTAGAAGGCCCACCGGACGCCCTCGCTGCCTTCCGCAGCCAGCTTTTCACCGAACTGCCGGCGCTTGCCCGCATCATCAATCACTCCGCCGAGCACATCGCGACACTGGGCCATGAGCGCGAGTTCACCATCGTGCCCTCTCGCCACAGCTACTCCGGCCGCGCACTGCTTCCGCCCGACACTGCACTGTGCCCGGACTGCCGCCGTGAGTTTTTCGACCCTACCAACCCGCGCTACCTCTACCCTTTCATCTCCTGCACCAACTGCGGACCGCGCCTGTCCATCATCACTGAACTGCCCTACGACCGCCCGCGCACCACTATGGCGGCCTTTCCGATGTGCACCCCGTGCGAGCGCGAGTACACCGACCCCACCGACCGCCGCTATCACGCTCAGCCAATCAGCTGCTTCGACTGTGGCCCGCGTCTGAGCTGGCACGATGCAGGCGGCACCGCCACCGCCACCTCCCGCGAGGAGGTTCTCGCGCTCTTTCGTCGCGCACACGCACTGCTTGACGACGGCGCCCTGCTCGCCGTCAAAGGTATTGGTGGTTTTCACCTGGTCTGCGATGCCACCAATGACGCTGCCTGCGAGAAACTACGGATGCGCAAACGTCGACCCGACAAACCGTTAGCGGTAATGGCCCCCACTGTTGACACCGCTGCCCAACTGGTTGAGTTAACTGAGCAGGAGAAGCGTTTCCTCGACTCCCCTGAGGCACCGATTGTGATTGCACCGAAGCAGCGGTCGGGGCCGCTTTCCAATCTCATCGCACCGGGCCTCGACAGCTTCGGGATTATGCTTCCGTACTCAGGCATTCACCTGCTGCTTTGCGATCGCCCGCTCGTGGTCACCAGCGGCAACCTCAGTGGCGAGCCCGTCTGTACCGACAATGCCGACGCGCTGAAGAAGCTCGGTCACATCGCCGACGCTTTCATCCTCCACGACCGCGAAATCCACGTACCCGTTGAAGATTCGGTTTTCATCGGCACCGCCCCATCGCGCCGGTCCCGCGGCTTCGCTCCCGTCCCCGTTTCAATCACGCCCACCGATTCTCGTAGCCACACTGGCCCTGGCCCTGGCACCAGCGCCCGGAGCACGTCCCAACCCACCATTTTCGCGACCGGCGGAGAGCTGAAGAACACTTTCGCTATCGCGCATGGGGACCTCGCTCACGTCTCCGCGCACATTGGCGACATGGGTTCGTGGGCCAGTCAGAAGGCCTTCCAGAGAGCAGTTGACCAGCTGCTTTCCATGCGTGACGCAACCCCGGAGCTTGTCGTCTGCGATCTGCATCCGGACTACGCCACTACCGCCTTCGCCGAACGCTTCGCCGCCGAGCACGACATCGAGCTGCTCGCGGTTCAACACCACTTCGCCCACGCGCTTTCCCTACTCGCCGAGCACCGTCTCCTTTCCCTGAACGCGGGCCGTGCCGTCGTCGCCACCCTCGACGGCACCGGCTACGGCACTGATGGCACCATCTGGGGCGGCGAGATCCTCACGCTCAGTCGCAGTTCCGCAAACTGGGAACGCACCTGGCACTGCCCCACTTTCCCGTTGGTCGGTGGAGATCGCGCCGTCACGCACCCGTGGAGGCTCGCCCTCGGTCTCACTCACGCATGGGAGCTTCACGACGACCACCTTGTGCGCAACCTCTCCAACGAGCGCGAAGTAGCCCTGGTTAAAAGCCAGTTGGCGACGGGAGTTGGCACAGTGCAAACTTCATCTCTCGGCCGCATATTCGATGCCGCCGCAGCACTGCTGCTTCCTCGCTGGCGCGGTGGCGGAGCCATCAGCTACGAGGCGCAAGCGGCCATGGAGTTGGAGGCAGCGGCGACTCGCTACGTGAGGTCACATGCGGAAGCGCTTGAAGCGGTCAGTTCAGAGACCAAGCCAGTGCCCTTCCAGGACGCCATTCGGGAGGCGGTAGCATCGCCTGACGCTGAGCAGGCCGCATTTGTGTTTCACGGTGGGGTCGCGGGTGTCGTCGGCAAGCGATTGGTGCAGGCTGCGGAGGAAGCCGGCACCGATGTTGTCGGCGTCAGCGGGGGTTGCGCGAATAATGCGCTGTTGATGGAGCTGCTGCGGCGCGAAGTTGCAGCTGAGGGCTTTACTCTGTTGCAGCATCAAATTGTGCCACCGGGCGATGGCGGCTTGAGTCTTGGTCAGGCGGTGGCCGGCCGCCTGCTGGCGGCAACGGGCATGGATGTCTAGCAGATGCGCGGCAGCGGGTCGCCGACCAACATGTCCACCATGCGGGTGCCACCGAATCCGGTGACCAGTACCACGGAAGCGGCGGGCTCGTCCTCGATGGAGCCGATATCACAAGCCTCGGAAGCCCCGGCTGCGTGGAGCGCACTGAGCGCTGCCTCGGATTGCCCGGCGGGGACAACGGCGACGAAGGTGCCTTCATTGGCGACGTAGAGCGGATCTATGCCGAGCATGTCACAGGCGCCACGGGTCATTTCACGGACCGCAATGGAATCGTCGTCAAGTACGACACCAAGACCGGTGCCACGGGCGAGCTCGTTGGCGACCGTGCCGAGGCCGCCACGAGTGGCATCGCGCATCCAGCGAGTGCCGGGGGCAGCTTCAAGTAGTGCCTCGACCAGGCCGTTGACGGCACGGGTATCGGACTCGATAGGCGCGGCCAGAGCCAAGTCGCCGCGGGCGAGCATGACGGCCATGCCGTGATCGGCGATTGGACCGGAGACGAGGATGCGGTCTCCGGCCTCGATGTTTGCGTAGACAGATCCTTTCGTAGCGGCACCGGCGTAGTCGCCGCGGACCACGCCCATCCCGGCCGTGGTGATGTAGACCTGGTCACCTGCGCCCTTCGGCACAACCTTGGTGTCGCCGGCGACGATGCTCACCCCTGCGGCATCGGCAGCGACGCGCATACTCGCCACAATGCGGCGCAGAGTCGCAATCTCCAGCCCCTCTTCCAGAATGAACGATGCGGTCAGCGCCAGGGGCCTGGCTCCAGCTACCGCCAGATCGTTAATCGTGCCGTTGACGGCCAAATCCCCGATGTCGCCGCCCGGGAACTCGATGGGATTGACCACATAGGAGTCGGTGGACATTGCCAACCGCGCCCCACCATGTGCAGAAGCTGCCGCAGCCTCGACGACGGCTTCGGCAGCGAACAGCCCGGAGTCGCCACCCTGCCCTAAAATTTCATTGCCATAGGCGTCGAAAAAGACCTGTTCAACCAGAGCTGCGGAGGCCTTTCCACCGGAGCCGTGTTGCAAGGTGACGTAATCGTCGAGAAGCCTGAACGGACGTGCCCGAACGCGACCAATATTGGTGTTTACCTTGGCTTCGTTGGTGTTCAGACGATTCTTCGGCTGCATGCTCACTATCCCTAACTTCACAGCTGGTGGCGGACAAAACTGCTTGCGTCACTCGTCCTTCGAAAACGAGGTTCGCTGCCTCTGATGGTAGTCTCGATAAGTATTGCAAACGAGGAGAAGCGTATGTGTCTTGGTGTCCCTGCCGTCATCACAGAAGTCCACGATGCTGCCCGTGCAACAGTGGAAATTGGTGGCGTCGCACGCATGATTTCCACCGATTTACTTGTTGACGAGAACCTCACCGCCGGTGACTGGGTTCTCGTACATGTCGGTTTCGCCATGAGCAAGATCGACGAGGAAGAAGCCAGACTTTCGCTCCAGCAAATCAAACAGCTAGGCGGCGACACTTACGAGGATGAGCTGGAATCCTTCTCATCGTCACAGATCAACTGAGGGGCTGGACGGCACCATGAAATACGTTGACGAATTCCGCGACCCCGCCGCTGCGAAGAAGCTGCTCGCACGCATTGAACGCGAGGCCACCAAGCTGGAAAAGCCCATCGCGCTGATGGAAGTCTGTGGCGGGCACACGCACACCATTTACCGTTACGGCTTGGAAAACCTCCTACCCGAGAACATCGAGCTGATCCACGGGCCCGGCTGCCCCGTCTGCGTCATCCCCATGGGCCGCGTCGACGATGCCATTTGGCTGGCACAGCAAGAAGACGTCATTTTCACGACCTTCGGCGACATGATGCGTGTTCCGGGGTCCGAAACGTCGCTGATGCAGGCACGTGCGCGCGGCGCCAATGTGCGCTTTGTCTACTCGCCTCTCGACGCGCTGAAGATTGCCACCGATAACCCCGATAAGCAGGTCGTTTTCTTCGCCGTCGGGTTTGAGACAACCGCCCCGTCGACTGCCGTGACCGTTGAGGCCGCGCGCCGGCAGGGGGTGGAAAACTTCTCCGTATTTTCCAACCACGTACTCATCGAGCCGCCACTGCGCGCCATCGTCAACGGCGGCGAAACCAAGGTCGATGGTTTCATCGGCCCAGGTCACGTGGCTACAACCACCGGCACGGACGCCTTTGAGTTCCTGCCGCGCGAGTTTAATCTGCCAGTGGCGGTCACCGGTTTTGAGCCATTGGATGTGCTCCAGGCCGTCGTCATGCTGCTGGATCAATTCGTCAGCGGCGACGTTGCTGCCGGTAAGTCGCGGGTGGACAACCAGTACGCGCGCGTCGTTCGCTCCTCCGGCAACACCACCGCGCAGAAACTTATGGACCGCGTCTTTTCTCTCCGCGACACCTTCGAGTGGCGTGGCCTCGGCTGGATTGAAAACTCCGGCCTCGGCATCTCTGAGGAATACGCGGCATTCGACGCCGAGCGTCGTTTCCAGGTGCCGGGGCGCCGTATCCCAGATCCCGTGACCTGCGAATGCGGTTCTGTGCTCACCGGCCACATCAAGCCCTGGCAGTGCGCGGTCTTCGGCACTGCCTGCACCCCGGCGACCCCCATCGGCACCTGCATGGTCTCCCCCGAAGGCGCTTGTGCGGCGTACTACAACTTCGGCCGCATCGATCGGAAGGTCACCGAGAACCTGGCGAAATCTCGCCGCTAGTTACTCCGTAATTCCCGCTCGCGCGAGCGCTGCCACGGCTTGCTTTACGACGGGCGCGTCAATCATTTCACCATCGAGCTGGAAGGCGCCGGTATGCGTTCCAGCGTGCTTGACAATCTCCCGGGCGCGGGCCAGCGTTGCGTCCGACGGCTTGTATGCCTTACGCACCGGTGGCACCATCGCCGGGTGAATACAGGCAGTAGCCAGGAATCCGCACCCCACTGCGTCGAGTGCCTCGAGATACTGGCCACGCTCATCCCGGAAATCAGCGTGAATGGCATCAATGGCGGCAATGCCCGCTGCAGCTGCATGGACCTGAACAAGTGCTCGCGCCAGACGCTGCGGGTCTCGGTAGTGGCGACGTGGGTTTTCATCCACACTCTGCCGCGAGGACACCCCGCCGAGTTCGGCGGTCAGGTCTTCGGCACCCCAGAACAGACCCACAACGTCCGGGTGCGTGGCAATCTGCTGGATATTAATCATGGCCTGCGGGGTTTCAATCATCGCGATGATCTTCAACCCCTCGAGCTCTGCGGGGATGGAGTCTCGAATCTTGGGCACCATGACGATGTCGTAATCACATGCACGGGCAAAGGCGACATCCTCCGCGAAGGTCGGAGTCCCGGGACCGGTGATCCGAAGAATAGTCGTCTCCGGGTCGAGCGGATTGTTGATGATGTTCGCACGTGCCTGCTCGTGATTGTCAACGGCAGCGCCGTCTTCCAGGTCAATGATGACCATGTCCGATCGTTCAGCAGCTTTCTGGAAACGTTCCGGACGGTCAGCCGGGGCGAAGAGTAGCGCCGGGCCAGAGGGAAGCCAAGGGAAGGTCTGTTCACCATCGAGGGAGCTAAAGCCTGTCATAGCTCCTAACCTAATTGAAAACTCGAATCACCTTCGCGCAGGGGCTCCCCCAGGAGACAACAAAACCCGCGTTGTGGCATCCATAGAGTGGAAACCACAACGCGGGCTTGCTGAGTTTTTCAGCCTTTCGCGATTAGTCGCGGTACAGCAGCAGCGCATCGCCCTGACCGCCGCCACCGCACAGGGACACACCAGCGCGACCCGAACCGCGACGGTTCAGCTCCATCGCAGCGGTCAGAGTCAGGCGGGCACCAGAGCAGCCAATCGGATGGCCGAGGGCAATCGCGCCACCGTGGATGTTGGTCTTCTCCAGCGGGTAGTCCAGCTCACGCAGGGACTTGACGGCCACCGCACCAAATGCCTCGTTGATCTCGATGAAGTCGAGCTCCTGCGCGTCCCACTCAGCGCGACGCAGGGCCTCCTTCAAAGAGTCCGCAGGCTGAGCGTGCAGGGAGTTATCCGGACCTGCGGTCTGGCCAGCCTTGCCCACAACTGCGAGGTAGTCCAGTCCGTGCTTTTCTGCGTAAGCACGCGATGCCAGCACAACTGCTGCGGCACCGTCGGAAATCGGCGAGGAGTTACCGGCAGTGATGGTGCCGTTTTCCTTCAGGAAGACCGGGCGCAGCTTAGCCAGGGTCTCCACCGTGGTCTCCGGGCGAATGCCCTGGTCGGTGTCGACAACTACCGGGTCACCCTTGCGCTGCGGAATCTCGATTGGAGCGATTTCCTGCGCGAAAATACCGTCTTCCTGCGCCTTAGCCGCACGCTGGTGAGAAGCGGCCGCAACCTCGTCCTGCTGCTCGCGGCTAATGCCGAGGTCGCTGTTCGGACCGTCGGTAAGCGTACCCATGGACACACCATCGAAGGAGTCGACCAGACCGTCGCGCTCCAAGGTGTCCTCCAGCTTCAGCGCACCGAAGGACTTGCCCTGACGAACACCGCGTGCAACGTGCGGAGCGTGCGTCATGGACTCCTGACCACCTGCAACAACGACGTCTGCATCACCGAGACGAATCAAGCGAGCGGCGTGAATGACAGCGTTTAGGCCCGAGAGGCAGACCTTGTTAACGATCTCAGCAGTCGTATTCCATGGCAGACCCGCCTTAATGGCGACCTGTCGAGCCGGGTTCTGGCCAGCACCTGCGAGAATCACCTGGCCCAGAACGACGTGCTGAACCTCTTCCGGGGCAACGCCGGAACGCTGGACAGCGTGCTTGACAGCATGAGCGCCAAGTTCGACGGAAGTAAGCGGTGCCAGCTGACCGAGCAGCTTGCCCTGCGGGGTGCGGGCACCAGCGAGGATAACGACATCATTCGGGCTGGGAGCTGGAAGGTTACTCATGGATGGATTCTCCTAAGTCAAAACTGATGAGTGTGGACTGACCATGATTGCTGCGTATTTAATTCTCGAGGTCAACCACGTATGCGGCTTCGGTGTTGGCCTCGATATCTGCCAGCGTCACCCCAGGTGCCAGCCTGCGTAGCACCAGGTGATCATCAGCGACATCGAAGCTTCCCAGGTTGCTAATAATCCTTTTCACTACTTTTGCACCTGTGAGGGGCAGTTCGCAGGCTTTTACCAATTTTGGTTTGCCATCTTTGGAAACATGATCGGTCAAAACCACCACTCGAGGGGTACCGGCGACCAAGTCCATCGCACCGCCCATGCCCTTGACCATCTTTCCCGGAATCATCCAATTGGCCAGGTCACCGCACTGGCTCACCTCCATCGCACCCAACACGGCCATTTTCACGGCACCGCCGCGAATCATGCCGAAACTGGTGGCGGAGTCGAAGATTGCCGCGCCCGGCACCAATGTCACGGTCTGCTTCCCCGCATTGATGAGGTCAGCATCCTCTTCGCCTTCATATGGGAAGGCACCCATTCCCAGAATTCCGTTTTCACTCTGCAGCAGAACGCGCACGCCTTCGGGAATATGGTTTGCCACCAGTGTCGGAATGCCGATACCCAGATTCACATAGTCGCCATCGCGCAGCTCTTCAGCGGCCTGCTGTGCCATCTCGTCACGGCTCCAGCCCTTGTCCATAATTGTCTTCGCAGGTGCCATTTAAATCTCCTCCCCTGCTGCCGCGTCACCGGCATCGTGGCTGGAATCGGTATTGCGTGGCCGAGTTGTGCGCTTTTCAATGAGCTTCTCGCGTCCGTCACCGCGAACGATGTGCTGGATATACACACCCGGAGTCATCACCAGATCCGGGTCGATCTCGCCGCGGCCAAGCAAGTACTCCACCTCTGCAACGGTCACCTTGCCGGATGCTGCGCACAGCGGGTTGAAGTTCTGCGCGGTCCGGCGATAGACAAGGTTGCCGTCAATATCGCCGTGGTAGGCGTGCACCAGGCCGATGTCGGCAACGATGCCACGCTCCTGCACGTAGGTCTGTCCGTCGAAGTCGGCGTGGGGCTTGCCCTCTGCAACGAGCGTGCCGACGCCGGTTGCGGTGTAGAACGCGGGAATACCTGCGCCACCTGCGCGAAGACGCTCTGCCAGAGTGCCCTGTGGGGTGAACTCCACCTCGATTTCTCCTTCGAGGTACTGGCGAGCAAACTCCTTGTTCTCGCCGACGTAGGAGGCCACTACCTTTGCCACCTGCTTGTTCTCCAGCAGAATGCCGAGCCCAGTACCGTCAATGCCCATGTTGTTGGACACGATGGTGAGGTCTTTTGCCCCGGAGTCGCGCACGCCCTCGATGAGGGTATATGGCACACCGCAAAGGCCGAAACCGCCGACTGCCAGGGTCATTCCATCAGTGACGAGGCCTGCGACAAGCTCGCGACCGGTCTGATCAGTTGTTTTTGACATTGTTCTACACCCAGCCCAGGATTCGCGGAGCCATCTCACGCATCTCAACCTTGCGAACCTTGCCCGACGCGGTCATCGGAAACTCCTCGACGACGTGGACGTAGCGCGGAATCTTGTGACGCGACAGCTTGCCGTGGGCAAAGGCCGCCACGTCCTCAGCGGTGAGGTCTTCCACATCGTCGTGCAGAATTACCCATGCCATGATTTCTTCGCCATACTTGTCATCCGGCACGCCGATGACCTGTGCATCGACAACAGCCGGGTGAGTGAACAGGAACTCTTCAATCTCGCGCGGGTAGATGTTCTCACCACCGCGGATGAGCATGTCCTTGATACGTCCGGTGATGGACAGGTAGCCCTCGTCGTCAAGCACACCCAAGTCGCCGGTGTGCATCCAGCCGTCGGCGTCGATGGCCTCGGCAGTCTTTTCCGGGTGCTCCCAGTACTCCTTCATCACGGAGTATCCACGGACGACGACCTCGCCCTGTTCACCTCGTGGTAGGGTCTCGCCGGTTTCTTCACAGATGATGCGGGCTTCCAGGTGCGGCATGATCTGCCCGACGGTGTTGACGCGCTTTTCCAGCGGGGAATCCGCGCGGGTCTGGAAGGACACCGGCGAAGTCTCGGTCATGCCGTAACAGATGGCAATCTCACGCATATTGAGCTTGTCCATCACATCACGCATGGTCTTCGACGGGCACGAGGTACCTGCCATCACACCTGTGCGCAGCAGCGACAGGTCGTAAGGGGAGCCGTATTCCTCCTGGTCGTGGGCTTCTTCAAGCTCATTGATGAACATCGTCGGCACGCCGTAGAGGCTGGTGGCCTTAGCCGAGTGCACAGCCTTGAGCGTTTCACGCGCCTTAAACGACGGAGCCGGAATGACAATAGCGGCACCGTGGGTGAAGGCAGCGAAGGTGCCAATCACCATGCCGAAGGTGTGGAAGAACGGCACCGGCACACAGATGCGGTCGGCCTCGGTGTAGCCCAACAGCTCACCGATGAAGTAACCATTGTTCAGCAGGTTGCGGTGCGTCAGCGTAGCGCCCTTGGGAAAGCCTGTCGTGCCCGAGGTGAACTGGATGTTGATCGGATCATCCGGCTTCAGCTGGGAGGTGTACTCGCTCAGGTCATCGATTTCGCTGTGCATGTGCTCGTACCACTCGGAGGAGCCGAAGTAGATGACCTTGTCCAGGCGCACACCGCGCTGCTTGGAGGCCTCGATCAGCATGGTTCGGTAATCGGAGTCCTTGTAGCGGCGGGCGGCAAACACCATACGCACACCTGCCTTTTCCAACACGTAGTTCAGCTCGTGCTGGCGGTAAGCCGGGTTGATGTTGACCAGCACCAGGCCGATGTGGTGGCAGGCGTACTGCACCACGGTCCACTCCCAGCGGTTGGTGGACCAAATGCCGATACGATCTCCTGGACGGTAGCCCTCACGGATGAAAGCGCTGGCCAGACGCAGAACTCGGTTGTAGAAACGCTCAAAGGTAAAGGAGACATCCGCGTAGACGTCAACGACGGCGTCGCGAGACGGGAATTTCTCCACAATCGCACGCAGGTTCTCACCGAGAGTCTCATCGCGAAGTGGAGCGGCACCTTGCTCGACACCGGCGCCGAACACGTGGCTCATCTTGTTGCCATCAGCATCGACAACATCCTTGCCGTATGGTGCCGGCACAGTGGTGAAGCCCTCCGGCAGCTTCGAAGGATCAGCAGTGCGCTGTTCTGCGTGGTTCTTCAATGTCGCGGTCATGGGGAGATCTCCTTGGTTTAAGTGACTCCGCATAGTGCGGAGTGTGAGAGGGAATTGTGTTCTTTAGGGGGGGGGGATAAATCAGTGGTAGTTACCGGCTGTGGGACTAACCGGTTACAGCGGCTCGCCGAGCAATGGCTTCTGCTTGACGGAAGAGCGGCGCATCCACCATCTGGCCGTCAAAACTGAAGGCACCGGTGTTCTTTTCCGCTTCCGCCAAGAGCCGACGCGCCCAGTCAATCTCCTCGTCGCTAGGGCGATAAGCCTGGCGGATTGTCGGGACCTGACCTGGGTGAATACAGACGGTGGCAGCGAATCCCAACGCAGCGGCATCGGCTGCCTCCGCAGCTAGCCCATCCGCGTCGGAGATATTGACGTAGATGGAATCCAGACTGGCCTTACCGTGCGCCGCTGCCGCCAGGTGAACGTGGCTGCGGGTATGTACCGCCACACTGCGGTAGCTGCCCGCATAGATACGGCCCGGCGCGAGTGCAGCCTCTGCTTCGCTAAAGCGTGATGACGTTCCCGCCAAGCCCGCCACCAGGTCCTCTGCGCCCCAGAACAGCGCAACGACGCCATCGGCCTGCGCCAGCTCTTCGGCGCGCATGACCCCAAGCGGAGTTTCGATAAGGGCAATGACCTGGGTCTTCTCCCCCAGTGCCGCTACCAACTCATCCACTTGCTGCGCCGAGGACGCCTTGGGCAGCATCACCTGGCGGAAAGCGGTGCCACGCAGCATGTCAATATCCGCTGCGTAGTCCTCAACCTCCGGTGGATTGACACGCACAATGGTGCGGGCCGGATCGAGGTCACAGGAGACGATAGCCTCGCGGGCAGCCTCACGGTTTTCTGCGCGACAGCCGTCCTCCAGATCCAGAATCACCATGTCGGCGCGGTCAGCAGCTTTGCCGAATCGCTCTGGCCGATCGGCCGGCGCAAACAGAATTGCAGGGCCCAGCGGCTGCCAGGAGTTATGCGTAGACATGAGCCACTCACTTCCCCGCTGAAGCTGCGTTCTCGGAGCCGTCGTCAAGCGAAGTCGGTGCGCATTGGACGAGCGTGGAACGGACTGCGCGGCAGACGACGGTGCCGTCCTGGTTGCGTCCGATGTGCTCGAGCTCGACGATGCCCTGGTTGGGGCGGGACTTGGACAGGCGCTTGTTACGGCAGACGGTCTCTGCGTACAGGGTGTCGCCGTGGAACATCGGTGCGGGAAACGCCACTTCGGTGAAGCCGAGGTTGGCGACGATGGTGCCGAGCGTCAGCTGCCCGACAGACAGCCCGACAACCGTCGACAGCGTCCACATCGAATTGACCAGGCGCTCGCCTCCGAATCCCGGCTGCTGGCTCGACCAGTGCGCATCCAGATGCAGTGGCTGGGTGTTCATGGTCAGCGTCGTGAAGAGGACGTCATCGGTTTCAGTGACGGTTCGCCCCGGACGGTGCAGGTAACGCGCGCCAACCTCGTACTCTTCGAACCACAGTCCGCGCTGGACGACGTCGTGGGTGACTTCGGTTGCGTTGTTGTCAGCCATTTTTACAGCCCCAATCCGCGCGCGATCAGCATGAGCTGCACTTCTGTGGTGCCCTCGCCGATCTCCAGGATCTTGGAGTCGCGGTAGTGGCGTGCCACGCGGTACTCGTTCATGAACCCGTAGCCGCCGAAAATCTGCGTCGCGTCGCGCGCGTTGTCCATCGCAGCCTCCGAGGCAATCATCTTGGCGATGTACGCTTCACGACGGAACTCTGCGCCCGCGGCCATCTTTGCGGCTGCGTCGTACCACGCCATACGTGCGGCATGCGCACGCGCTTCCATTCGTGCGATCTTGAAGGAAACGGCCTGGTACTCACCAATCGCACGGCCCATGGAGTGGCGCTCCTTGGCGTGGCGGACCGACTCATCAACACAACCCTGCGCAGCACCGGTGGCAAGCGCTGCGATTGCGACACGCCCCTCGGCCAAGATGGACAGGAAGTTAGCGAAGCCGCGACCACGGGTGCCCAGCAGGTTCTCCTGCGGGACGCGAACATCGGTGAAGGTCAGTGGGTGGGTGTCGGAGGCATTCCAACCGACCTTGTCGTAAGCCGGTTCCGCGACAAAGCCCTCCGTGCCACTCGGCACGATGATGGTAGAAATCTCCTTCTTGCCATCTTCCTTCTGGCCGGTGACTGCGGTGACAGTAACCAGCGAAGTAATATCCGTGCCGGAGTTGGTGATGAACTGCTTGGCGCCGTTGATGACGAAATCATCGCCGTCTTCACGGGCTGTGGTGCGGGTGGCGCCGGCGTCGGAGCCTGCATCCGGCTCGGTGAGACCAAAGCCAGCGAGCTTCTTACCAGCAGTCAGCTCGGGCAGGTAGGTCTCCTTCTGCTTGTCATTGCCGAAATGGAAGATTGGCATGGCTCCCAAACCAACGCCAGCTTCCAGGGTGATAGCGACCGACTGATCGACTTTAGCTAGCTCCTCCAGGGCGATACCGAAGGACAGGTAGTCACCGCCCATGCCACCGACTTCCTCAGGGAATGGCAGACCGAACAGGCCCATTTCTCCCATCTGCGAGACAATCTCGTACGGGAAGGTGTGGTTGCGGTCATGCTCGGCGGAAACCGGATCGACAACTTCGTTGGCAAATTCGCGAACTACTTTCTGCAGTTCCACGTATTCGTCGTCGAGGATGGCGGTTGCAATCTTGGTGCTTTCGGACATGATGAGTGCTCCTTAAAGATTTTGTAAGTGTGGGACCTGATTGGTGTGGGACCTGATTGGTGCGTTTTGTGTGGGTTTTTATTCCTCGGCTTCGGCCACGGTGATGACGGCCAGCTGCTGGTCACCGGCGACCTGATCGCCCGGCGCGACGGTGAAGCTAACCTCACCTGCAATTTCGGCAGTGAGAGTGTGCTCCATCTTCATGGCCTCCATGACCAACAGAGCCTCACCAGCTTCCACGCGGGCTCCCTCCTCCACCGCCAGCGCGATAATCGCGCCGGGCATCGGAGCTTGGATGACTCCCGAGCCTCCGGCATCGGCTTCGGCTCCGGTGGTGACTACCTCGGTGCGAGGCAGCACCCAGGTGCCGTGAGCACCGGTGACGACGTATTCTTCATGGTTCGCTGCCCCCGCATTGTCGATGGTCTCGACCAGGAAGTGCTGTGCGACACCGTCGCGGACGATGCGCAAGCGCTCCCCGTCGCGGTAGACCGAAACCTTGTAGTTTCGCGGTTCTGGAACGTCGATCTCTTCGTTCTCCGCCTCGGCGGACAGGCCCGCGACCACATCACCAACGATGACGTCGGCGCTCGACGGCGTGCCCACAATCGAGATCAGACGCGAGTCCTCCCCCGTTCCGAAGCGGATGCGCTGCGCGGCAGGGGTACTGGCGCGCCAGCCGTCCGGGGTCAGCCACGGCGAGTCGGTGGCCTCTTCAAAGCGGGAAGTCAGCCAGTCCATCGCAGCGGCGAGGTAGACATCGTCCGGTGTTTCGGAGGTGGCGAAGCCTTCCGCCACGCGGTCGAGCAGACCGGTATCAAGATCGCCGGCGCGAACCTCGGGGACGTTCAGCAGGTAGCGACAAAAGTCGATATTGACTCCGACACCTGCGACAACGGTGTCTCCGAGCGCTCGGTCCAACCGCTCGAGCGCCTGCTCACGGTTTTCCCCATGGGAGATGATCTTCATCAACATCGGGTCATAGAGAGATGAGACCTCGGAACCGTCGACAATGCCGGAATCCACCCGGATTCCCGCCCCGCTCGGCTCGACGACACGTGTGACCGTGCCACCGGTGGGCAGGAATCCCGCCGCCGGGTCTTCGGCATACACGCGAGCTTCAATCGAGTGACCGGTGAGAGTTACATCTTCCTGAGCAACCGGCAGTGGGCGTCCCGAGGCAATGTCAACCTGCAGCGCCACCAGATCCAGGCCGGTGACCTGCTCAGTCACGGGGTGCTCAACCTGCAGGCGCGTATTCATCTCCATGAAGAAGAACGACGACGGGTCCTTCGCCGGCACAATGAACTCCACCGTGCCCGCGCCGACGTAGCCGACCGAGCGGGCCGCGTCACAGGCCGCTTCACCAATTGCGCTGCGCGTTTCCTCATCCAGCAGAGGGCTCGGTGCTTCCTCGATGACCTTCTGATGGCGTCGCTGCAGCGAGCACTCACGCTCGCCCAAGTGGATTACATTGCCGTGTTTATCTGCGAGAATCTGCACCTCGATATGCCGCGGGGTGTCGACGAAGTGCTCGATGAACAGGGAGTCATCGCCGAAGGCACCCGCCGCTTCACGACGGGCCGTCGCGAGCGCAGCCGGCAGGTCAGCAGCGTTTTCCACGCGGTGCATCCCCTTGCCGCCACCGCCTGCCGACGGCTTAATCAGTACCGGAAAGCCAATCGATGGGGCTGCCTCAATGAGGTCCTCGTCGCTAAGCCCGGGGCGAGACAGACCCGGCACGGTGGGAACATCGCGGGCTTCGACGGCAGCGCGGGCGGAGATTTTGTCACCCATGGTGTTGATGGCACTGGCCGGTGGGCCAATGAATTCAATACCTGCTTCCTCACAGGCGGTCGCGAAGTCTGCGTTTTCAGACAGAAAGCCGTAACCGGGGTGGATTCCGTCTGCGTCGCAGCGGCGAGCGGCATCGATAATCTTGTCGATAACCAGGTAGGACTCACGTGCCGGAGATGGGCCAATGTGGATGGCCATATCCGCCATGCGGACGTGAGGGGCGTCGGCATCGGCATCCGAGTAGACCGCGACGGAGCGAATTCCGTTGTCACGAAGGGTTCGAATAATGCGGCAGGCAATCTCCCCGCGGTTTGCGACCAATACGGTACTCAGGCTGCCGCCAGCTGCGTGGGGCTGCGTGTTGTGCGCTGTCATGTGCCCTGTGTTTCCTTTCCAGAAAATGCGGTGTCGAGAGTTTTTAGCTGGTTACTACATGCGGAAGACGCCGAAGCCCTGTTCATCCAGGGGCGCGCCACTTGCCACATCGAGGGCCATGCCAAGAATTCGGCGGGTATCTGCGGGATCGATGACACCGTCATCCCACAGGCGAGCCGATGAGTAATAGCAGTGCGACTGGCGCTCAAACTGCTCGCGGATCGGAGCTTCAAACTCCTCCTGCTCTTCCTGCGACCAGCTCTCACCTGAGCGTTCAATCTGGTTGCGACGAACCGTCGACAGCGTCATCGCCGCCTGTGGACCGCCCATGACGGAAATGCGAGCATTCGGCCACATCCAGAGGAAGCGCGGCGAATATGCGCGACCGCACATGGAGTAGTTGCCGGCGCCGAAGGCACCACCGATGACTACGGTGAACTTGGGCACGCGGGTGGTAGCCACGGCGTTGACCATCTTGGCGCCGTGCTTTGCGATACCGCCGGCCTCGTATTCGCGACCAACCATGAAGCCCGTGGTGTTCTGCAGGAATACCAGTGGGATGCCGCGCTGATCACACAGCTCGATGAAGTGCGCGCCCTTCTGCGCAGATTCCGCGAAGAGAATGCCGTTGTTGGCGATAATGCCGACGCGGTGGCCGTGGATGCGGGCGAAAGCAGTGACCAGGGTCGTACCAAATTCGGCCTTAAACTCCTGGTATTGACCTCCATCCACAATAATTTCAATAACCTCGTGAACGTCGTAAGGCACTTTGGCATCGACGGGGACGACATCGTAAAGATCGGTCTGGTTGCGAGTCGGCGAGACGGTGGATTCTGTGTCCCACGGAACTTCCGGGTCCTTGGGGAGCGTTGCGACGATATCGCGGACACGACGCAGTGCGTCGGCATCGTTAACCGCGAGGTGGTCAGTAACGCCGGAGGTCTTGGAGTGCAGTTCGCCGCCACCGAGTTCCTCTGGTGTGACATCTTCACCAGTTGCAGCCTTAACCAGTGGCGGGCCTGCCAGGAAGATGGTGCCCTGGTTTTTCACAATGACCGCTTCATCGCTCATCGCCGGCACATAGGCGCCACCGGCGGTACAGGATCCCATCACGGCGGCAATCTGCGGAATCCCGCGAGCGGAAAGGTTGGCCTGGTTGTAGAAAATGCGACCGAAATGATCGCGATCAGGGAAAACTTCATCCTGGTTGAGAAGCATGGCCCCGCCGGAGTCGACCAGGTAAATGCACGGCAAGTGGTTAAGGCTGGCAATCTCCTGTGCGCGCAGGTGCTTCTTGACAGTCAACGGGTAGTACGTTCCGCCGGAAACGGTTGCGTCATTGGCTACAACCAGGCAGCGACGACCTTCGATGATGCCAATGCCGGCGATGACGCCAGCAGCCGGAACCTTGCCGCCATACATTTCGTGGGCCGCTAGCGGTGCGACCTCAAGGAAAGGGCTGCCGGGGTCAAGCAGTTGGTTGATGCGCTGACGTGGCAGCAGCTTACCGCGGGAAATATGGCGAGCACGGGCACGTTCGGAACCACCGCGTGCTGTTGTGCTAAGCAGCTCTTTGAGCTCTGCGACGAGCTCTTCGTGGCGCTGTCGGTTGGTCAATGCTGGAGCGTGAGTCATGGGCGAAATACTTTCCGTTAATGACTATTAACTTTCTTGACGAAAAGATTAATGTGACCCCAGTCACCTCACAACAAATTTTGTTTCTTAGACCACACTTTCACCCCCGGAAGTCTTTTATGCAGCTTGAAATACACACCTCTCCCCGAGGTCGCAACATGTTTCCAATAGAGATTTATGTTTCCCCTAGAAATCTGTTTCGGGGGTGAATTCAACTGAATGTGAGCGCCCTGCACCGCACAACAAAGCCGCCTGACCTCACACTGCTGAGCACAGTGAGGCCAGACGGCAGAAGAATGAATACGGATTATTGGTTGTTAATGCCCAGCGCAGCGAGGGCCATCTCAAAGGCATTTTCCCTTGTCGCCTCGGGGCCCGCCCATTTGAGCACATGCCTGGAAGAGTTAATCAACCCAGCGGTGAGCTGGACTTTAAGCTGCGCCTCGTCGGAGGTGAGTTCGGGCTGTAGTTCACGCAGAGCGTCCACCCATAAGACCATGTAAAGACGCTGCAAGGAACGCACTTTTGCGCTCTGCTCTGGCGCCAGATTTCCCCCTTCGCGCTCTTGGACACGAATGCGATCGGGCTCCGTGACTGCAAAATGCACGTGATGCGCAAGGAGGCCCCGAAGAGTCTCCTCTGGCTCCCAATCATTGCTCTTTGCTCGATCGAGAACTGCTCGCGCACCATCGACAAGTCGGATAGAAATATCGATGAGGATCTGCGCCAACAGCTCTTCCTTGCCGCTGAAGTAACGGTAAAGAGCTGGGCCAGAAATGCCGACAGCGGAGCCAACATCCTCCAACCGAGTCTGATGAAACCCTCGGTCGGCCAGGATCGCAGCAGCAGCGGAGAGAATCTCTGCTTCTCGACGCCGTCGCGCTTCGGTTCTACGTGACATAAGCCCTTATGTTAAACGCATTGGAGCCATTTCGTCTGCATAATTATCACCAGCGCCTGCCCTCAGCGTGTGTTCACATAGACCACGGCTCGACAACAGACACACATCCTCGCCCACAGGTCCCCACACGTCCGGGTAGAGAAAAACCGCCGAGGTGACAGTTAGCACCGCGGCGGTTAGCCCCTAATCCAGTAAGGAATTAGTGGAAGAAGTGACGAGTACCTGTCATGTACATGGTGACGCCAGCTTCCTTGGCAGCAGCTATGACCTCTTCGTCACGGATGGAACCACCTGGCTGGACAACTGCCTTCACACCGGCATCAATCAGGACCTGCAGACCGTCAGCGAACGGGAAGAAGGCATCGGACGCAGCGTAGGCCCCCTGAGTACGGTTTTCTCCGTCGGCAAGCGTATTTGCGCGCTCAACGGCGAGCTTTGCGGAGTCCACGCGGTTGACCTGGCCCATGCCGACGCCGACGGTGGCGTTGTTCTTGGACAGCAGGATGGCGTTGGACTTCACAGCGCGGACGGAGCGCCATGCAAACTCGAGCTCAGCCAGCTCTTCAGCATTCAATGCCTCGCCGGTGGCCAGCTCCCAGTTCTCCGGCTTATCACCCTCTGCCTGGTAAGTATCCGGATCCTGGGTGAGCAGACCACCCGAGATAAACTTGTTCTCGGTGGTCGGTGCTTCGTACTCGGCGACGAGAATACGCAGATTCTTCTTGGCCTTCAGCACCTCAACGGCACCGTCTTCGTAGGACGGAGCGACGATGACCTCGGTGAAGATGTCCTTGACCTGTTCGGCCATCTCAACGGAGACCTCGCGGTTGACGGCAATGACACCGCCGAATGCGGACATCGGGTCACATGCGTGAGCTGCGCGGTGAGCTGCGGCGATGGACTCATCCGAGACTGCGATGCCGCACGGGTTAGCGTGCTTGATGATTGCCACACACGGGCGCTCGTGATCCCAGGCGGCACGCCATGCGGCGTCGGCATCCTGGTAGTTGTTGTACGACATCTCCTTGCCGTTCAGCTGCTTGGCGTTTGCCAGCCCCTTGGTACCAATGCGGGTCAGAGTTGCCGACTGGTGAGAGTTCTCGCCGTAGCGCAGCGGAGTCGGAGTGGATCCCTCAGCGCCACCGAGCTGCTCAACAAACCAGTTGGACACAGCTGCGTCGTAATCAGCGGTGTGCAGGAATGCGTCGCGAGCGAACTCACGGCGCTGCTCGAGGGTGAAGCCGCCTTCCTTCACGGCGGTAGCGACATCGCCGTAACGAGCCGGGTCGACGACGATGGCAACCGACGGGTGGTTCTTCGCCGCAGCGCGAACCATCGACGGGCCTCCAATGTCGATCTGCTCCACGCATTCGTCGTAGGAAGCGCCCGAGGCAACGGTCTCCCGGAACGGGTACAGGTTAACGACAACGAGCTGGAAAGCCTCCACACCGAGCTCCTTCAGCTGAGCCAGGTGGTCTTCCTTGCGGGTATCAGCCAGAATGCCGGCGTGAACACGCGGGTGCAGCGTCTTCACGCGGCCCTCGAGGCACTCCGGGAAACCAGTGAGATCCTCAACCGGGGTCACAGGCACGCCAGCTGCAGCAATCTTGCCAGCCGTGGAACCGGTGGAAACGATTTCCACGCCAGCCTCGTGCAGGTCGCGAGCCAGCTCCTCGAGCCCAGTCTTGTCGTAGACGCTAATCAGAGCGCGCTTGATCGGTTTACGCTGCGTGTTGTCGTTGGTCATTTCAGATAAGCCTTTCGTCCGTCACGCTCAATTCCGTGATCGGCAATCGAGTGCAATACATCAACCAGGAGTCGGCGTTCGACAACCTTGATTCGTTCGTGCAGGGTCTCCACCGTGTCGTCGTCCTCGACGGCCACTGGCTGTTGCGCCAGAATCGGCCCGGTGTCCACTCCATTATCAACGATATGCACGGTCGTGCCGGTGACCTTCACCCCGTAGTCAAGTGCATCCGGTACCGCACGCGCCCCTGGGAAGGACGGCAGCAGCGCTGGGTGCGTATTAATGATGCGATTGCTGTAGGCCTCCACAAATGATGGCCCCAGAATGCGCATGAAACCCGCCGAGACAACGATATCCGGCGAAAAACTGTTCACGGCCTCTAAAACACGAATATCCCAACCTTCTCGGTCCTTCTTTGCCTCAGCATCGAAAGGCACCCGAAAAGTTGGGATATTGAGGTTTTGAGCCCTCTCCAGCGCCGGACAATCCTTGTCCGAACCAACCGCGACAATCTGAACCTTTTCAGCGTCCAGCAGTTCCAGCATCGACTGCAAAAGGGAGCCCAGGCCAGAGGCCAGGACTACGATGCGGAGCTGCTTGCTGGAGGAATTATTGTGCGAAATTTCTGCGACGGGCTGTGCTTCAGTCACGGCGTTTAGCTTACCCAGCCCGGCAGAGACCCCAAATTCCGCTCCCCCTAAGTTGGCTTAGCTCTTTTGGCTTGACGACGGTTCCCCGTCGCCGCCTTCCTCCGAGTCTTCGGTGTCCTCATCGGATTCGTCCTCGTCGGTCGCATCTACTTCGCCCGATGCTTCTCCGCCTGCGGCGCTTTCTGAATCCTCTTCAGAGTCGTCCGATTCCTCAGCGTCTTCTGAAGTGTCTTCAGACTCAGCACCGGACTCTGATTCCTCCTCTGTGTCGGACTCGGCTTCGTCTTCGGAGGTCGCTTCATCTTCGGAGGTCGCTACGACTTCCCCGTCGACAATCTCCTCCGACTCCTCCGAACCGCTCCCGTCATTGTCGGACTTATCGGCGTCGCCGGCATCCTCAGCCTCAGCATGACCGTTTCCATCTCCCGCAGGCTTCGGCGGGAACTTCTCGGCGGCCACTTCCGAGACTCCCTTGTCCCTACCAAGTGACGGCACACCGGTCATCGCAACAACCACGATGGCCCCCGGAACAACCAGCCACATCGAGCCGAGCAGTCCAGTCAGCCACCAGGAGGCACCGGCCCACCCAAAGATGCCAACCTCACCGCCGAGCAGCCAAGCCAGCCCCATGAGGAAGATGATCGACCACACGGCAGCGAGAACGACGACCAGGTAGGGCTGCTTCGGTGCAGATTTCTTCAGGAATGCCACGACGCGCCAAGCCGCAACGGCTGGCGGTAGCACAATCAGCACTCCGAAAGCCCAGTGCACCAGCGACTGAGGCATGGCAGCCAAAATCGGCAGCGGTGGCAGCTGAGCCGGGTGCACTGCGAACAGCCCAGCCTCCGCTGGCCCAAACGTCGATTTTCCGCCCACCAGCACACCGACAGCACCGAAGGCCACATTTGGCAGGTACAGCAGCGAGAGGCCGCTGACCGCAACACTTTCACCGACGGTATCCGTGATTGCAAATGTCTCTGCCAGCAACTCTCGATGCCAAATCAGCGAAACGAGTGTCACCACAACACCGGCCAGCCACAGCCATGCCACGTAGCTGCCCGCCAGACGGGCCGACCCGAGCAACCACTCCGGCAGCTTCCGGCGCAGCAGTAGTGCACGCAGCAACCGCTGCCCCATTCCCAGCACCAAGGCCACGAGATTTACAAGCAGCGCGGCTGCAATCGCAAGGCCGAAACTAGGGGTCTGAACGCGGGGAAACACCTTCGACGCGTCGTAAAGCATGAGCCACGCGATGATGGTGAGAACAATGGGCGTGCCCAGATACGCGCCGACCAACGCGCGGACATCCTTGATGCTGATGCGGTCAGCGACTTCGCGGCGTACACGCCAGGCGATGAACAACACCATCAGCACCGCGGGCAGTGCTGGTGTGAGCCCCAGCGTCGTGCCGTTAAAACGGAACGGCGCGAGGTTAAAGATCATCCACATCGACGCGATACTCGCTGGAAGCGGAGACATTCCAGCGCCACTGACGATGACGCCAATCAGAGCTACCGAGATGATGAACAGCAATACGACGCCGTAAGAACCGGCAACAGACAGCCCAAACCGGCGTGTACGAGGCGAGTTAATGAAACGACGGAACCCCGAGGGACGCCCCTTGCGTGACGACGTTCCGGAGCCCCCCGCTTTCATCTTCGTCGTGGCGGCTCGATTGCTGTCGGCACCGACGCTGCGCGCACCGCCAGTCTGACCGGCCTGCGTATTCTGCCATGCGCGGGCAGTGCGCTCGCTGCGGACGCTACGGGAACCCCCGCCGCTGCCACCGGCACCGGTGCGGCTTCGCCGATTTCGATCGCTACCGGAGGAACCTCTCCGCGAATCCGCGCCTTTCACAGTGACATCGTCCTTCCCGCGTCTAATCATTGACAGCTGATTGCCCACCTATATAGATAGGGTGCCACGCAAGGGTGCGTCACAGCCATGGCCATATAGTGCCATACATACAACGCCTCTTTGTTTAGGCATTGCAGAGTCTAATTTGAAGGTACGGATCCCAGGACGGACGGTATCCGTTGAGTCCGATCTCCTTTTGCCCCCTCCCCCCCCAAAGTGGCTTCACCTTTGGTTTCCATTTGTCAACGCCGATGGGTTACTTTTTGCCACCCCCGCGACCACACCCTTAGTTCACCCGGAAACTACTTGCCGATCCCCCTACCCAGCCCCTCGATTAAGGGGCATCCGCCATAAATCCCCTGGCAACACACCGGTTGCGCTTCACCGGATCCGTGATACAAGACAACAGCCCCACGGCCACAGCACGGCCCTATTGAACTGAAACTGACGAATCAGCGAACAAGTTCTCTAAAAACAAGTTGCTTGCCCTATATCGAACCGTTATTATCGCAGAAGTTAGATAACAGTTGGGTTACAAAGAGTTTCGTTGGCAGGGAGATTGAAGTGACGTTTTTCAATGCTCGTCGCGGAGGCGGAAAGCACCGCAAGGTAGAGGTTTCCGCAACTTCTCGCGCAGCACTGGTCGCACTGTCCGCATCGACGATCGCTTCCTCCAACGCGGTCGCCCACGCAGCTGAGACCGAGAATAAGGCTCCGGAGAACTCAGCTTCGACTCAGACCCGCGCTGCTCAGCCGAAGAACAACGCTCCGATGGTGCTGGCCTCCAGCTCCTTCAATCCGAGCACTAACCTCAGCGACCACCTCGCTACGGCGTTGCAGTACAACCAGGAGCGCGTTGCTCGCGACCAGGCTGCCCGCGCTCCGAAACTCTCCATCCCGACCGTGGGGCTGCTGACCTCACCGTTCGGCTCACGCTGGGGAACCTTCCACTACGGTGTCGACCTGGCTAACGTCACCAACACCCCAATCATGTCCGTCATGGACGGCACTGTTATCGATGCAGGCCCGGCTCAGGGCTACGGCCAGTGGATTCGCGTTCGCCATGACGACGGCTCTGTTTCCGTCTACGGCCACATCGAGTCCATCTACGTTGCTGTCGGAGAAGCTGTCCGAGCTGGTCAGGTCATCGCCGGTATGGGCAACCGCGGCTTCTCCACCGGTACGCACCTCCACTTCGAGATCCACCCGGATGGCACCACTCCGGTCGACCCGGTGACCTGGTTCATCCAGCGTGGTCTGAACCTGAACTAATCAGGTATCGGCACAGGTACGAGCAAGCCTGGCCGCTCTGCGAAGGCCCTACCTGTGCACCGGCCCCTGTTTGACCGCGGCTGCAAGCCTCCCCTGATTAAATTTTTCAGAAACCGGCATCGCCGCCGGTACTGGGGCTTTACTCTTGACACATGGCAGAGACTCAAACATTCCGCATGTGGAAGAAGTTGGCTGCGACTCCAGTCGTCGGCAAGCGTCTATTTTCCTTAACCGCCGCATTGACGGCGCCATATTTCCGCACAATCTGTCCCAAGCTAGAGACGATGCAGCCTGGACTGGCGGTAGCGCGCATGCCCGCTTGGTGGGGCGTGCGTAATCACATTAAGTCCGTGCATGCGATTGCTGCGTGTAACCTCGCTGAATTCGCGATGGGCATGCTCTGTGAGGCCAGCGTACCGACAACGCATCGCTGGGTTCCAAAGGGCATGACGACGAACTACAAGCGCATCTCCGTTGGTGGCCTGACGGCTGTGGCCAAGGCTGAGTTGCCGGACTTCTCCACCATCACACCGGAGACTGGTGGGGTAGATTTTCCCGTCCACATCGTGCTGACCGATGCCAACGGCACCGAAGTACAAGATGCCACCATCAACTGCTGGGTGACAGCGAAGAAGCCTAAGTAGCCTCCACGCGATAGTGGCACGTGCACGGCCGCGGGTAGGGACGGCCAGTCGGGCGGTGGTTGTTCTTTTACAACTTCTCCATGGGCACGCCGCCGATAAGCATCATGCGGACCTTACCTGCGGATCCAAAGTCAATCATCGCAGTTGCCCGGGGCGCGGCCCCTTGGACCTCAAGCACAGTGCCTAAGCCGTACTTGTCGTGAACAACCTTGTCACCGGGCTCTAGGTGCAAGACCTGATTCTTCTTTCGGGATGACGCACCAGAGTTAGAGGATCCACCAGAGCCGAAGCCCGAGCTGGAACCGAAGCCCGACGAGGCACCATGGCCACGACCAAACGCGCTGCCCGCGCCGTAGCCACCAGAACCAAAACCACCAGAACCGGCGCCCCAGCTGCGAGCCGGAGCCTCGCGCAGCCAATCGATCAGGTCGCTTGGGACTTCCCCCAGGAAACGTGAAGGCGGATTATTCTGCGGCGAACCCCACGAGGACCGAGTCACAGCGCGCGTGAGATACAGCTGCTTGCGAGCTCGGGTAATACCCACATAGGCCAGACGTCGCTCTTCAGCCAGCTCCTTCGGATCGCCCAGGGCGCGCAGGTGCGGGAACAGTCCGTCTTCCCAGCCAATGAGAAATACCACCGGAAACTCCAGGCCCTTAGCCGTATGTAGCGTCATCAACGTCACTACACCGGTGTCATCATCCGGAATCTGATCCGCATCGGCCACCAGAGAAACTCGCTCGAGGAATGCCTGCAGACTTCCCGGTTCCGCTTCCCCATCGTTGTCGAAGTCGGCCGCGAAATCACGCGCGAGGTCATTCGCGATTCCAGATTCCACCTCGGACTCGCCACTAGTATCAGCACCGCTTTCAGCATCAGCTGCAGCGCCAGAGCCTTCATTTACATCAGCGCTAATATCCACCGACGACATCATCCGCGCCTCTGCAGAGAACTCCCGCGCAACGCTGACGAGCTCATTGAGGTTGTCCAGGCGCGTGGCATCTTGCGGATCATTGGAGCGCTCGAGCTCCGACTTGTACCCACTGCGATCAATAATCGCGTTGACCAAATCACCGATATCGGCCAGTTCACCGGATGCCATATCCGCCGCCAAGCCATCAATCATCTCGACGAACGCCGCCATCGCGTTTCGACTCCGCGCCGCCACCGCCGGAACCTTACCCTCCGCTACGGCACGTAGCGCCGTGCCGAACGAGCACCTCTCGTCCTCGGCATAGAGCGACACATGAGCCACCGCACGGTCACCGATTCCGCGGCGCGGCGTATTGATAATGCGACGCAGCGAAACATCATCGTCGAAGTTCTCAATAACGCGCAGGTAGGCGACAATATCGCGTACTTCCTTACGCTCATAGAACCTGGTGCCACCAACCACCGTGTACGGAACGCCCATACGAATGAAGACATCCTCTAGCGCACGGGAGGAATTATTGGTGCGGTAGAAAATCGCCACATCTGAATACGAGTACGGCCCGTAGTCGACCAATTGCTCAATCTCGTTAGCGATAAACCGAGCCTCATCGTGCTCATTGTCCGCCACGTAGCCCTTGATCTTGCCGCCCTCACCGAGATCGGTCCACAGCTTCTTCTCCCGGCGGTTCTCATTGCGCGCAATCAACGCATTGGCCGCCGACAGAATCGTCTGCGTCGAGCGATAGTTTTGCTCCAGCAGAATCGACGTGGCCTCCGGATAGTCCTTCTCAAACTCCTCAATATTGCGAATAGTCGCACCACGGAAGGCATAAATGGACTGGTCCGAATCGCCCACCACACACAGCTCACTCGGAGGCACATCTCCACCGGGCTTGCCGACGAGCGTCGAGACCAAAACATACTGCGCATGGTTGGTGTCCTGGTATTCGTCCACCAACACATGCCGGAAACGGCGACGGTAATACTCTGCAACCTGCGGGTGATTGGTGAAAATCCGAACGACCTCACCGATTAGATCGTCAAAGTCCACGGCATTAGCCGCCCGTAGCCTGGTCTGGTACTCCAGGTAAACCCGTGCAACGACGTCATCAAAAGGATTGCGCGTCGTCGACGCGTCCGCGAGGGCCTTCTCCGGGTCAATCAACTCATTCTTGAGATTGGAGATACGCGACGAGAGCACGCGGCCGGTGAACTTCTTGGCATCTAGGTCCATGTCCTTAGCGATAATGGACAGCAAACGCCGGGAGTCGTCCGAATCATAAATAGAGAAATTGGAATTAAGCCCCGGTACTAGCGCATGCTGCATGCGCAGTATGCGCACACACATGGAGTGGAACGTGGACACCCACATACGCCGCGCCTGGTCACCGACCAGTCCCGCCACACGCTCGCGCATCTCGGCTGCGGCCTTATTGGTAAAGGTAATAGCCAAAATTTGGCTTGGCAGGACCCCACGCGCACCGATCAGGTATGCAATCCTGCGCGTCAGCACAGATGTCTTTCCTGAACCCGCTCCAGCCACAATCAACAGTGGTGAACCAATGTGCTCCACTGCTTGGCGCTGCTGCGGATTAAGCCCCTCTAGCAGCGACTCTGAATCAAAACTGGGCTCGAAGCCACCGCCAAAACCGCCGCCAAAGCTGGCAGCGTCACTCGGTGCGCTATTGCTACCAGCGCTGGCGAAGTGGCCGAACCCACCACGGCCAGGCGTAGCACCGCCCGCCTCACCGTGGTTCGAACCAGCATGGCTATCGCCACTACGTCCATCGTCAGCATTGAAGGACCCGAACAGCATTCCAGTTTCATTTCCCATGATGGCTACTACAGTAGCCGAGCCCCCGGATTGGACTGTTCGAATCCTTTGGCACAATAAGAACTATGAGCGAAAACCCTGCGGACACTCGCGCCGCACACACCGACAACACCGACGGCGCCGAGCACAGCCAGCAGGCGGCGGCAGTATCCCCTTTTGAAGTCCGCACCCCCACCGGTACCGATGACCCGTTGAGCTCCGCGGAGATCGAACAGTACCGCAAGGAAATCAACCGCCTTGACGGGCTGATTATCGATGCCATTCAACGCCGCACCGCAATCAGTAAGGCCGTCGGCAAAACCCGCCTGGGATCTGGCGGCACGCGTCTCGTGCACGGCCGAGAGGTGCAGATCATCAACGAGTTCCGCGACGCACTTGGCCCAGAGGGCCCGGCAATCGCGTCGGCGCTGCTGCGCATGGGACGCGGTCGCCTGGGCTAACCCTCGCCAGCTACCTGTCCTGCTAGCCTTCCAGGGAAATCAGCTTTTCCTCTAGGAACTCATTGATACCGGTGAAGCCGCCCTCACGGCCAAGACCGGACTGCTTGACACCACCGAACGGCGCCGACGGGTCCGACAGCGAGCCCTTATTGACCGCAACCATGCCGGACTCCAATGCCTCTGCCGCACCAAGTGCCTTGGTCAGGTTCTCACTGAACACATACGCCGCCAGACCAAAGATCGTGTCATTTGCCTGCTCAATCGCGTGCTCATCGTCCGTGAAGGTTGTCACTGCAACCACCGGACCGAAAATCTCTTCGCGGACAATATCCGCATCCTCGGGCACATCGGTCAGAACTGTGGGCTCGAAGAAGTAGCCGTCGGAAAGCGCGCCGCCGAGATCTGGGATCTTGCCGCCGCACTCTACTTTCGCACCGCGCTTGACCGCATCGTCAACCAGATCACGAACCTTTTCCTGTTGATCACGCAGCGCGAGTGGCCCAAGGTCCGTCGCCGGATCGGTACCCTCGCCCAACTTCAGCTCCGCAAAACGCTTGACGACGCCCTCGACGAACGCATCCTTCTTGGCTTCATGAACAATAAAGCGATTCGGGGCGATGCACACCTGGCCGCCATTGCGGAGCTTGGCGTCACTGACTGCCTGCACAGCCTTTTCGACATCGCCATCAGAGAGAATGACAAACGGAGCATTTCCGCCGAGTTCAAGGGAGACTTTCATCGAGGTCTCCGCGGCCTTCGCAGCGAGCATCTGGCCAACTTCGGTGGAACCGGTGAAGGTGAACTTGCGCAGGCGGTCATCGGAAAGCAGGGCCGAAACGTTGGCTGAGTGTCCTGTTGGCAGCACGGAGATCACGCCTGCGGGGACACCGGCCTCGATAAGCAGTTTGCCCAGGTAGAGCATGGTCAGCGGAGTTTTGGACGCGGGCTTAATAATGACCGGGCAGCCGGCGGCGAGTGCCGGGGCGATCTTGCGGGCCCCCATAGCCAGCGGGAAATTCCACGGCGTAATAGCCAAAACCGGGCCGACCGGCTGCTTAATCACCGCGACGCGCGAGGTTCCGCTCGGAGAAATTCGGTAATCGCCGGAGATACGCACAGCCTCCTCAGCGAACCAACGGAAAAACTCGCCACCGTAGCCGACCTCGGCCTTGGAATCCGGCAGCGCACGGCCCATCTCCAGGGACTGCAGCTGGGCCAACTTATCTGCATCCCGACGGATGAGTTCAAATGCGCGGTAAAGAATCTCGCTGCGCTTGCGGGGCGGGGTTGCCTTCCACTCCTTCTGGGCGGCGACGGCGTCGTCAAGCGCCCGCTTCGCGTCCTCTTCAGTGGCAGAAGCGACCTTGACCAGCGGATTATCTGTGGCGGGATTAATTACGTCGAAGGTCTCGCCATTCGACGCAGGACGGAACTCACCGCCGAGGAGAAGACCCGTGGGGACGTCTTTGAGGATGTTGTCGTAATCGGGAGTGAAATCAGTCATATTTTCCAGGGTAGGTGCCTTTGCTGAAGCGGGCTAGGGGCTCGTAGGTGGCGGATGGGGCGACGCATGAGCACTGCGGACTCGAGTTGCTGGCAGATTGTGGTCACGCCTGGTCGAATCCAGCCGCCCGGCGAGAGCGCCAAAACGCAACTAGTCTGGGGATGTATAAAGTGCATTTCGTCAAAAATTACCTGGGAGCAGGAATGACTGTAGATATCACTGGAACCGAGCAGTGGGCTCAGCTGGCTAAGCGCGTGGACAACGTCCGCGGCACCTCGCTGCGTGAGCTCTTCGCAACTGAAGAAGGCCGCGCTGAGAAGCTGACTTTCGATGCTGGCACTCTCCACGTTGACCTCTCCAAGAACTTGATGTGCCTCGACGGTTTTGCCGAGCTGGTTGAGCTCGCTCGTGCAGCTGGAATCGAAGAAGCACGCGAGAAGATGTTCCGCGGTGACAAGATCAACACCACTGAAAACCGCTCCGTGCTGCACACAGCGCTGCGCCTGCCAGCAGAGGAAAATCTGACCGTCGGCGACCAGGATGTCGCTGCCGACGTGCATGAGGTGCTCGGCCGCATGCGCGATTTCGCTCGCAGCCTCCGCAGTGGAGACTGGCTGGGATACACGGGTCACACTATTAAGACTGTGGTCAACATCGGCATCGGTGGCTCCGACTTGGGCCCGGCAATGGTGACCAAGGCGCTGCGCACCTACGCCACTGCCGGCATTGATGCCCGCTTTGTCTCTAATGTTGACCCATCTGACCTGCAGGCGGTTCTGGATGAGGTCGATCCGGAGTCCACGCTGTTTATTGTCGCTTCCAAGACCTTCACCACGCAGGAGACGCTCTCCAACGCTCACGCAGCTCGCCGCTGGCTTATCCAGCAACTGGGTAGCGAAGAAGCCGTCGCCAAGCACTTCGTTGCCGTTTCCACGAATGCCGAAAAGGTCGCCGAATTCGGCATCGACACTGAGAACATGTTTGGCTTCTGGGACTGGGTCGGCGGCCGCTACTCCGTCGACTCCGCCATCGGCCTGTCCATCATGGCAGTCGTTGGCCCGATGGACTTCATGCGCTTCCTGCAGGGCTTCCGAGCAATGGATGAGCACTTCCTCAACGCTCCGCTGGAGCAGAACGTGCCGGTACTGATGGGCATGCTGAATGTCTGGTACTCAAACTTCCTCGACGCTCAGTCGCATGCCGTGCTGCCCTACTCTGAAGATCTCTCTCGCTTCCCGGCGTACCTTCAGCAGCTCACCATGGAATCGAACGGTAAGTCCGTGCGTACCGACGGCAAGAGGGTGGACTACAACACCGGAGAAATCTTCTGGGGTGAGCCGGGAACGAACGGCCAGCACGCTTTCTTCCAGCTCCTTCACCAGGGAACTCGCCTAGTTCCGGCTGACTTCATCGGCTTTGCCCGTCCACGCCAGGATCTGCCGACGGCTTCCGGCGAAGGTTCTATGCACGACCTACTGATGAGTAACTTCTTCGCACAGACCAAGGTGCTGGCCTTCGGTAAGACCGCAGAAGAAATTCGCGCAGAGGGCGTTGCCGAGGAACTCGTAGAGCACAAGGTCATGCCAGGTAACCGTCCGACCACGACCATCATGGCCGAGGAACTGACCCCGGACGCTGTCGGTGCGCTGATTGCACTCTACGAGCACATCACCTTCGTCGAGGGCATTGTTTGGGGCCTGAACTCCTTCGACCAGTGGGGCGTCGAGCTGGGCAAGCAGCAGGCTGGCGACCTACTGCCTGCTGTTACCGGTGAAGTTGCACCGGATTCGGGCGATGCCTCCACCGATGCGCTGCTGACCTGGTACCGCGACAAGCGCTAACGTCTTCTGGCCAACTGGCCTAGATAACTAACAGTCCGCCCTCGGCTTGAACTGATTCTCGCTGCGGGCGGGCTGTTGTTATTTGTATCCCTCTAAATCTTCACCGCGTAGCCGTCCACACGGTAGCCCTTCACAATGTCCTTGCCGAATGGGAAGCAGGTCACCGGAATCATCTTGACGTTGGCCACCGCCAGTGGAATTCCAACGATGGTGACAGCCTGCGCCGCCGCAGTCATGATGTGACCGATGGCCAGCCACAGACCGGCGATGAGGAACCAGATTACATTCATCACACCGGCACTAACGGCACCGACCGCGCCCCGTCCGGAACGCTCCACCACGGAGCGTCCGAACGGCCACAGTGCATAAGAAGCCATGCGGAACGAGGCCACACCAGCGGGAATTGTGACAATCAAAATACAGGCAAGAACGCCGAAGAAAATGTAGCCCAAAGCAAGCCACAGGCCACCGAACAACAGCCAAATGATATTCAGCAAGGTCTTCATGCCACTTAAGTCTAGTCAGGATGCGTAGTCGGCATCTGGAGTTAGCGCAGCTCACCTAACGCCTGCGCAAAGTGAGGCATTAAGCCCATGGAGCCACTCGGATGCGGTGAGGATGGGGCGCGGCATCCCGTCGCAAAGCGGGGTTGGGAAAAAGCTAATAGTATCTAAGTCATGTCTGCCTACATTGAAGATGATGTTCTTGCCTATCGACTTGCCGTGGGCGCCAGTGAAATTCTCAAGGGTGTCCGCAACGTAGGCCTGCTGCGTGGCCGCATTCTGGGAGATGCCGGCGACGCACTGGCACAGGAGTGGATTGCCCGCGTACTGGAGCAGCACCGTCCGGACGACGGACTGCTGTCGGAGGAAGCCGCGGATAACCGTGAGCGCCTGGACTCAAAGCGGGTGTGGATTATTGACCCACTCGATGGCACGCGTGAGTTCGCTTCGGGCCGCCAGGACTGGGCAGTTCATGTCGCTCTGGTAGAGGACGGTCAGCCGACCCACGCTGCTGTTGGTCTGCCGGATCACGGCCAGGTTTTCCACACGGGTGAGGCCAAGGCTGTCCAGGGGCCGCGTGCGGGCAAGATTGTCGTATCGCGTACTCGCCCACCGGCTGTGGCAAAGTACGTCGCTGACAAGCTGGGCATGGAGCTGGTAGAGATGGGCTCCGCTGGTGCGAAGGCAATGCACGTACTGCTCGGTGACTACGACGCCTACATCCACGACGGTGGTCAGTACGAGTGGGATTCGGCAGCGCCGGTTGGTGTCGCTAAGTCCGCCGGTTTGCATGTCAGCCGCCTAGACGGCTCCGCGCCGACCTACAATAATGTCGATACTTTCCTGCCGGATATGCTGTTCTGCCGACCGGACCTGTCGGAGGAGATTCTGGCAGCGGTGAAGGAATTCAAGAATCAAGAGCAGAAGTAGGTAAGCTAGGGCGGCTATGACCGACTCCACTGACATCACAACACAGGCTCATCAGGGCATTCAGACTCCGTACGAGGATTTGCTGCGCGAAATTCTCGCTGACGGAGCAGCTAAATCAGACCGCACTGGCACGGGCACTCGCTCAGTGTTCGGCCGCCAGCTGCGCTTTGATCTGAACGAGGGCTTCCCACTGATCACCACTAAGAAGGTGCACCTGAAGTCCATCGTGTACGAGCTGCTGTGGTTCCTCCGCGGCGATTCGAACGTCCGGTGGCTCCAGGACCGCGGAGTGACTATTTGGGATGAGTGGGCAGACAACAACGGCGACCTCGGCCCGGTCTATGGCGTGCAGTGGCGCTCCTGGCCCACTCCGGATGGGCACCACATCGACCAGATTGCACAGGCGCTGGAGACTTTGAAGTCCAACCCGGATAGCCGCCGCAACATCGTCAGCGCATGGAATGTCTCCGAGATTTCCAATATGGCGCTGCCGCCATGCCATCTGCTGTTCCAGTTCTACGTCGCAGATGGCAAGCTCAGCTGCCAGCTCTACCAGCGCAGCGCGGACATGTTCCTGGGCGTGCCATTTAACATCGCTTCCTATGCACTGTTGACGCACATGATGGCGCAGCAGGCGGGCTTGGACGTTGGTGAGTTCATCTGGACCGGTGGTGATTGCCACATCTACGACAACCACATTGAACAGTGCGAACTGCAGGTCTCCCGTGAGCCACGCCCCTACCCCACGCTGAAGCTTCGGAAGGCCGACAGCATTTTCGACTACGCTTACGAGGACATCGAGGTCATCGGCTACGACCCGCATCCTCTGATTCGCGGTCAGGTGGCTGTCTAAGTCAGCGAAAGGTGAGTGTCGACATGAACGAGTCCACCGCTTCCACCAGCGCAAAGCCCCCGTTTGTAGGGATGATTTGGGCGCAGTCTCGGGCCGGCATTATCGGCGACGGCGCGACTATGCCCTGGCATCTGCCTGAAGATCTTCAGCATTTCAAAACAACGACGATGGGCGCACCAGTCATCATGGGGCGTCGCACGTGGGACTCGCTGAATCCCAAGTTCCGTCCACTCCCGGGTCGTCGAAACATCGTCCTTTCGCGCTCCGTGTCCGATTTCCCCGGCGCTGAATCCGCAGCCAGCCTCGAAGCGGCACTCGCAGCCGTCGCCGACGAGCCCGCAGCATGGATTATCGGGGGCGGACGTGTCTATCGCGATGCACTTTCGCTTGCCGACGAATGCGTGGTCACCGACATTGATACTGATGTCAATGTCCCGGTACCGGTCATGGCTCCCGACCTCTACGACTGGGTTCGTGTCGAGGATGGCCCGTGGCAGACGTCAACGACCGGCCTACGCTACCGCTTCTGCACGTGGCGGCGTCTAGAGGATTAGCTTCCTTTAAAAGCCTCGGAAGGAAAGCCTCCGAAGAGCATCTGGGAAGGGTGCCGAGCAAGGCTCTGAGGTGGGGCTACTGCCCGGCGGACGTATTGCGCAATGGAATATCGGCCTTGGTCCGCGCGTTGGACTAAGTATGACTGATGTGAAGACTCCACAGACCACCGAACACGTGACCATTTACGCTGCGGCCTGGTGCCCTTTCTGCCAGAACCTCATTGCTGGCCTGAAGGAAAACGGCACTCCGTTTGAGGCTTGGGACGTCGAAAAGCACGACGACCTTTCGAAGTGGGTTGAGTCCGTCAATGACGGCAACCGCGTTGTGCCGACTGTGCTGTACTCCGATGGCGAGCACGCCACGAATCCGTCTGTGGAGGAAGTCACCGCTAAGTACGCTGAACTCTCCAGCAAGTAAGCGCAGCATAAGCGCATCGGTACGTTCTTATTGCACAGCCAAAAAGCCGAGCCCCACTTTCGGGGCTCGGCTTGTTTTAATTACGAGTGCGGCCGGTCATGTTGCCAGTCGCGATACCAGCATTAGTCCAGATCGTCGTGTGCCATCAGCTGACGAGCAGCCTCAGTAATCGAGCCAGACAGCGACGGGTAGACAGAGAAGGAGCTTGCCAGGTCATCGACGGTGAGCTGGTTGGAGACACACACAGCAATTGGCAGAATCAGCTCCGAGGCGGTCGGAGCGACCACCACACCACCGATAATCATGCCGGAATTCTTACGGCAGAACAGCTTGACGAAGCCGTGGCGCAGCGAGCGCATCTTCGCACGCGGGTTACCTGCCAGCGGGAAAACCTCAACACGAGCGGAGACCTCACCGGACTCAATCTGAGCCTGGGAGACACCAACAGTCGCAATCTCCGGGCGGGTGAACACTGCCGAGGAAACGGTGCGCAGGCGAATTGGCGAAACACCTTCACCGAGGGCGTGGTACATCGCAATACGACCTTGCATAGCTGCAACGGAAGCCAGCGGGAACAAGTCGGTGCAGTCACCGGCAGCGTAGATACCCGGCACGTTGGTGCGGGAAACACGGTCAACGTGAATGTGGCCAGACGGGGTCATTTTCACACCACTTGCGTCCAGACCCATATCCGCAGTGTTCGGAATCGATCCGACGGTCATCAACGCGTGGGAGCCGAAGACCTCACGGCCGTCGGAAGTGACGACGCGAACGCCGCCGTCCTCAGTGCGTTCGACAAGATCACAGCGGGCGTTCTTCACAACGTCCACACCGCGCTCCAGCAGGACCTCCTCCAGGGCATCTGCAGCGTCAGCATCCTCGTGCGGCAGGATACGGTCACGCGAAGCGACCATGGTGACCTTCACACCCAACTCGGTGAACGAGGATACGAACTCAGCACCGGTAACACCAGAACCGACCACAATGAGGTGCTCCGGCAGCTCCTCCAGTTCGTAAACCTGACGCCAGGTCAAAATACGGTCACCATCAGGAATTGCACCCGGCAGAATACGTGGGGACGCACCGGTGCAGACCAGCACCAGGTCGGCTTCAAGAGTGACCTCGCCGCCCTCGAGCAAGTCGACGGTGACGTAGTGAGTTACACGGCCCGGGTCGTGGTCATCGAGACGACCGCGGCCCTGCAGCATTTTGATGCCCTCGCGCTCCATCTGTGCGCGAACATCGTCAGACTGCTGCTGCGCCAGGCGCTTAACGCGCTCGTTGACCGCAGTGAAGTCGATTTTACGCTGGGAGAAGTCCGGGCGAAGACCCATCTCGTCCGCACGGCGCATATCGGTACGAACGCCCGTCGCCGCGATGAAGGCCTTAGAGGGAACGCAATCCCACAGGACGGAAGAACCGCCCATACCGGCATCCTCAACCACAGTGACTTCAGCACCGTACTTGGCGCCAACCAGCGCTGCTTCGTAGCCGGCTGGGCCGCCGCCAATGATTACGATCCTCTGTGCCACAAATCCTCCAAAGTTGCCGTGGATATCACAATGTAACTACCGCGGGAGGCGTTTTCCCCGCTTTGCCCCAATAGTCTAACGGACAGTCATGGTTGACTGCGCGCCATCCTCATAGCGTGCGACGATGCCAGCGAAGAGTTTCACACCAACGCCCAGGCAACGCTCGTCCACGATTAGATCATCTCGGTGCAAATCGTGCTTGTCTCCACGACCGGACCAGCAGCCCAGACGAGCCATCGCACCCGGGACGTGCTCGAGATACCAACCGAAGTCCTCGCCGCCGGACGACTGTGGGGCCTGAATGACAGCATTCTCGTCCACTCGTCGCACCGCTTCCGCAATCAGGGCGGTGCAGTATTCGTCGTTAAGCACAGGCGGCACGCCACGCTCGTAGTTGATGGTGCAATCGGCGCCGGTCGGAGCGAGGACCTGTTCAATCAGTTCGCGCACCAGTGGATCGATGTCGCGCCAGGTCTTGATGTCCGCGGTGCGCAGGGTGCCACTGACGCTGCCTTCCGACGGAATCGCGTTGTGCGCGTACCCGGAGTGAACGGAGCCGAACGTCAGCACGGTGCCTGTACGAGGATCGACGCGTCGCGACAGCAAGCCCGGCAAATCTACAATCAATTTACCCAGTGCATAGACAACATCGGCTGTCATCTGCGGACGGGAGGTATGCCCGCCCGGGCCATGCACCTGAATCTCCAGCGTGTCGGCCGCAGAGGTGATGGCACCTGTTCGAACGCCGACGTGACCTACGCGCAGCTTCGGCTCACAATGGACGGCAAAAATACGCTCAACGCCATTGAGCGCACCGGCAGCGATAACCTCGGGTGCACCGCCAACCATGACCTCCTCGGCGGGTTGGAAAATGAAACGCAGCGGCGTCGGCAACGTGTGCTTTTCGTGGTACTCAGCCATAGCCAGTGCCGTCGCGAGCGTGATCGCGGTGTGGAAATCATGCCCGCAGGCATGCATGACGCCGTCATTGGTGCTGGCAAACTCCAGCCCCGTGCTCTCTGTAATTGGAAGCGCGTCGATATCACCGCGGAAAGCGAGACGTCCCGGGAGTTCACCTCCGGCTTCGCTACCGGCGAGTTCGTCTTCACCAATGTCGACCATCAGGCCGGTGTTGGGAAACAGCACTGGTTTCAGCCCTGCAGCACGCAGCTTCTCCTCCACAAAAGCCGTGGTGGCGTGCTCCATGTGAGATAGCTCTGGGTGCGCATGAAGATGCCGCCGCCACTCGAGAATCTCGTTCGCGTGCTCGGCCCACCAGTGCTTAATAAACTCCTCAATCACAACTCTCCAGTGTAAGCGCTCCATCGACAGGCCGTAACAAGAGGCCTACCGACGACTGCGCCAGCGACAGCAGTGGCCGGCAAGCGCTTGAATGTCAGCGCCAGACGTACGCATGACCAGGAGTCACTTCTTTAACTTTGGCCTCTTCAATTATCAGATGTTTCACATTTTGAGGAAGTCTGCGATGATAATAGGCATGTCCGGCAATGGCACACCTAAGTCTCTCAGCATCCCCATCATCATCGTGGCCACCGCACTCGTGGTCGTCATCGGCATCGCCATCGGCCTGTCGCTGAACAATAGTGATGAGCCCCAGCGTCCGGAGGTCCCCTCCTCCTCGCAGCCGACGTCGCCCAGTTCGACACCGCCGTCCTCGACGAGTTCGACTTCTACGAGCAAGACGACCACCACGACCACAACTACGTCGAAGTCCTCCGAGACGTCGTCAAGCACGCCGAGCACTTCGACATCGTCCTCGTCGTCGACGCCGAGCACCACGTCTTCGCCATCCACGACGACGAGCTCAGAGCCGACATCAGCTCCGGAGGGGCAGGACTTCGGCACTGGCCGCTCCGACCTAGACGGCCTGGGCTTCGTGGGCAGCTCCGCACGCTGCGACAACGGTGACCGCGCCTTTGCTGTTATCGCCGCTGAACAGGGAATTAAGGCTGCTGCTTGTGAGACGCGCTCCGGCGAGAAGTACTACCGCTCGGATACACCACAGGGTTCCGGATCGATGGACATCATCGTCGATGAGGGCGACCGCGTTGTTGCACAAAACGGCTCGTACAAGTACCAGATGTCCCCCGACGGAGTTCTTGTGACCAAGGACAACGAGGTCGTCAAGAAGTACGCGGCAGAAGCCTGGGGAACTGCCTAAGAGATCAATTTAAAGATCAATGTTGCGGGGACCGTAGAGGCGGTCGCCCGCATCTCCCAACCCCGGCACGATGTAGGCATCCTCGTTAAGATCCGGGTCCACCACTGTGGTGACAAGACGCACCGGGAAACCGGATTCCTTCAAGGCGTCGACACCCTGCTGTGCGGAAATGATGCACACGGCCGTGATGTTGTCCGCGCCGCGATCCACCAACAGCTTCAGGGCATGCAGCAGTGAACCGCCGGTTGCCAGCATTGGGTCGACCAGGAAGACAGTGCGCCCGGACAGATCCTCCGGTAGCGCCTCGAGGTACGGCACCGGCTCATGGGTTTCCTCATTACGAGCCAAGCCAATAAAGCCCACCTGCGCATCCGGAATCATCGACAGCGACGGATCAATCATGCCAAGACCCGCACGAATGACGGGAACAATAATCGGCGGATCCTGCAGACGGTAACCCGGCGCGGTAGTGATTGGGGTCTGAACATCGAAGTTATCGACGGGCAGCTCCCGGCTTGCCTCGTAAATCAGCATTGCGCCCAGATCGGCGAGTGCCGCACGGAAGCCCGCGTTATCAGTGCGCGCGTCGCGCAGAATGGTCAAACGTGACTGTGCCAAGGGATGGTTGACAACGGTAATCTCCATGCCTTCCAAAATACATTGCTTTGCTTTTGCTGCTCTGGTGCCGGCAAAAGCAAATTTCTGAAAACGCGTTCCCCAAAAAATATGGAACCGAATCGGCCTTTTTCGCGCCTAACAATACGAGGGCTATTTACTGCGCCCTATTTGCACAAGTCCGCCTACTACCAAACCACTTGCCACTCAGTCGCCGTCCGAACCCCGCTAGCCGTTCTGCCACAGCACTGAGTGTTGAACCACACGCGAATTTCCTAGAGAGGCCGTCAACATTGTCCCGTCCATCACCACACAGTTCCCACAGCCAATCTTTTCTCTCTCCGACCACTAGCGGGAATGACTCAGTCTTTACGCTGGTGCCAGAGCTGATTTCTGCCGATGCCACGCGCCTTGACGCGTTGTCGCAGCAGGTCAGCGGCGCTGACTTGGGCATCAGCGCACTGCTCTCGCTTGGCGACGTCCCGTTTGCTGGGCCCTTCTGTCACGCTGCAGCCACTGCTCTACAGCACCAACACGAGCATGTAGCTGAGCTGAATGAGTACGGCACCAGCGCTGCTCGTGCACTGAACGCTCTTGTCTCTGCGGTGTCCACTGCTGAAGATGCCGGCGCATATGCGCTGCAGTCCATCTCACCGAAAATGGGAGCCGTTGCAACTCGCGGAATGGGCGGTGCGTGATGCTTCCCACCAATCTACTTACGGAGGTCCCCACCGCGATTGCACAACAGCTAAGTCCTGCCATCGCACCCGCACTGGCAGGACTTGCTGGGGCCGCAATACCCGCCGCGAGTACCGCCTGGCGCTCAGTGGCAGATTCCGTTGACCGCAACTGGGGCGATGGTGCTGGTTCCGGAGCAGGGGCCGCGGGAACAAGTCTCAAACGGGCTGCAAATGCGGCAGCCGACTTGGAAACTCGCGCCGGAACCATTGACAGTGACATTGCCAAGGGGCTGGCCGCAGTAATGTCAGCGGCCACTGATTTGGCCCGGATTGCCATGGATTTTGTCACTTCCGCCATGGGCTCGTTGACTGCGACGGCTGCGGGGCCCGCTGGTCTCGCCGCGACCGGCGCCAGCCTAGCCTCAGCGGCCAGTTCCGCGATCTCCCAGGCCATTGCGCGGCTCATGAAACTCGAGCAAGAACTGCGACCTCTGGTGCAGTCGCTGATACAGCAAGCGAGTACCGCGGTGGACACCCCTCCCCCACCTCACTCGGCACAGTTGGAGGCCCCAGGTATCACTCAAGCCGCCCTCGCTTCTACGTCTACGAACACCCCAGGTTCGGCTAGCGCTACCGACGCTGCAGATGGTTCGGAGGCGTCGTCCGATTCGGGCAGCGCGCCGGTACCTGCGGATGCTGGAGCTGGCGCGCCCACACCAGAGGCCCAAGCTGCGGTGAAGGCTGCACTCAGTGCCGTCGGAACGCCCTATGGTTGGGGCGGAAATACTCCGGGGCAGGCGCTCGATTGTTCAGGCTTAACGCACTGGGCCTACGGGCAAGCTGGTGTTGATATTCCCCGCACGGCAGAAGCACAGGCCGTCGGCAGACAGGTGAGCCAGGATGAACTGCTACCTGGCGATCTTGCAGTGTGGGACGGCCATGTCGCCATGGTTATCGGTGACGGAAAGATGGTCGAAGCGGGCGATCCGGTGCAGGTAAACCCCGTGCGTACGACCAACATCGGCATGCCGTTTAAGGGGTTCTACCGTCCGACCGGATAGTGCGGTGGGTATCTGCGTCGTAAAACTTCTAAGATAGGAATACGCAAACTTGCCACCCGTGGGGGCGCTGCAGGTATGACAATTTTTGAGTTTTAATAATCACCGACAAGCAGAAGGGCTGCGACGAAAACTATGGCCAGGAAAGGCATCGTTCCTATCGAACTCGAGCTGACCTCGGGCACCTTTTACACGTTGTGGGCTCCAAGCTGGCGTGAGGGTGGCTCCGAGTGGCAGGCTCTGCTCGGCCGCGGTGATGACATCTATTTGTTCTCATCGGCGGCAAAGCTCCTGGCTTTCCTACAGTCGGATGCTCCTCACGACTTCACGCAGCACCCCAGCTGGCGCAACTTCAACCAGCAGCTACCGGGAGCTGCCATCGCGGCGCCACGCCACCGCTATGACCTGATTGGGCTGCCAGAGATTCTGGCCGGCCGGGCCGACTACGACCATGTTTCGCGCGCTGATCGCATTCTTGCCATCACTCGCTCGATTGGTGCGATCGCGGATCTCACTCCGATCAACCAGATGTTCGCCTCTCACTCTGTCCTGGCTGCCACGCAAAATGGTGCTGATCACTTCCAGGGCAGTGGCGCCGCTCAGTGGTCGGCTATCGGTAATGTCATCTTGACCAACTGGGACAATTGCATTGACGCTATCGACGCCATCGGCGCAAATACTCCGAGCATCGATGAAGAGTCTGAAACCGCTGCTGCAGCCGCATTAAAGGAGGCGGAGGCCGCGGAGCGTGAGCGTCGTGAAGCGGCGGAGAAGAAGCGCGAAGAGGAAAAGAAGTCCGCAGAGGAGACCGCCGGCGATCCGTACGATCAGACGGTGTGGGCCAACGCTGGCATCGACCCGATCAAGATCTCCATCGCTGGCCGCACGCTCTACACCTTGCGTTGTTACATGGGACGTCGCCCGCTATTCCTGGGCAGCGCCGGTGAGATTCACACGTTCTCACAGCCCCGCACGATGGTGCGTTGGCTGCTGGAGCACAAGCATCACGACATGTCGGCGCTGACGACGTGGGATGAAATCATCACCGCGGCCAACGCAGGTGAACTGGAGGCCGTAGTGCACGAGGACAATGAGTACTCGTTTACCGGTCTGGCCGAGGACATTGAAAAGGGCCCGAACGCCGTGGACACCGCCCAGCTCGCCCGCGCGTACGAGCTACTCGCAGACGCCGCTGACTGGGCTGGAGATGATGCCGTGAACGAGGTACTGGCGGGCAACCAGCAGCTGCAGTGGCTGCTGAACTTCCTGCTGGACACCGGAGAAATGTCCGAGCCAGTTCCGCCTTACGACGATGAGGCCGAGGGCTGGAGGCAGCTGGAGAAGGACTTGGCCGCTCGGTTCACGACCAAGATCTAGCTCCTCCCAGCAAAGCTGGCCGGCGCTGGCTAGTCCAGCGTCAGGTTCAGCTCATCTTCGGCACCGAAACCCGCACCGTTGACATCAGTTTCGATGTCCTCGTCGCTGTTGTCGATAAGCTGCAGGTAAGCGGGGTAAATAATGGTGTCCATGATGTGCTCGCGGGTCGGCAGATCCACGAATGCATTGTTTAGCGCATTCGAGGTCAGTTCGAACAGCTCGCTGTAGCCGTAACCGAAGTTCTCCACCAACTCCATGCACTCCCGGGTCATGGAAGTCGCACCAATCAGACGGTTATCCGTGTTGACCGTGCAGGCGAAACTCATATCGTCGAGAAGCGAGAACGGGTGATCCGCAACGCTGTCACAGACACCAGTCTGAACGTTGGAGGTCGGGCAGATTTCCAGCGGAATCTGGCGGTCACGAATAGCGGAGGCAACCTCCTGGCATTCGATGCCCTCGAGGGAAGCACCGAAGTCCTCGTAGATGCGCACGCCGTGACCCAGGCGGCGAGCACCTTGCACGACAGCGTCCTGCAACGAATCCACACCGGCGTCTTCACCTGCGTGAATGGTGACCGGAATGAGGTTTTCCCGCAGCATGGTGAATGCTTCGGCATGGTTAGCCGGTGGGAAGCCGTTTTCCGGTCCAGCGATGTCAAAACCGACAACGTACCCGTCGGAGTTCTTCCCGTAGTTGTCGATCACCAGCTGTGCGACTTCCTTGGAATTGTCATTCTGGCGCATCGCACAGACCAGCAGACGTGCGGTGATGTGCTTTCCCTCAGCGGCGGCATGGGCTTCACCCTGCGCCAGGCCTTCGACCAGTGCGTCGATGACAGCCTGCATATCCAGGCCCTTTTCCAAATGGTTTTCCGGAGCCAGGCGCAGCTCAGCGTAGACGACGTTGTCGGCGGCCAGATCCTCGACGGCCTCACGCGCCACGCGCGTCAGCGACTCAGCGGTCTGCATGACGGCGCAGGTGTGCGCGAAGGCGGTTAGGTAGCTCGGCAACGAGCCAGAGTTGCCGGTGTCAATGAACCACTTCTCCAGTTCATCCACGTCGGTGGTGGGCAACTGATCGGTGTAACCGCAGTCCGCGGCCAGGTCGATAACGGTCTGCGGGCGCAGGCCGCCGTCGAGGTGATCGTGAAGCAGTACCTTGGGCAGGCTGGCGACAACCTTGCGCATCTCATCGAGATTCGATGCCGAAGACTGTGTGTCCAGAGACTGAGCATCACTGTGCAAAGAATTAGTCATAATGGCCAGACTATCGGTACTGTGCCCTCCGCTTCTACTTCACTGCCGGTGAATCGTAATTCTGCTTTGTACAAAGGCTTCCGCTCCCCCGTTTTCCCCCATCCACACACGACGAATACGTCATTTCGGGTGACGTTTTACTACCCTTATTTCATCATGTTTCCCTCTCGCCGCTTCTCATCTGCCGTTACGCTGCTAGCTACCAGCGCTCTGCTTCTGCCGAGCACCGCCCCTGCAGCCATGGCGCAGAGCACCTCGCTTACCGACGACGCCCCGATTGTCGGTCCCGCACCTGATATCCGTGACACGGAGGGCTGCCCCTACAAGACCCTTCCACCAGCACCAGTGGATTCCTCTGAGGTTCCGGCTCCCGGCGAAACATCTCCCGCTCCACTTCCGGTTCCTCAAAAGCTGGCTGGAGGTAGCAAGATGTCCGCCTGCGGCATTGTCAGCGGTGAGGGGTTTGACGTTCCGAAGGACCTCTCCGCCTCTGCATGGACGGTGTTCGATTTGAAATCCGGCGATGTCCTTGCGGCGAAGGACCCGCACGGCCGCTACCGTCCGGCATCGATTATTAAGGTGCTGCTGGCGATGGAGGCAATCGAGAATTTGAAGCTCGACACCCCAGTCAAGGCGACCTTCGAGGACGCGAACATGGAGGGCTCTCGTGTCGGCATCGTCGAGGACGTGAACTACTCGGTAGAAACGCTCCTGACTGGTCTGCTGCTTAACTCCGGCAACGACACCGGCCACGCCTTGGCCCGCGAACTTGGTGGCATGGATAAGACCACAGAGAAGGTCAATGCCCTGGCAAAGAAGTTGGGGGCGACGGATACGCGAGTGGTCAACCCGACTGGTCTCGATGCTCCGGGACAGATGACGTCGGCATACGACATGTCACTGTTCTTCCAGCACGCATTCAACAATGAGATTTATCGCAAGCTCTCGGCCACCCGCCTGGCCACCATCCCCGGAGACAAGGCTCTCGAGGTCGATGACTTCGAAATCGCCAACGACAATCAGCTGATTGCCCAGGACTACCCCGGCGCCCTTGGAGGCAAGACCGGTTTTACCGACGATGCCCGTCATACCTTCGCTGGGGTGGCTGAGCGCGATGGCCGTCGTCTCGGCGTCATCGTTCTCGACGTCACTGTGGAGGATTCACCGCGCCCCTGGGAGCAGGCGGCATCGCTTCTCGACGCCGGCTTCGCGGCACCGCAGGACAGCTCTGTCGGTGTCCTCGAAGCGGAAGCGACTGAGGATAAGTTGGTAGAAAAATTGCCCGATATCCTGGACAACGAGTCAACAGGAACCGGGCTAAAAATTACTGTCAGCGCTGCCATCGTAGGTGTCATCGCATTGATTGCGATGGTCACCTACCGCTTCGGCAGACGCGATCGAGGCTAATTATTTCGAACCGAGCAGGCGGTTCAATCCGGACGGGTTGGCCGCTTCCGCACGGACGTTAATGACAGCAGGAGCAGGTGCATCCAGCTCCTCGTCGGCAAGCGCTTCTTCGGTCGTCGCGGTCCAGGCAGTGGCATACATAGTTATGCGCCAGATGAGGTAGAAAACGACCATCAAACCGATGACCGGACCGAAAACTGCACCGGCCGGGTTCGACAGGGCGTTGGAGAAGAAAACGCTACCGAGCTGCTTGACAACCTCAAGGCCAATCGCACCGATAATCGCACCCTTTGCCGCAGAGCGGAACGGGGCGCCCCCGCGCGGCAGGAAAGCGAGCATCCAGAAGAACAGCAGCCAGTTGGCGACGAGACCAATGGCGATGGCAATCAATCCCGCAATAATTGTGATTCCCGGGACATGAGCCAGACCAATCTTGTCCAGCAGGGACTGGGTCAGTCCGGAAGAGCCGGCTGCAGTGACAGCGAAGGTCAGCAGGATCATAACCAGCATGCCCAGCAGACGCAGCAGGTCGCGAACCTTTCCGATCACGAAGTTGCTAGCGCCTAGCGGGCGCTTCCACAGCTGTGTCACTGCGTTGGAGAGGTTGCCCATCCAACCAAGCCCCGACCACAGGGTGGCAATGAAACCGACGGTGAAGACGCCACCTGCCTGATCGATCGCGCCTTCGATAATTGCGTTGATGGTGTCGCCCATCGACCCATCGATGGAGTCGGTGATAGCGGACTGGATTTGCTCAAGCAGCTGCTCATTGCCACGCAACACAAGCGCGAGGATGGCAAATGCCGTCATGATTAGGGGGAAAATCGACAGCACGGAGAAGTACGTGACAGCGGCGGCAAAAAAGTTACCGCCCTGCTCGGAGTAGCGCTCCTGCATCCGCATAACGTGATCGAACCACGCCCACTTTTCGCGGAGGCGGTCGATTGCGCTCGGTTCATCGGCGTGTACACGCTCGATGCCATAGCGGTCCGTTCTCTTCGGATCTTTTTGAGTAGAGGTTGCCATGTCCCCTACCTTAACGTGCCAGCTTTCGGTACGGAGACTGAAGCGCAGAGTCTACAGCTGAATTAACGGTTGGCGGCCTTCAGGAACCCGACTCGCTCGTACACATCTGCAAGTGTCTTGGCGGCAACTTCACGGGCACGGTCAGCGCCTTCGGCCAGGATCCGTTCCAACTCACCACGATCGGCCATGAGCTCCTCATAGCGTGCACGCAGTGGCGTGGTGAATGCCTCCAGCGCATCTGCGGTATCAGCCTTCAGCTGGCCGTAGCCAGCGCCTTCGTAGCCGGCAACGAGCTCGTCGACAGGCTTGTCGGTCAACGCCGACTGAATGACCAGCAGGTTGGAAACGCCCGGCTTGTTCTCACGGTCGAAGCGGATCTCTCCGTCATTGTCGGTAACGGCCGAGCGAATGCGCTTGGCGGAGACCTTCGGGTCGTCCAAGAGGTTAATAATGCCCTTCGGATTTGCACCCGACTTGCTCATCTTCGAGGTCGGATCCTGCAAGTCGTAAATTTTCGCGGAGCCTTCCATGATGTGTGGATCCGGCACCACGAAGGTCTTCTTGTAGCGGGAGTTGAAGCGCTGCGCCAGGTTACGCGTCAGTTCGAGGTGCTGGCGCTGATCCTCCCCCACCGGCACCAGCTGTGGGCGGTAGAGCAAGATGTCGGCAGCCATCAACATGGGGTACGCGAACAAACCAGCGGAGGTATGTTCCGCGCCCTGACGAGAGGACTTGTCCTTGAACTGCGTCATACGGCTGGCTTCACCAAAGCCAGTCAAGCAGGTCAACACCCATCCGAGCTCCGCGTGCTCGGGCACATGCGACTGCACGAAGAGCACCGACTTCTCCGGATCAATACCGAGTGCAATCAGCTGTGCGGCACCTGCGATAGTGCGCTGACGCAGCTCCTTCGGATTCTGCTCGACAGTGATGGCGTGCAGGTCTGGAATGAAGTAGTAAGCGTCGAAGTCATCCTGCAGATTAATCCAGTTCTTCAATGCACCCAGGTAGTTGCCCAGGTGGTAGGAATCTGCGGTCGGCTGAATGCCGGACAGAACGCGCTGCTTACGAGCACTCGGTGCAGGATTAGTTGCCTCAGGACCCTTGCTTTCACTCATAGCCAATAAGTCTAGCGCGAGGCCCGCAGTTGAGAGTCGACGACGTACCCGTTTCGACAACACCACGGGCTTTTGCAGGAAACCGACTGCCAAAAGCTAGCCCCGACGCCCCTCGTCCCCCTGCTCCACAAGCATTCGATCGGATAGCAATTTGACGGTGCGCGCCGCAGCAGCTGGCGATTCCTCGGGGTACAGTGCGCGCACCAACGTGATCGCTGGGCGAATGCCGTGTTCAGAGAGAACACGGCGAACACGCTCACGCTCCCCCTGGGTCAACTCGAGCGGGGCTACGGGTGGCCTACGGGTGTAGGACACGACCATCACGGCTCCCAGCAGAACAATGAGTCCGAGGGAAATCCACAGTGGCCACGCGTAGGCAAAAGACAGCACGATAAACGCAACAATGACACCGGAAGTCACGACCACTGGGACATTGACAGCAGTGCCAGGGTCGTTCTGCAGACTCCGTGCGATGGCTTCCAAATCGGCCATCTGGTGCCGCTTGTTATCGCTCTCGCCGTTTTTCACTGGGGATGTCCTCTCCTTTCCTGGTCCGCACCGAGCTCGCTTCAAGTCCCGCGCAGATTCGCGCTTGGGTTTTACAGCGGCTGAAGTCCCATCAGTCCTTCTTCAAATCTTAGGCGCTCGCGTCCCAAGTGCCGAACTAACCCACAGGTATTATTGGACTAATTCAATTCTCTTATCCGTCAGGAGTCCCATGCTCGCTGCCATTGCGGTTGCCGTCTTCATCCTGCTGGTCCCAGGCGCAGTTCTCGGTTGGGCCAGTGGGCTACGTCCCACGCTCGCGTTGGCATCTGCCGGCCCATTAATGCTGGGTGTGACCGGTTTTTCCGCATGGTTGTCTCACGTGCTCGGGCTGGATTACACCTGGCTCTTCGTGGCCGGCATGTGGGCATGGTTCTGTGCTATTGGCTATCTGGTGCGCAGATTCGTCCCCCGAGCAACGCCCGAAGACGGCTTCGATTCCGGCGTTGTCACCGCGATGATTGTCGTCGGAGTTACGGTAGTCGGCTCGATGCGCGCCATGCTCGTGCTTAACGACGTCCCTGGCGGCCCCGGCGCTATCCGCGAAGCCTGGGACATGCTCTGGCATACCAACTTCCTCCGGTTCATTGACGAGCATGCAATAGCCTCGCCCACCGCGGCCGGTGACCTGATGAATCAGGAGACCGGGGCCGAAATGTTCTACCCCACCGGCTGGCATGCCATGGCGGGGCTGCTGCCCGGCTCGGTCTTCCTCGATTCCAACGTGTTTGCGTTCTTGGCCCCGGCGCTGCTTGTTCCCGCAGCAACTGCGGTGCTAGCCCGCACCGCAGTTGGTCCTAAGTGGGCGGCCTATGCCGGTCCCGCAGCTGCCGTCGCGACGCTGATGCTTCCGGAGATTTGGGTGGCCCTTTGGCGCACCTCCTCCATGCCGTATCTGCTCGCGGTGGCCGCTTTGCCGATTGCTGCGGCTTTGACCATGCGGGGCTATATTGTCCCCGCTGCGCTTGCCCTGGTCGGCACGTTTATCACCCACCCGGCCGGCGCAATTGCTGCCGTGCTCTTTGTTGGCTTGTGGTTGATTACCCAACCGAGCGTCAGTGGCCTAGTTCGCACGCTAATTATCGGCGCGCTCGCCCTGGTGATGACTCTCCCGGCAGCTTTGTCCGCGAGGGGGCAAGGCGAATCCGTTGCGGGCTTTACCGGCCAAATTGAGATTTCCCGCTCCGAATCACTGTGGCGAACTCTGATTGGGTTTTCCCGCTATGCTGACGAGCCCATCTTTTCCCGGACTGTTCTGGTTCTTGTGCTCATCGGCCTGGTGGTGGCGCTTGTCTCTCGCCTGCCAGACAGCCCATGGGCTCCGTGGCCGGCACTGGTTTTCGGGCTGCTCTTTGTGGTGTCCGATAGTGCGCAGTCCCGTTGGTCTGAGCCGTTCGGCACCTATCTGAAGTTTATTGGCACTTTCTTCTACGACATGCCGTACCGCATGCAGGCGGTTATGGGAATTCTGCGCGCAGTGCTGGTCGGCTACGCAGTCGCGGCTGCCGTTGTCGGGATTGTGGCTGCGGCGCAGTGGATCGTCGCAAAGCGAGATCAGCCGACCAAGTCGTGGAATCCTGCGCTGGCGATGGGGCTCGTAGCGGCACTGGCGATTGTGCCTGCGACCTGGGCGAGTGGGCCTGCTCAGCGCGAGGCAATTCGCCAGAGTTTCGGAAGCACGTTTGTGACCGCTGCGGACATGGAAGCTATTGATTGGCTGTCCGCACAGCCGCATGCGTTTGAGGGGCATATTCTCAATGACCGTCGTGACGGTTCTGCGTGGATGTATGCCATCGCCGGACTGCCGACCCTGTTCCGCCATTTCTCCTTCTCCGACAAAACTGCCGAGGCGAGCAACAAGCTGCCGATAAACGTTGACCTGCTGGGCTCACATCCAGAGTTCGATGCCATGGCGAAGAAATTGGGAGTGCACTACATCATTAGTTCCCCGCCGGGTGTGAACACGGATGGCACGGAGGCGCTGTCGATGCGTTCCTGGGCATGGCACGCGCCGGGGCTCACGCCTGTGTATCACGACAGTTCGGTGATGATTTTCGCGGTCAACAAGATGTTTTCACCTGAAGAGTTGCACGCTGTTGTCAACAGTTCCCCACACCGCCCGGCGCGCCCCAATCCGCTGTGGATGCCTCCGCGCCAGCCAATCGTCCCCTCCCCCGACGAGGCTGTCGATCCGCTCGCCGGCGCGCGCATCACCGTCGACTCTCGCCGCGAGGCCATCGAGGCTATCAACGCCGACCTGCCTCGCGCGCTGCGTTTGAGTGGGGATACTTCCGCTCACATCGACAGCATCGTGCAACGCGCCAGCGACAAGCTCCGTCAGCGCGGCGCAATCGTTGGCGCGCATTCGCTTGCCGACGACACGGCGAGCGCAGCCACCGTAATCGTCGGTCGCTCATCAGAGGGCCAGACTCTTTCTGGGGATAACATCGGCGATCGTGGCTTTTCGGTATCCGCTGTGGTGAAGTCTCTCGAACCTGAGGACGATGCTCCTGCCGATTGGCAGTTGGCGGCGGGTGTGCGCGACGGAATGGTGTACCGAGGTTTCAATCCGCACAGCAGTTACAGCACAAACGGGGTGCCAACCGAGTTTCGCACCGGCCTGGCGCCGGCAGTGGCGGTGAACCAGAGTTCGCGGCCACATGCGCCGACAATTGCGCTATCGCTGGGAGCGGTGGGCGCTGAAAAACTCACCCGCGATTTGGCCGACCCCGCTATGCAGGACAAATGGGCCGACGCCATCGTTGACGGCATCGCCTCGATGTTGCGGCAGAACCGGCATCTCGTAACTGCTCCCGAGCCTGAGATAATCCCAGAGTTCGCTGACGTCGGAGCACACTAGTCCACTCGGGGTTAGGCGTATGCCGGGTTTAGGCGTACTCCACGATCACCGGCGCGTGGTCCGTCCAGCGAAGGTCGTAGGCGGCAGGCTTATCCACTACCGAGCTGACGGCACGCTTGAGCATTGGTTCGGTTACCGCCTGGTAGTCGATGCGCCAGCCGGCATCGGTATCGAACGCCTTACCGCGGTAGGTCCACCAGGACCAGGGACCGTCGGCCTCTGGGTGCAGACGGCGAGTGACATCAAACCACACCGGATCTGCATTGAGCTTCGGGGCCTCCCACACAGAACCATCGGAGAAGGCACCGGATTCCAGCTCCTTGTCGCTGGCCTGTACCTGCGAATCCTGGGGAACCTCATCGGGCCAGCAGCCGAAGACCGAGTCCATCCAGGCACGCTCCTGCGGTAGGAAACCGCTCTTGCGGCGGTTGGTCTTCCAGTTCTTCAAATCCTGTTCGCGGTGGCAGATGTTCCAGTCGCCGCCGATGACTGCGTGGTGACCGTCGCGCCCCTTGGCACCCAGTTCGGCCAGGTAGTCGGAGAAGGCATCGAGGAAGCGGTACTTCTCATCCTGCTTCTCGCTCAGGGCGGCACCAGAGGGCAGGTAGAGGCTGGCAATCTGGACATCCACATCCAGGCCGGTGTCCGCTGCCGGGGCAACACCACTGATAAACCGACCGGATTCTTCGAACTCCTCGGAGCCGATGCCCACCTGGACGTCGTTAAGCGGAAAGCGCGAGAGAATGCCCACGCCGGCGCGCCCCTTGGCACCCAGGTTTTCAGCACCGACCCAATGCCATCCGGCATCGAAAGCGGGCGCGAGGGCCTTGCGTGCCTGGTCGTCGGTGGCGCGGACTTCCTGCAGCAAAACGACATCGGAACTGGTGTGCTTCAGCCACTCCAGCAATCCCAGATTGGTTTCGCTGCGCTCCTTGACGGCGGCGCGGATGCCGTTGACATTGATTGTCGCGATTGTAAGGCTCATGCCCTCATACGTTACCTATGCGTGCACTACGCCTTGAAGACCCCTAGCGCAGTTCGATGCGCTCGGCCTTCTTCGCCTGTGAGCGGCGGTAAAGAACAATGGTCGGCAGAGCGATGAAGATAGCCAACATCGCCAACGTCGCGCCGCCCAAAGCCGGTGCGCGGTAGCCATAACCGGACGCAATGACCCAACCACCGAGCGCCGCTCCGAATGCGTTGGCCATGTTCAATGCGGCCTGGTTGAGAGCTGCCGCCAGCGTCTGTGCGCGACCGGCGACATCCATCAGACGGGTCTGCAGATTAGGCACCAATACCGATCCCAGCAGACCGATAAGGAGGAAGTTGATCGTGCCCAGCACAGCATTCTGTGAGGTGAAGTAGAAGACGCTGAGCATGATTACCATCAGCACCAGCGCAACCATGATGCCCCACTCCCCGATGCGGTCGGAGAGCCAGCCACCGATGTAAGTACCGACAACCATGCCGATGCCGTAGGCCATCAGCACAATCCAGATGTGGTTTTCGCTCATGCCCGCTTCGCGAGTCATAGTCCAGGTGATGTAGGTGTAAACCGCGAACATGCCGCCGAAACCAACGGTGCCAATCGCGACGGTCAGCAGCACCTGCGGTGTCACCAGAGCCGAGAGCTCATCCATCGGACGTGTCTTCGGCATGCGGTTCATATGCGGCACGGCGAACCACAGCGAAACAAATGCAATCAGCCCGATGACCGCGACAAACGCGAAGGCGCTGCGCCAACCGTAAATCTGTCCCAGCACCTGCGCGGCCGGCACACCAATCACAGTCGCCACCGACAACCCCACGCCCGACAGAGCCACCATCTTGCCGCGCTGTCCCGGCTTAGCCAGGGAGGCCGCCACCAGCGCCGCCACCGAGAAATACGCGCCGTGCGGCAGACCGGCAATGAAGCGCGAGACCATGACTGCTTCGAAAGAGCCCAGTGTGCCTGCCCAAACCGTGGCACCATTGCCGATGGTAAATGCCGCCATCAGCAGCAGGAGCATGCGCCTGCGCGGAATCGAGCCGGTCAGCACGGTAATTAGGGGTGCGCCCACGACAACACCGAGTGCGTACATCGAAATCATGCGCCCTGCGGCATCCTCATCACGTCCGAAGGCATCAGCGATGTAAGGCAGCAGGCCCATGGCCACAAACTCGGTAACGCCGATGCCGAATGCACCGACCGACAGAGCCACAATCACCAAGATTCGGCGTAGATCAGAGATGTCGTCCTGCACCGGAACAGGACGGCGATGCGAGCTAAACGCTCCCGCACGACGCGCACGCGGTTTGTGGTCGTCGTTGTGGGTTGTTACTTCGCTTGACGACGTCATTGCGACCGTCTCCTTTTCTCTTCTTACGCCAGTTGGTGGACTCTCAGTTCCCCTCGACTTTCGGCCCAAGACGGGTTCGCAAAACCGTGAGGGGAGCCGCAAGGGAAAAATGAGACTCTACTCCGCAACACAAAAATTTCGCTATTTAATCCGCCTGTTCCCCGGGTATTTGTGCGCGGAATAACATCTACGGCCATTAGTGGAAGTCGCTCACTCAAGTTCTTCTAAACCATTTTGCAATCGGCATTGTTTGCCGAGGACTACCATTCCCTCCGAGCGCCACGGACTTCCTACCATCGAGCGCTCCGGGTCTTCGATGCTGCCGTAATAGCTACCAGGTAAATTGTTTTAAAAGATATTTCGAACTGCAATACCGATAGGATCTTGATCCACTATGGGCGACCGCTATAACCTCTACGAGTCTCTGAAGCTGGATAGCGCAGCCAGCACCGAAGAACTCCATACAAATCTTTCTAATCAGCTCTCCGAACTGCGAGATGCTGGCGTCTCGGAGTACTCCGGCGAGTTCCAGGAAAAGCTCACTGCGCTGCAAGTGCTTGGCGATGAGGGACGTCGCCGCGAATACGACGCTTTGCTGGCCGATGAGAACGCCACCATCACCATTGCGACGCTGCGCGGGCTGGCAAATCGCCCGGCACCCACTGCGCAGGAATCCTCGTTCCAGACGCAAACCCAACAAGCACAGTGGTCCGCCCCAACTCAAACCAGTCCTGCGACAGTAACCACCACGGTGACCACGGATGTACCACCGCTGCCTGCAAACGCCACACTGCAGAACATGTGGCAGCGCATGCCACTCATCCCCCGAATCACTACCGGCTTGGTCGGTTTTTCAACTCTGATTGGCATCATCGCAGTTCTGTACGCAATCACGCTCGGCATCCAGGGCGCCAACGATCTCGGCAGCCTAGAGTCATCGTTGGGTGATTCTTGGGATGACATCGGCTACATTATGGGCGCTGCAGCCGCCCTCGTTCTTGTTCCAGTCCTCCTACTGATGGGAATGATGCTTGTCACCTTGACCGCATACTGGATTCACTCCATCCTCCGCGGTGAAGACTCGACGGCACCAATCTTTTTCTGCGTCACCGTGGCACCACTGGCGTTGGCTATGACCATCATCCCCCTCCTGTTCTTGAGCTCCTGGGTGGATGTAGTCCTCTTCCTCGCAGGTGCCATGCTGATCGCGGCTTGTGTTCTTATGTTCCTCAAGGACATGCGCGCATGGTTCCGCGGCCAGAAACTGGTCAGGACTACCCAGTCGGCGCCGGGGCAGGGCTATGCTCCGCAGTACCCCCAGTCTCAGAACACTCAGGGCTACCAGTTCGGCCAGAACAATCCTCCGAACAATACACAGAACTAAATAGGCTGCCCTGAACAACCGCGCCGGCGTGCACGACACCCCAGCGCGGTTTTTCGTATTTGAAGGGTTTGAGCGCGGGGGCCGTCGTAAAGCGAAAAATGGAATGAAAAGCGGCGAATAAGCGACAAATAATTGCACATTTCGTGACTTGCCTCACATAATTGCGTTATTCATATCACTATCACTGTTTTTGCGCTATGCCCCGACACAACCCAAGATTCAAAACTGGGTTATCGTGGAACAAAACAGATAGGAGACATGAATTATGGCGACAATTATTTGGACCCGTACTGACGAAGCCCCTCTGCTGGCGAGCTACTCGCTGAAGCCAATCGTGGAGGCATTTGCAAGCCAGGCTGGTGTCAATGTTGAAACCCGCGACATCTCCCTCGCAGGCCGCATTCTGGCTCAGTTCCCGGAGCGTCTTTCGGACGAGCAGAAGGTAGAGGATGCGCTGGCAGCCCTGGGCAAGCTGGTCAAGGAGCCGGACGCCAACATCATCAAGCTGCCGAATATCTCTGCATCCGTCCCGCAGATTAAGCGCGCTGTCGCAGAGCTGCAGGAAAAGGGCTATGACATTCCGAAGTACAAGTCGCAGCCGGAAGGCGAGGAAGAGACCGCCGACCGCGCCAAGTTCGACAAGGTCAAGGGCTCTGCCGTTAACCCGGTACTGCGTGAGGGCAACTCCGACCGCCGCGCTCCGGAGCCGGTGAAGAACTACGCCCGCAAGCACCCGCACCGCATGGGCGCTTGGTCCGCGGATTCCAAGACCAACGTCGCCACCATGGCCTCCAACGACTTCCGCCACAACGAGAAGTCCGTTGTCATGCCGGCCGACGACAAGCTGACTTACCAGCTCGAGGCTAACGACGGCCAGATCATCACCCTGAAGAAGGACATGCCGGTCCTCAAGGGCGAGATTATTGACGGCACGGGCATGAACGTCCACATCCTGGACAACTTCCTGCGCGCTCAGATTCGTCGCGCACAGCGCGAGAACATCCTGTTCTCCGTCCACTTGAAGGCCACCATGATGAAGGTCTCCGACCCGCTGATCTTCGGCGAGGTTGTCAAGGCCTTTCTGCCATCTGTTTTCCCGAAGTTCGAGTCCAAGCTGGCTGCCGCCAACCTGACTCCGGACAACGGCCTGGGCGCTATGCTCGATGGTCTACACAAGCTTGACGACGCTACTGCGGCGGCCGTCAAGTCCGCTATCGAGAAGGACCTGAAGGAAGGTCCGGCCCTTTACATGGTCAACTCCGATAAGGGCGTCACCAACCTCCACGTTCCGTCTGACGTCATCGTTGACGCCTCCATGCCTGCACTAATCCGCAACGGCGGCAAGGGCTGGGGCCCGGATGGTGAGGAGCGCGACACTCTCGCTGTTATCCCGGACTCCTCCTACGCCGGCGTCTACCAGGCTGTTATCGAGGACTGCCGCGCCAATGGCGCTTTCGACCCGGCAACCATGGGCTCTGTCCCGAATGTCGGCCTGATGGCCCAGAAGGCTGAGGAGTACGGCTCCCACGACAAGACTTTCCAGATCCCGGTTGACGGTGTCCTGCAGGTCATCAACTCCGCTGGCGAGGTTCTGATTGAGCACCACGTCGCCGAGGGTGACATCTGGCGCTCCTGCCAGACCAAGGACGCCCCAATCCGCGACTGGGTGAAGCTGGCCGTCAACCGCGCTCGTATCACTGGCGACCCTGCAGTGTTCTGGCTGGACCCGCAGCGTGCGCACGACAACAACCTGATCAGCAAGGTCAACGAGTACCTGGCAGACCACGACACCGAGGGTCTGGATATCCGCATCATGGATCCGGTGTCCGCTACCAAGTTCTCCCTCGAGCGCATCCGCCGCGGCGAGAACACCATTTCCGTAACCGGTAACGTTCTGCGTGACTACCTCACCGACCTGTTCCCGATCATGGAGCTGGGCACCTCCGCCAAGATGCTGTCGGTCGTGCCGCTGATGGCCGGGGGCGGCCTGTTCGAGACCGGCGCAGGCGGTTCCGCACCGAAGCACGTCCAGCAGGTTCAGGAAGAAAACCACCTGCGCTGGGACTCCCTGGGTGAGTTCCTGGCACTGGCCGAGTCCCTGCGCTACGCCGCTGAGCATGACGACGACCCACGTCCACGCGTCCTGGCTGAGGCCCTGGACAAGGCAACCGCTACCCTGCTCGACGAGGGCAAGTCGCCGTCCCGCAAGGCTGGCGAAATCGACAACCGCGGCTCCCACTTCTACCTGGCTCTCTACTGGGCACAGGAGCTGGCCAAGCAGGACGAGAACTCCGAGCTGAAGGAAGTTTTCGCACCGGTCGCTAAGGCTCTCACGGAGAAGGAAGAGTCCATCGCCAAGACCCTGATTGATGCTCAGGGTTCCCCAGCTGATCTGGGTGGCTACTTCCTGCCGGACGATGAGAAGACCTCCGCAGTTATGCGTCCGTCCGCTGAGTTCAACGAGATCATCGACGGTCTGAAGAAGTAGGACTAGCTGCTTGCTCCTGGCTGGTCTGGCTGACCTGGTTGGCCCAGGCTGGTCTAGGCCGACCTAGGCTGACCGCCGGTTTCGGGCGATAGCCCCTCGCTCATGTTGCATTTGATGCACATGGCGCGAGGGGCTTTTTCTATGCCCTGACTTCCGTAACGGTCTTGACAGTACCCAGTGCTTTTCGGCGCTTTACGGTACCCTTCGCCCATACTCAGTCCCCTGTTTGGCTCACCTCGACACTCGGCACCGCAGCGCCCGATGCCCCGGCACCGCAGTGCCTCACCCCATGAGTTACTGACTACCTTTATGACACTTTTGTCCAAAAAATTGCCTTCAAACTGTCATAAAGGTAGGCACTAACTCCTTCGGCAAACCGCCACCCGTCGAACACCACTCGCCACGCACCACCCACCACCCACCACGCGCCACCCACGCCCCCATATACAGCAGCCTCCACCCCCCCCCCACAACCGACCACGCCCCAGAACTAATCAAACCAATCCGTACTAAGCGGGCTATAGCACTCTCGACACAGATACACACACCCTCTTACCTTGGGTTTTTCCAAAACTTTGCAATAGACAGCTTGGTTCACTATTGTTTGTAAGCAACGTTTTGAACGACCTCAAAAAAACCGCAAGGAAGTATCTGAAATGACCACCAAGTACGACAACAGCAACGCCGCCAACTGGGGCCTGTCCACTCGCGCTATTCACGCCGGCTTCGCTCCGGACGCACAGACCTCCGCGCGCAACCTGCCGATTTACAACACCTCCTCCTACGTCTTCGATTCCGCTGAGCACGCTGCCAACCGCTTCAACCTCTCGGATGCAGGCCCGATTTACTCCCGCCTGACCAACCCGACTGTGGATGCCGTCGAGCAGCGCATCGCCAGCCTCGAAGGCGGCGTCGCTGCCGTACTGTTCTCCTCCGGCCAGGCAGCTGAGACCGCTGCTGTCCTCACCCTGGCTCGTGCAGGCGACCACTTCGTCGTTTCGCCACGCCTCTACGGCGGTACTGAGACCCTGTTCAAGGTCACCCTGCCGCGCCTTGGCATCGACTGCACTTTCGTCGAGAACCCGGATGACCCGGAGTCCTGGCAGGCAGCAGTTCAGGACAACACCGTCGGTTTCTACGGTGAGTCCATCGCCAACCCTCAGATCGACGTCCTCGATATCCCGGCCATCGCCGAGGTTGCACACCGCAACAACGTTCCGCTGATTGTCGACAACACGGTTCCGACCCCGGCCCTGCTGCGCCCGCTCGAGCACGGTGCTGACGTCGTGGTTTCCTCCACCACCAAGTTCCTGACTGGTAACGGCTCCTCCCTTGGCGGTGTCATCGTCGACGGCGGCAAGTTCGACTGGACTCAGACCCGCAACGGCCGTTCCATCTTCCCGAACTTCACCGAGGCCGACGAGGCTTACCACGGCCTGAAGTTCGCCGACCTGGGCGCCCCGGCCTTCGCACTGCGTGCTCGCGCTGGCATTCTCCGCGACACCGGCGCTGCCCCGGCTCCGTTCAACGCTTGGGTTCTGGCTCAGGGCCTCGACACCCTGGCTCTGCGCATCGAGCGCCACAATGAGAACGCCAAGGCTGTCGCTGAGTTCCTCGAGAACCACCCGCTGGTCGCCAAGGTCAACTACGCTGGACTGCCGAGCTCCCCGTGGTACGAGACCCTGAACAAGCTGGACCTTTCCGGCGCCAGCGGCGTGCTCTCCTTCGACCTGAAGGATGCCGACACCGCCAAGGCGTGGAAGTTCATTGACGCTCTGAAGCTGCACTCCAACGTCGCCAACATCGGTGATGTCCGCTCGCTGGTTGTCCACCCGGCCACCACCACTCACTCCCAGTCCGATGAGGAGGGTCTGATCCGCGCCGGCATTTCCCAGGCCACCGTTCGCCTCTCTGTCGGTATCGAGAACATCGATGACATCATCGCCGATCTCGAGGGCGGCTTCGCAGCACTCGCGTAGACCGTTTGTACACAGACACAGAACGGACTAAGTAGTCTATAAGGCATGAGCTTTTCCCCATCTACCCCGGCCGCCCTCGCACCCGAGGGCGAACCGGGGCGTGTCTTTATCGGCGATGTCACAACCGAGGCTGGCGCGGTCATCCCCGACGTCACTGTCGAGTTCGAACGCTGGGGCCGGCTTAACGACGACTGCTCGAATGTCATCCTCCTCGAGCACGCTCTAACCGGCGACGCCCACGCTTCCGGCCCCTCGGATGAGTACCACCCGACTGCGGGTTGGTGGAACGGGATGATTGGCTCTGCCCGCGCCCTGGATACCGACGAGTACTGCATTATCTGCACCAACGTCATCGGTGGCTGTCGCGGTACAACCGGCCCTTCCAGTCCACATCCGGACGACGGCAAGCCCTGGGGCTCTCGCTTCCCCGCAATCTCCGTGCGCGACACGGTGACGGTGGAGCACCTGGCGCTGCAAGAACTGGGAATTTCCCGCCTCCAAGCTGTCATTGGCGGCTCCTTGGGTGGGGCCCGAGCGCTTGAGTGGTCACTGATGCACCCGGATTTCGTCGGCAAGGCATTGGTGATGTGTGTCGGCGCACGTGCGTCTGCTTGGCAGATTGGTATTCAGTCTGCGCAGATTCAATTCATTGAGTCCGATCCCGATTGGCATGGCGGCGACTACTACGACCGCGGTGTGACTCCGGCCCGAGGTCTGGGTTTTGCACGCAGGGTCGCGCATTTGACGTACCGTGGCGAGCTGGAGATGGATGACCGCTTTGGCGCGGCAGCGCAGCCCGGTGAGGATCCGCTGGGCGCGATGCGCACGGAAGATCGCTTCCAGGTAGAAAGCTACTTGGATCATCAGGCGAAGAAGCTGGCTCAGCGTTTCGATGCCGGCTCGTATGTCGTGCTCACCGATACCTTGAATCGGCACAATATTGGCCGTGGTCGCGGTGGCCTCAACGAGGCGCTGCACTCGTCAACCGTGCCGACCATGGTTGCCGGTGTGGACACGGACATTCTCTACCCTTTCCACCAGCAGGAGCACCTCGCCCGCAATCTGGGCAACTGCTTGGGGCTGGAAAAGATTGAATCCGCCGTGGGTCACGACGGATTCTTGACGGAGTTCGAGCGAGTGGATTCGATTGTGCGTAGTTTCCTCGCTCGCGATGTCAGTTAATGTCAGCTAGCTTCCCAGCGCATCCACGCTGACTGCGAGGAATACGATTCCCATCCCGATTATGGAGCAAAACCATAAGTCAAAGGCCCGGGATCGTACGGAGAACACACCTAAAATGCTGTCCGGCAGGTACTGCCTAGCCACGCCGAGCAGCATCATTGTGCTTCCCAGCATGAATGTGGCGCGTCGCCACCGCTCCAGCCCCAGGAACACAACGAAGGCGGACATGCCGAAAAAGAGCGCGCCGTAAATCGTATACTGCACCCACATTGGCCACGATGCCCCCGGCGGCGGGGTCTTCGGACTATGCGGGTTCAGCATTGGATCCGGCAGATCTTCCCGCCGGGCACGCTGCGCAATTTCCCTTTTCGACATGACTTCTTCCTCCTGGCTGACTAGGCCAGGCCAGCGAGCTTTTCAGCGCGCTCGACGACATTGCGTACGAGGAAAGCGCGAGTCAGTGGGCCGACACCACCTGGGTTCGGGGATACGTAACCGGCAATGTCCCAGACGTCATCAGCAACGTCACCGGCCAGCTTGCCGTCGACACGCGAAACTCCCACGTCGAGTACAGCAGCGCCAGGCTTGACCATGTCTGCAGTAATCATATGGGCGACACCAGCGGCTGCGATGATGACATCAGCCTGACGGGTTTCAGCGGCCAAGTCCTTGGTGCCGGTGTGACACAGCGTCACGGTGGAGTTCTCGCTGCGGCGAGTGAGCATCAGTCCGATCGGGCGACCGACGGTGACACCGCGGCCGATAACAACAACCTTGGCTCCATTGAGCTCGACGCCGAAGCGTCGCAGCAGGTGGATACAGCCGTTTGGGGTACACGGCAGCGGTGCTGGCTCGTTGAGGACCAGCTTGCCCAGGTTTACCGGGTGGAGGCCATCGGCGTCCTTCTCCGGATCGATGAGGCCCAGAATACGGTTTTCATCCAGGTGCTTCGGCAGTGGCAACTGAACAATGTAGCCTGTGCACTCCGGACTTTCGTTCAGCTCGGTGATTACTGCCTCGAGTTCTTCCTGCGTGGTGTCAGCTGGGAGATCACGGCGGATAGAGGCGATACCAATCTGCTCACAGTCGCGATGCTTCATCTTGACGTAAGAGTGGCTGCCTGGATCATCACCAACCAACACGGTGGCCAGCCCCGGGGTGTAGCCGGCTTCCTTCAAACGCTCAACGCGCTTTTCCAGGTTTTCGAAGATTTCGTCTCGGTAGAGTTTGCCATCAAGCTTTGTCGCTGCCATGGCATTTATCTTAGGCACAGGAGCGAATAATGCCCAGAAACGCCCTGTAACCGCCCTCGCCTTTGACCCTATTTACCGCCCATAAAGCCCTGCTGACGCCAGACTTCATAAGCAGCCACTGCAGCGGCGTTGGAAAGATTCATGCTGCGACGAGCGGGCAACATGGGAATTCGGATTAATTGCGTAATTCGCGAATCATCGAGCACTGACTGTTCCAACCCGGTTGGCTCCGGGCCAAAGAGCAGTACATCGGTGTTCGTGTACTCAATGTCTGTGTGCCAAGTGTCAGCGTGTGCGGTAAAGGCAAAGATGCGGCACCCTTGGCTGGCAAAGGTCTCCAACGCTTGATCGATGGAATCGTGAATACGCACATCGGCCAGGTCATGGTAATCCAGCCCGGCGCGACGCAGATTCTTGTCATCGAAGTTGAACCCCAGTGGCTTGGCCAGATGCAACATAGCTCCAGAGCCCGCACACATGCGGATAGCGTTTCCGGTGTTCGGCGGGATGACAGGCCGGTCAAAAAGCACGTGGCAGGTGTGGCTCTTAATCCAGTCTGTGGAGTTGGTTGGCTCGGCGTTCGTCGGCTCGGTCGTGGCGCTATTCATTTCTTCTGTCAGTTCTTTTCCGCTGCTTCTATTACTGATCGTTGTTAGTTTCTACTGCCGTTGACGCGCTGGGTGCCGCATCACACACGCCGTGCTCGGCGAAAAACGCGATGATGGTCTCACCGATGAGCGCTCGGCTCCTCGGCTTCGAGAACTTATGGCCCTCTCCCTCAACCACCAGAAAATCAGTGGGCACACCATAGGCGTCCATGGCGTTGCGCATCTGACCGGACTCTCGCGGAGGCACGTTGGTATCCCACTCGCCGTGGATGAATAGGGTTGGAGCCTTCATTTCCTCCGCACGGTGCAGTGGCGAGATATCGCGCAGAAGCTCAGCATCCTGGTACGGGTAGCCGTATCGAGGGAACGCGGCCTGCGCCAACCAGGGTTCTGTGGATTGGTAGTAGGTTTCAAAACTTGTCATTCCGCAGGCATCCACGATGGCAGCAAACTGATCCGGGTACCACGCCGAGGCCAACAGCGACATGAAGCCACCGTAGGATCGCCCACCCAGGGCAATGCGTTCTGGGTCCGCCAACCCGGCATCAACGAGGAAGGCACGCGCCGCTGCGATATCCGCAATAGCGGCAAAGCGTCCATAGCGGTCGCCCGCGTGCTCGAATGACCTACCGGACCCCGAGGAACCGCGCACATTAGGTGTGAACACCACGAATCCCGCCTCCACAATGCTGGCTAGAACATCGTGGTGAATGGGTTTTGCCTGCAGTTCTGGGCCGCCGTGGATGTGGATGAAAGCCGGCGGTAGTGCGTTTCCGGAAACGTCATTAGAACTATTGCGCACCGACTCTGGAAGGTAGAGCCAGCCAGAGAGTTCCAGCCCATCGCGGGAGACAAAGTAGACCAGTTCTGGGGCCGGCATGGTCTCCAGGTTCTTCTCTTCCAGAGCCAAAATCCGTTCGGTGCGTTCCATATCCAATGGCTCAATGACACCACCGATATTGCGCAGAATCTCCACCGTTGGCGCAAGGCCTGGCCCTTCTACTGTCAGGGAGATCAGCTCACCGTCCCCGGAGATTGACAGCTCGCGCGCAACCATGCCCGGCAATTCCACATTGCGGCGCACCATCACCCGCATGTCGTCAGTCTGCGGGTGAAGGCCAAGGGTTAGCACCTCGAGCGTGCTGACCCCACCGCTATTCCACAGCACAGCCGCGGTGGAGGAATCCTCACTAATGACGAATTCTTCGACGTCTTGATCCGGATTGCCAATGAACTCCTCGACATCAACTTCGATGCCAATCTTCATATCCAAAATCTCCGCTGCGGTCGATTCCGCTGTGCGCGGCTCAGTAGTGCTGATACCGCTATCGGGAGTAATACCCAGGCGCAGGATGCGACGCTGTTCCGCGCCATGATCTGAGAGCACGAATGCGGTCAGCTTCTCCTGCCCCGGATGCGCCAATAAGACACCGACATCCGTGGTAGAGCCAGGATCGGATGGCAACAGCGGCTGCCACTGCTGCCCCGGCCCGACTAGTAGTAACTCCCGGTGGCCTCGCGGTCCCACCCGCACGAGGCCAAACCCACCTTCAGCCGCTACCAGCTGGCTGTCAGTGCGTTTATCAATGACCTCATACTTTGAGTCCGTCGGGTTGACCAAACGCGCATAGTTAATACCCTGGGCATCGACCGCGTTCATCGCTAGGAGATCGTTATCCCATTCCACCAGTGTGGCGCGCATATCCGCATCCATACGCAGGGGGCGGGCACCGTCGACCTCCGGATCGGTGGATACCAGCCAGGTCTGCAAACGCTCCGTACCGTACGGAGAGACCTCGCAGGCAATCCACTTTCCATCCGGAGAGTGCAGCACCCTGGTAACCGGGCCTTCCACCGGCAGTTTCACGGGGCGCTCCGCCCCTAGCCCCTCCGGAGTAATCTCCTGCTGTACCGCACGCGGGTAGCCGCTATCGCGGACAATAAAGGCGATTGCACTCCCATCCGGTGCTAACGAGGATTCATAGGTCTGGCGCATGACAATCCATTCTAGTAGTCAGCGAAAATCTCTACTTCGACCTGCCACCACCGGCTGCCCCAGAGCCTCGGACATATCCACCAGACGATCGGCCACGATTGTCACCGCACCAGAGGCTGTCTGCGCGATACCGCGCACCACCATCGCCCGCGAATTCACCGCTACCGGCCGAAAACGATTCCACAGCCCCGGTGTACACAGCACATTCACCAGCCCAGTTTCGTCCTCCATTCCCAAAAATGTCACTCCGCCAGCTGTCCCTGGACGTTGCCTATGTGTCACGACTCCCGCCACTTCTACTCGTGTTCCGTCGGGCACTGCTTTCAGTTCTGCCGCAGGCACCACTCCACGTTCCTGCAGGTCTGCCCGCAACGCGGCCACCGGGTACTGCCCCGGGGTCACTCCCGTTGCCATCAAATCGGCAGCTGCCAGCTCAAACTCCGTCATGCCGGGCAACGCCGGTGCGTCGGCAAGCGTGAGCCCCGGCAGCATGCCCTCACTTTCCGTCGCCGCCACGCCCGCCGCCCACAGTGCTTGACGACGGTCAATCCCCAGCGACCCAAGTGCTCCTGCGCGCGCCAGTGCTTCCATGTGCCCAACACCCAGCCGAGCTCTGCGGGCGACATCTGCTGCGTTGACAAATGGCCGCGCTGCGACGATACGTTCCGCCACGTCATTGCCCACACCGGCAATGGCACCGATCCCCAAACGAATACGACCATCGATGACGCTGGCTTCCACGCCTGAAACTGCGATATCCGGACCATCGCAGCCGATACCGTGCCGGCGGGCATCGGCAATCAACGACTGCGGAGAGTAAAACCCCATGGGCTGAGCACGGAGCAACGCTACACAGAACTCCGCCGGATAGTGGTACTTAAACCAGGCCGAGAAATACACCAAGGAGGCAAACGACTGCGCGTGTGATTCAGGGAAACCGTAGGCGGCAAAGGCCACTATCTTGTTCCACAGTTGTTCCCCAATATCCGCATCAATGCCACTGGTGCGCTCCAGCCCAGCCAGAAAACGGGCATGGAGCGCTTCCATTTTGGCCACTGAGCGCTTCGACCCCATAGCGCGGCGCAGCGAGTCCGCTTCCGCCCCGCTGAAATCCGCCGCATCGACGGCCATTTGCATCAGCTGCTCTTGAAATAGCGGAATGCCCAGTGTCTTCCCGAGAGACTTCTCCAACACCGGATGCTCATAGGTCACCGGTTCGAGTCCATTTCGGCGGCGAATGTAGGGGTGCACGCTACCGCCTTGAATGGGGCCTGGGCGAATGAGTGCCACCTCCACCACCAGATCAAAGAACTCCCTCGGCTTCAGTCGGGGCAAGGTGGCCAGCTGCGCGCGCGATTCCACCTGAAACACGCCCACCGCGTCCGCGCGTGCCAACATCTCGTAAACCTCCGGTTCAGCGACATCTATTTCCCACAGGTTCACTCGGCGCCCATGCTGTTCATAGACCAAGTCAATGCAATGGTGGATGGCCTCCAGCATTCCGAGGCCAAGCAGGTCGAACTTCACCAGTCCCGCTGCCGCACAGTCATCCTTATCCCACTGCACTACTGAGCGCCCCTCCATGCGTGCCCATTCCACTGGCACGACATCCGCAATCGGCCGATCACAAATCACCATTCCGCCAGAGTGAATGCCTAAATGACGAGGCTGCCCACGAAGCTGCTCCGCCAGTTTTCGCACCGGCTCCGGCGGACACGCTTCCCGGTCTCTGACCCACGCATCGATAACGCCCGGCGAGTATCCCAACACCCGCGCCGCATCGCGCAATGCGCCGCGCCGCCGGTAGGTAATGACATTGGCTACCTGCGCGGCATTGTCACGACCATACTTTTCATAGACGTATTGGATAACCTCTTCCCTACGACCAGACTCGATGTCTACATCAATATCCGGCGGACCATCCCGTTCTGGCGACAAAAACCTCTCGAACAACAGCCCGGCACTAATGGGGTCAACATTGGTGATCCCCAGCGCAAAACACACCACCGAGTTAGCGGCCGAACCGCGCCCCTGCGCCAGAATTCCCGCCCGGCGACAGAACTCACAGATGTCGTGCACGATGAGGAAGTAGCCCGGAAAGCCCAACTCTCGAATCACAGTCAGCTCATGTTCTAACTGCGCCCACGCCCGCGCTTGCACGGAGCCGTCCCCAGCTCCATCGACCGGACCATACCGCCGCCGTGCCCCCGCACGGGCAATTTCCCGCAGCCAGGAGTCCTCATCGTGGCCCTCTGGCACTTCCCAGCGAGGCAACTCAGGCGCAATGAGGTCAAGCGTAAAAGCACACTCACCTGCAATGTCCTGTGTTGACCGCAGCACCTGCACCCCCAGATACCGTGTTGCCGCCGCTAGCTCCTCCCACGAACGCAACCAAGCTCCGCCTGCCGGCTCCAGTCGTGACTCGAACCCGCCTAAGTCCTCTCTCACAGCAAGAGCCTGTTTAGCCCCAGCCAACCGGCTTGTCGCAGGCGAAGCTGACGTCGCAGCAGAGGAAACCACCTCCCGCAGGCCATACTTCACAGCTGCGGCTGAAATAGCTTCCGCGTCATCGGCCGCCTGCGCGGTGGGGCTCACGCGGTGTTCGAGTGCCACATTCTCCGCACCGAAGGCCGCAATAAGTTCTTCCAGGTCGCCGAGCCAGTTAACGTCGGCAAGCACCTGCCAGAAACCACCTGCAGCCTCCCCCAACTTTGGCAGTGGAGGATAGCGGACGACGGACTTCTCCCCTGCCGACATATGCGCATCACACAGCGCGTGGCTCAGGCGCCGATAGCCCTCGGGCCCCCGCCCCAGCACCGTGAGGGGCCGCTGCGGAAGCCCCAGCTCCGCGCCGATGATTGTGGCAATACCAGCCTCCGCTGCAGCCTCGGCAAAACGAGCGATTCCATAGAAACCATCGCGATCTGTCAGCCCCAACACGTTTAACCCCAAACGCACAGCCTCGGACACCAATTCTTCCGGATCCGATGCGCCATGCAGGAACGAATAACTCGAACGACAGTGCAATTCCGCCTTAATATCCGCAGGCGTAAATGACATGCCACCTCTGCCACCAGCGCCGCTTTCCGGAGCTTCAAAAGCCCCAACGATGGAATCTGACAGCTGTCCCCGCCAGCCGTTGAAGCTACCATTAGGCTGTAGTTTTCCTGAAAATTTACCCGATAGAATACGCTCAATCCGCGACCAGCTCAGTGGCCGACCGGACTGCTCCGACTGTCCGTCCGAGATGTTTTCCATGCCACGAACATTAACCCACACCGCGGACTGCATTCAAACGTACTTTCGACTGGCATCTGCATTAAACGTCACCCCCGGGACGCATCCGTAAGTCACATCTCAGCCACGCTCGACTGTTTAGGCTGAAGTTGAATTTTCAGCACTACCTGGGCAAGTGCTAGCCTTAACCCCAGAATTAAAGACAGCTTGGTCTAGTTCTGCCTTAAAACTTCAGCTAACAAATCCCATTAAATAAGGAGACCCCTCGATGAACCTCAAGCGTTTTTCCGCCGGTGTACTCACTGTCGCATTCGCCGCAACCGGCCTTACTGCCTGCGGCAGCTCGGATGATGCCATTCGCATCGGCACCACGGATGCCAGCAAGAAGGCCTGGACCGTTTTCGAGCAGAAGGCTTCTGAACAGGGCATTGACCTGGATGTTCAGAACTTCTCCGACTACCAGACCCCGAACCGCGCACTCGATGAGGGCCAGCTCGACGTCAACCTCTTCCAGCACATCAAGTTCCTGGCTGAGTACAACGTCGGCGCTAAGTCGGACCTGACTCCGATTGGTTCGAGCGAGATTGTCCCGCTGGCTCTGTTCTGGAAGGACCACAAGTCGGTTGATGAGCTGAAGAAGGGCACCGAGGTCGTTATCCCGAACGACCCTTCCAACCAGGGGCGCGCTATTAACGTGCTGGCTCAGGCTGGCCTGCTAAAGCTGAAGCAGGATGACCTGCTGACTCCGTCCCCGGCCGACATCGATAAGGAAGCTTCCACAGTCACGGTCCTGCCAGTGGATGCCGCTCAGACCCCGGCCGCTTACGGCGAGGGCAAGCCTGCCATTATTAATAACTCCTTCCTGGACCGCGCCGGCATCGACCCGAACACCGCCATCTTCCAGGATGACCCGAACTCCACGGAGGCAGAGCCGTACATCAACGTCTTTGTCACCAAGGCTGAAAATGCTGACAACCCGAAGTACGCGGAGCTCTCCAAGATCTGGCACTCCAAGGAGGTCCAGGACGCAGTCGCAGAGGACTCCAAGGGCACCTCGGTTCCGGTTGACCGTTCGGCTAAGGAGCTGCAGGACATTTTGGACCGCGTCGAAGAGCAGCAGCGCGAGCAGAACTAACGCCACTGCCACTTAAGTACCGCCCAACACCAGGGAACACAGACCAAGGGGCACTGATTCATTCGTGACCAACAGGGGAACGAAGCTCGAATTCCGCGAGCTGAACAAGCAATTCGGCGACGTCACCGCGCTCGCCGACATCAACCTAACCGTTGAACCCGGCGAAATCCTCGGCGTCATCGGTTATTCCGGCGCCGGTAAATCAACGCTCATCCGTATGATTAACGGCCTGGAAAAGCCAACCTCCGGGCAGGTTTTGCTAGATGACACCGACATCGTCGGCATCTCCGAGCGCCAGCTACGGGGCTTGCGCCGCAATATCGGCATGATTTTCCAGCACTTCAACCTCTTCCATTCGCGCAACGCGATTCGCAACGTTGAATACCCGCTGGAACTGGCCGGTATGCCGAAGGCCAAGCGCCGCGCTCGCGCCCAGGAACTGCTGGAGTTCGTCGGTCTCGGCGACAAGGCGGAGTCCTTCCCCGAGCAGCTCTCGGGTGGGCAGAAGCAGCGTGTCGGCATCGCCCGTGCGCTCGCCACCGAACCGACGCTCTTGCTTGCCGACGAAGCCACCTCGGCACTCGACCCGGAAACTACTTCCGGCGTCCTGGATCTGCTGCGTCGCATCAATCGCGAAATGGGTGTCACTATCGTGCTGATTACTCATGACATGTCGGTTGTACGCGGTATCGCTGACCGCATGGCCATCATGGAAAATGGTCACATCGTCGAAACCGGTACGGTCCACGAGGTCTTTGCCAACCCCAAGACTGAGGTTGGCCGCCGCTTCGCCACCACCGCACTGCGCGATGTTCCAATTGGCCGTGAACGCGATTCGGTGAATCAGTCTGCCGAGAGCGCAGCGGCTCGCCTGGTCACCATCACTATCAATGACGGTGTTGACCTCGGTGCCCTAGCACAGGCCACTAGTGCCCACGGTGTCGCCGCCTCGGTGGCACACGGCGCAGTCGCCAATGTGCAGGCGAAGTCCTATGGTCGCCTTACTTTGCGGTTGACTCCGCTGACAGGTAATTCCGCCTCGGATTCCTCTGATTTCGATGCCGCCATTGCTGCTATTTCCGAACTGACACAGGTAGAGGAGCTTGCATCATGATCGGTCTCTTAAACTCTCTGCCATCGGTGAGTGGCAAGGACACCAACTGGGATAGCCTCGGCCCAATGCTGGGCGAGGCATTCGGCCAGACGCTCTACATGGTCTGTGTCGCCATGCTGATTGGTGGTGTTGCAGGTCTGGCAATCGGCGTGCTGCTCTACACCACCCGCGACGGTGGCGTGTTGCGCAACAAGTTTGTCTACCAGGTCCTCAATGTCCTGATTAACTTTGTTCGCCCAATCCCGTTCATCATCTTGGTTACGGCCATCGGCCCACTGACAAAGAACGTGGTCGGCACCACGATCGGCACCGAAGCCGCGGTGTTCGTCATGTCGATTGCCGCCACATTCGCCATCGCGCGACTGGTGGAGCAGAACTTGATGTCCATCGACCCCGGCGTGATTGAGGCCGCCCGTGCGATGGGCGCAAGTCCGTGGCGCATCATCCGCACGGTCGTCGTGCCGGAGGCACTGGGCCCGCTGGTACTGGGCTACACCTTCGCCTTCATCGCCGTGGTCGACATGTCAGCTATGGCCGGCTACATCGGCGGTGGCGGACTGGGCAACTTCGCAATCACCTACGGTTACCAGGCATTCGACTGGAACGTCACCCTGGTGACAACCCTGGTCATCATCTTCATCGTCCAGTTGGCGCAGATCTTCGGCAACTGGCTCTCCAAGAAGATTATGCGCAGGTAGCCGCGCACATTAGCTAGCCACTAGCTAGCGGCGGGTTACTTCGACCGCAGCCCAGCCCTTCTTTGGCCCTGGAGCATCACCGCAGGAAGACACAACGCCTTCCGTGGTGATTTTCTCCAGGGCCACTTCATATTCCACGACCTTGTCGCGGTCGCTGGGGCCGTCGTAAAGCGCGACGACTGCAGTCGTGCCGTCGACGTCAACGCGTGCGACATCGTCTACGCCCCACGTATCGGCTTGACGACGCACAGCCAACTCGGCCGCCTGCCCCTGCGGGGTGTAGATACCACGGCCGCGGCAGCCCTCTGCATGCACGATGCCCTGCTGAGCGTCTTCGATGACCCCCTTGGCATCCACCGCACTCAGACGTCCAAAGCTGTAATTCCATGGCAACAGCACACTCGCCGGCGCAAAGCGGTGCCCCTTAGAGTGCGAGGTTTCCCACACGACCTCTGGGTAGAGATTGTGCATCGCAGCAGCGAGCGGGCGACCTTTAATCGCACAGCAACGATCGCGCTTACCGTGCGTACAGATGAGAAACAGTGGATGGTCCAGACGAGTGGCCCCCTCGGTGGGCTGGCCAGGGCGGATATCCAGAGTCATCAGGTCTTCAACATCAGCAACCATGCGATGTTCGAGAAAAACCTCAGAGCCATCCACTGATTCACAATGCGCGATATAGACGTTAACGCCATCACACGGCTGCTGGCCGATTCGGCCTGGCTTTCGAATCAGCTGCAACGCGCCGCCGCGTTCAGACAACCAGGCCTCTACCTGACCGGTGATCTCTGCTCCCCATACCCCGCCGTCAAAAATATCGTGCGACCAACCGAGTTGGTGCTCCAACGCAATAAAGAGCTTTCCGGTCTTCGCAGTACCGGGAAGCGGCTCAGTCATCTGAGCAGAACAGGTGGTATCAAATTTGGCCTGGCTCATACGCCTAAGCGTAATTGAGTGCTCCCTGCGATTGGGTCTTAGGTCGCAGCGTTCACCCCTGTTTTATTACTATTGTGCAACACTTTGACAACAAATACTTCTGACCTCGACTTTTGTAGTTCAGCTTGTTGAAATTCCGTAACTGCGCACATACCGTCAGACGTATGAATACGAAATCGCTGGATGTTTCGCGCACCCGTACCCGTATCGCGGCATCCCTGTGCCTCGCATTGGGCCTGGCTCTCGGCGCTTGCTCCTCTGACTCATCCCCAGACTCGGCTGCTGCAGTGTCTATGAAGACTGACTCAACCGCTGGCACCTCCGATTTGTCAAGCAGCTCTAGCAGCTCCACTAGCTCGTCTGCGGCAGCGCAAACCACCATGGATGACGATGCTGCTCCGGAGGGCGATTTCAATAGTTCCTCCTCAGAAGCTGCCCCTTCCGATGGCGCTTACTTGGGTATTGAAGATGTTCGTGTCGGTTCCCACGACGGTTACGACCGCATTGTCTTTGAACTCACGGGCGAGGGCACTCCGGGATATTTCGTCCGTTACGAGGATGTGCCGACCCAACAGGGCTCCGGCAAACCGATTTCGGTCGACGGCACAGCCAAGCTGGTAATCGACTTGCGGGGCATGGGCTACCCCTTTGATTTCCAGATGGAGGACTTCCCCTCTGACTCGGTCAAGCCGACATCAACTTCCGTTATTAAGGAAGTCGTCGGCGCCGGCACCTTCGAGGGACAGACTCAGTATGTCGTCGGGCTCAAGGGAGATAAGACCCCATTCAAGGTTTTCTCGTTGAGCAATCCGAACCGCCTGGTTATTGACTTCCAATCGAAGTAATCGGGTTGCCCATCCCCGGTGCCGGCCCCTCGCTACGCCTCTACGCGTAAGCCCCCTCGATTCTCCATGCGCCGGCATGCCCTATGAGCAACCAGGCGGCGATGGTACCGTCATGCGCTACCGCACGGATTTGTAGTCTTGCCGCTCGGCGAGCCTCATCGGGTACCCACCAGCGCTCGTCAATCGGCCAGGGCCCAGCCCACGATGACACGCGGTACGTTGTCACTCCATGCCGCACCAGAGATGGTTCCGCCGTCATGGTCGCTCGCCCAGTTACGCCCACGATCTGCCCATTGGCATCGAGCACTTCCACCTCAGCATTAGCAGTCGCGGGAATAGTTGCCGGATTGGGAGCAAGAACGGCTCCCGGCCACGGCTGATTATTTTCCGCGGTTTTTGTGTTTTTGGGGTTTTCTCCGAAAGCGACAAATCCCACTCTTTCCCCTGGGCCACGCCCGCCCTGCATGATTGGTTGCTGTACTGCCTCTGACCCCAGTAACCCCTGCACACGCTCGGCAGCCCGGCGCGCTTTGGCTCGCGCATCATCACTACCGTGCCACAGATCCTGCTTTACGGCCCCGGCGGCGACCACATCCAGTGGCTCTAACTGCAGCTCTACAATTCCGCGGCTGTCATCTCCATCATTTTCCTCAGCGCCGTCAACAGTTCCAGCAACAGTGCCGCTGTCCCCTCGTGGCTGCTGCCGATTCCTGTTATTCAGCCAGCCATCGAGCTGCCACCGAACCCTGTCAGCCGTAGTCTGTTCTGCCAGTGGCTCAGTGCAGCGCCATACTCTGCGCACCTCTGAGCCGTCACTAAATTGCGCCACTACCGCTAAGCGGTAACACGAATACCCATGGTTAAAAAGTTTTTCATGCAGTTGCCCAGCTAGAAAGCGCGCGACGAATGAGGCCTCATCCACTCTCCGGAGTGGACTCTCCCAAGACTGGTAACTCACAGCCAGTCCGGGCGGCAAAGATCGCGGCGCCACCAACCGCACTTCCCCACGGCAGGCCAAATCGTGCCATCTAGCCCCCTGCGCCCCAAACCTGTTGGCTATATCCCGCTTCGGTAACGCAGCGACATCCCCCAATGTGCGCAGGCCGAGTTCCTGCCACGACTTCGCAAGCTCTGCGGGCATCTCCAGTGCACTTTCCGCCCTCAGCTCCACCAGAGAGATTCCCTGCCGAAATCTTTTGCCTTCATCTTCCCCGGGAGCTACCAGCACTCCCCTGCGCGCTGCCAAAATAGCTGTCACAATATCGTCCGCGAGCCCCAAGCTGCAGTCCACGCCCGGTACCGCAGCGGCATCAAGCAGCTTTTCCAAGGCCACATCCTGTCCGCCGTAATAACGCATTACCCCTCGCGCTGCCACAACCGCCAAGCCTGGCCGTAGAGCTTCGACCCCAGCTGCCACCGCCTCCAACCGTTGCAGCACGGACTCGAATTCCGCAGCGTCGCGCACCGCACTTTCCTCGACAACCTCCAGCTCCGGGCACAACGCTTCCGCATGGCGACGGCTTTGCCCGCGCCGTACCCCTGCACGGCGCGCACTCGGAGAACAAGCAGCTACTCCGCTATCACCCACAATCGCAACTGGACTGAGCGGATTAGCCTGCGACGTCACAGATGCTAGATGTGCTGCCTGCACTGGCCAATCAGGAAGCCATAGCGCCACCACACGGCTCGATTCCGCCGCTACCACTAGGACCTCCTCTGCGCGGGAAACGCGACCACATTGTTCTGTTCCACCTGTTCCCCCACCCGCCAACGGCACTGCCTCCGCGGAAACCGCGTCCCCGACACACTGACTTGGTAATCCACTGCTCGAATCCGGCCATAACCAGTGCCAAGCCCGGAAACACCAGCGACAGAGCTGGAAATTTCCGCAGCAGCGCCCGGCCACTGCTGCCCGACAAAAACCAGAGCACAACCACTCGTGCGCAGTCGTGCCTGCAGCGGACGTGCCTGCGACGGCGGCGGAGTGCGCGCCAACGAAGCCACCACCAAGTCAACGCCGTCCGCCAACAGCCCAATTACTTCAAGCGGCTGCATTCCAGGATCTGGCACACAGACAATGTTCGATAGCTTCCCGCCCAACTCCACCACGGAGAGCAACCCCTGTTCAGCGAGTCCAACTAGCGCAACATGACCTGTCTTCGTAACTTCCGCGATTAGACCTGCCAATACCGCACCGGGCTGTTCAATGACACTGACAGCCCCTTTTCGCACTGCTCCCGCCAACGTATTTTCCAACGCCTCCGGCACCGGCAGAGCCTCACCGAGCCCAAAGGTTGCACCAGTTGCAGTCCCACCAGACTGGGCTGCCATCGCCTGCCGCAATGCCGCAATAGTCTGTTCCTTAGACTGCCCCGCAGCAATATTGACCGCCGTTGTCACTTCTTGTTCCACCTCATCCCGCTGCTATCCCACTGCCATCTCACTGCCATCCCCACTGCCCTGCCCACCACGAACACTGCTCGAATATTCTTTCCCAACAAGCGGATTAAACACTACCCTAAATAGAATGTACGTTCGATATTAATGTGCGAAGAAAAGCGCCGCACACCACCGCGCGACGCTCTAACCTCAGCCGAGTACTACATTTCGTACTACTTAGGCCTTCACATCGAGAACTACATCGAATTCGAGCAAATCAGCCGACGACGACACCGGCTTGCGCTTTTCGCCCTCATGCGAAGCCTTGAAGGCACGGCCCTCACGCCACCCCTGGTAGGCCTCCTCGCTCTCCCACTCGGTAAAGACAAAGTAGCGGCTCTCTCCTGCAGTTGGACGCAGCAGCTGGAAACCAATGAAGCCCGGCACATCGCTCATCTTTGAAGAGTTTGCGGAAAAGCGACGTTCGAGCTCTTCTCCCGAACCCTCAGGAACGGTAATAGCGTTAATTTTTACAATGCTCATGGTCATAACACTAGCCACACAACTCTCAACAATCTATAGTTCCATCGCTACTAAAATTAAGAAGTATGACAGATTCCAGCCGGCACCAACACTCTTCAGGCTCTTACCAAGACGGGGCCGAACGCACGACAAAATTTATCAATAGTCCCGTGCGCCTGGGGACGGCAATTGGCGTCACCACCGCAGTGATCGCACTGCTCGCATTGCTTAAAGCCCACATCATCGGCTCCATTGGCTGGTGGATCATGATAGCGCTTTTACTGGTACTCATCGGCACCACACTTTTCGTGCGCCAGGCAAAAACACCCACCAAAGAAACTCGGCCCTCCTACTTCGCAGAGCCGATGCGTGAGTCACCAAACGACATCTCGTGGAATAGCAGTATAAGCGTGCTGCTCATCTTCCCCGGAGCATGGATCATTGCCGCCGTCGCCGAACGAATTTCCTCTACACCGGTCGCCTGCATAATGACCCTAGTTCTGTCCGCCATCACCGCTACCTGCGCAATCCTGCCGCGGCAATTCGGATTCCTCCCTCTCGCCGCGCATCTTCCTGACAATTTCGCCCAGCGCTGCCCCTACCCCGCCGACTCACCAGAGGCCCGCATCCTCACAGTCCTCTTCATCGCACGTCTACGCGACGGCTACGTCTTCTTCACCGACCAGCTCCCCTATTTCGCCATGCTTGACGACGATACCGTGAGCGCAGCTCTCCACACCCTAGCCGCCGATAAGCGCATCACCATCGCCAAGAACAATTCGGCCCTGACGGAAAAGGGCCGTGCCCGCGAGTTTGCACAACTCACAGACACGGCCCTTGCCAACTAGTGGCTTACTCCCACTCAATGGTTCCCGGTGGCTTGGAAGTCACATCCAGGACCACGCGGTTGACCTCAGGCACCTCGTTGGTGATACGAGTGGAGATTTTCTCCAGCGTATCGTAGGGAACACGAGTCCAGTCAGCGGTCATCGCATCCTCAGAGGAAACCGGGCGCAGCACGATTGGGTGGCCATAAGTACGACCATCACCCTGGACACCAACCGAGCGGACGTCGGCAAGCAGGACGACCGGGCACTGCCAGACAACCTCGTCCATACCTGCGGCCGTCATTTCCTCGCGTGCAATGGCGTCGGCGCGACGGAGGGTATCCAGACGCCCCTCATCGACAGCGCCGATGATGCGGATACCAAGACCCGGACCCGGGAACGGCTGGCGAGCGACGATTTCTTCCGGCAGCCCCAGTTCGCGACCGACCGCACGGACCTCGTCCTTAAACAGCAGGCGCAGCGGCTCAACGAGGGTGAACTCAACGTCATCCGGCAGACCGCCGACGTTGTGGTGGCTCTTAATGTTGGCGGTACCAGAACCGCCACCGGACTCAACCACATCCGGGTACAGGGTGCCCTGGACCAGGAAGTCCACGGTCTCGCCCTCCGGAGCGCCCTCCAGCGCCTGTGCGACAGCGCGCTCGAAGGAGCGGATGAACTCACGGCCGATGGTCTTACGTTTGGTCTCCGGATCGGTGATACCAGCCAGAGCATCCAGGAAGACCTTGGAATCGTCGACGGTAATCAGCTTCGCACCAGTTGCGGCAACGAAATCCTTCTCAACCTGCTCGCGCTCGCCCTGGCGCAGCAGCCCATGGTCGACGAAGACACAGGTCAGACGGTCACCAATAGCGCGTTGCACAAGTGCGGCGGCAACTGCGGAGTCAACGCCGCCAGACAGAGCGCAAATTGCGCGACCGGTCTCACCGACCTGATTACGGACCTGCTCAATCAGCTCTTCCGCGATGTTAGCGGCAGTCCAGTCCGGCTCCAGGCCAGCAATCTCATACAGGAACTTCTCCAGAACCTGCTGACCATACGGCGAGTGGTTGACCTCCGGGTGGTACTGCACACCGGCCATGCGCTTTTCCAAGCACTCGAAAGCCGCTACCGGAGCACCCTTGGTGGACGCCGTAACGGTGAAGCCCTCCGGCGCCTTAGACACCGCGTCACCGTGGCTCATCCACACCTCGTGTGTCTCCGGCACACCAGTGTGAGCGACACCGCCACCGTCGACGACGTTCAGCTGCGTGCGGCCGTACTCACGGTCACCGGTAGCAGCAATCGTGCCGCCGAGCACCTCAGTCATCGCCTGGAAGCCGTAGCAAATACCAAACACCGGAATGCCCAGCTCAAGCCACTCTGGGTTGAGCTTCGGGGCACCTTCGGCGTAGGCACTGGACGGGCCGCCGGACAGCACCAGCGCAGCCGGGTTCTTGGCCTTAATTTCTTCGGTCGTCGCATCATGCGAGACCACTTCGGAATAAATTTTTGCCTCGCGCACACGTCGCGCGATGAGCTGCGCATACTGCGCACCGAAGTCCACGACGAGGACGGGCTTAGTCACCTGTTCAGACACGCCCTAAAGCTTATCAAGACTTACGGACTGCAGGCATACCCAGGTTCAGTGCAGCCGGAGCATCTTCCGGCACAGCCGGGTTCACCGGAGCAATCGGATCCAGGCGCACGTAGGACTCACCCTGCGCCGGACGCTGATCTTCCTCACCCTTATTCGGCCACAGCGACGTTGCACGCTCCGCATTCGCGGAAATCGACAGTGACGGGTTCACTCCCGGGTTGGCTGCCATCGCCGAACCGTCGTGAATCGAGAGCGTCGGGTAACCCCACACACGCAAGTACGGATCAACAACGCCGTTTTCGGGTGAATCCGAAATCGTTGCGCCGCCAATGAAGTGAGCTGTCAAAGGAATGTTTGCCAACTCACCGATAGTGCCCCCAGCCAGCACACGACCATTCCGACCACGTGCACTGAGCTTGTCCGCCGCACGTTGCGTAGCTTCGTTACCCGACGGAATCCACGTCGGATTCGGCTCCCCCTCGCCCTGCTTACTCATCAGGAAACGCACCGGCCCGATCTTTTGCAGGTACGTCGTAATCGAGTTGTCGCGATTCTGCATCACCAGAGAAATCACGGTGCGCTGCGACCACTTACGCAGATTCACGAGCTGCGTCAGGTAGTTAGGATGCTTTACGACGGTTCCCACAGCCTGCAACCATCGCGGAGTCCGACGACCTCCTTCGGTCATAATCATCTGCAGCATTGCGATGGCATTAGAGCCCTTACCGTAGCGCACTGGCTCGATATGGGTGTCCTCGTCCGGGAAGAATGACGAAGTGATGGCTACACCGTTAGAGAAGTCATTTTCCGGGTCCACCTTCGTACCCATCGCGCCCAAAATAGCCTCGGAGTTGGTGCGGGTCAGCTTGCCCAAAGATTTCGGCAGCAGCGGCAAGTGCCCATCGGCCTGCTGGCGATGCAACAAATTCTGTGTGCCCCAGGCACCGGCGGCGAGAATGACGCGCTTAGCGCTAAACTGCTGCTTGTCCTTAGCTACCCAACGGCCAGTGCGCTCAGTGTCAATAACCCAGGAGCCATCAGCCTGAGGATGCAGGCCAGTAACGGTAGTGCGGTCAAAGACCTGCGCACCAAACTTCTCCGCCAAGTAGAGGTAGTTCTTAACCAGGGTGTTCTTGGCATTGTGACGGCAACCAGTCATGCACTCACCACATTCCGTACAAGCAGTACGGTCCGGGCCGATCCCCCCGAAGTAAGGATCGGAAACTGTTTGCCCTGGCGCACCCTGTCCACCTGTCTTGGCTCCGAAGAACACACCCACCGGAGTCGAGCGGAAAGTATGACCCACCCCCATATCTTCGGCTACCTCACGCATGACGACGTCGGCAGGCGTGTCGGATGGGTTGGTGACCACCCCGAGCATGCGAGATGCATTGTCATAGTGCGGAGTGAGTTCTGACTCCCAGTCGGTAATGTGCCCCCACTGACGGTGCTGGAAGTATTCAGTACCCGGCTTATACAGAGTGTTTGCGTAGTTAAGAGAACCACCGCCGACGCCGGCACCAGCGAGAATCATGACATCTTTCAACATGTGCACACGCTGGACACCAAAGAGTCCCAGCTTAGGAGCCCACAGGTACTTGTGAAGCCGCCAGCTGGTCTTGGCAAAGTCTTTATCTTCGAACCGTCGACCAGCTTCGAGAACTGCCACTCGGTAGCCCTTTTCGGTCAACCGCAAAGCAGAAACAGAACCACCAAAACCGGAACCGACGATTACAACATCGAAATCACGTTGTTTACTCATGGGAAAAGCCACCTTCTCTAAGGGCGTAACGCTAATGCGCGGAACTCATGTTCCTAACCCTAAGCGGAGGTGGCTTTTCAGTAAGGTAGTTTTGCGAAAAAACCATCCGATTACTTTAATTAAAAACCTTTTGGACGTACCGACAGCTCAACGCGGTGGAAGGACTTCAGGTTGGTAAAGCCGCACTTGGCCATTGCGCGACGCAGGCCACCGGCGAGATTGCGGTCACCGAACGGCGAAGCGGAAGGGCCAAACAGAGCCTCTTCCAGGCTGACCAATTCCTTCTCATCGTCGACGACCGGCCACACCGCACCGCGCGGGTACTTCGGGTGTGCCGCAACAGACGGCCAGGCGTAGCCCTGCCCCGGAGCTTCGTGGACGGTTGCCAGCACACTGGACAGTGCCACAGCATCCGCACCGCAGGCGATTGCCTTGGCAATGTCACCGACGGTATCAATGCCGCCATCGGCAATGATGTGGACGTAGCGCCCCTCGGTCTCATCGAGGTAGTCCTTACGAGCAGCTGCAGCATCCGCAATAGCGGTAGCCATTGGCACATCGATACCGAGCGCATCCGGGGACGTCGTAAAGCCCGTACCGACAATCACACCAGCGGCACCTGAACGCATTAGATGCAGCGCAGTCTGGTAGTCGACAACGCCACCGGCGATAACTGGAACGTCCAGGCTGCCGATGAAGTCCTTGAGGTTTAGCGGTTCACCCTGAGCCGTGACATGCTCTGCGGAAATCAGCGTGCCCTGGATAACCAACAAGTCGATGCCGGCCTTGATAGCCAGCGGAGCCAGCTCACGGGCATGCTGCGGGGAGACACGAACTGCAGTAATCGCGCCGGTTGCGCGAATCTCCTTGATGCGCTCAACCAACAGGTCAGTATCAATTGGAGCAGAGTGCAGTTCCTGCAGCTTGCGGTTCGCTGCCTCGGATTCACGCTTGGTGGCGGCATTCTTTGCCAACTCCACCAGCTCGGCGATCTTGTCCTGCGCATCGGCGTGACGGGCCCAGATACCCTCGGCGTTGAGAACCGCCAAACCGCCCAGGCGAGCAAACTCAGCGACGGATTCCGGGCTGGCGATGGCATCTGTCGGATGCATCATCATCGGGAGTTCGAAATCGTAGGCGTCAATTCGCCAGGAGGTATCGACGTCCTTGGACGACCGGGTACGCCGAGTGGGAACGAGTGCAATATCGTCCAACTCGTAGGTCCGGCGTGCCTCGCGGCCAATACCGATTTCAACGATGTCGCGCATGAGCTTTCCTCACATGCCCTTTCCGTGGAATTTAACTCGACTAAGCCAGTTTAGCGCTGGTAGTAGTTCGGCGCTTCGACAGTCATCTGGATATCGTGCGGGTGCGACTCGCGCAGGCCTGCAGCGGTGATCTGGACGAACTGTGCGTCGTGCAGCTGCTCGACGGTAGCGGAACCGGTGTAGCCCATAGCTGCACGCAGACCACCGACCAGCTGGTGAACGATGGAGTCGATACTGCCGCGGAACGGAACACGACCCTCAATGCCTTCCGGAACCAGCTTCTCTTCGCTCTTGACATCAGCCTGGAAGTAGCGGTCCTTGGAGTAGGAGCGCTTCTCACCGGTCAGGCCGCGGCCCTGCATAGCACCCAGCGAGCCCATGCCACGGTACATCTTGTACTGCTTGCCGTTGACGAAGGTGACCTCACCCGGAGCCTCAGCGGTACCGGCCAGCATCGAACCGAGCATGACGGAGGATGCACCGGCTGCCAGAGCCTTGGCGATGTCGCCGGAGAACTGCATACCGCCATCGGCGATAATCGGAACGCCAGCCTTCTTAGCTGCGACAGAGGCTTCCATGATGGCGGTGATCTGCGGGGCGCCCACACCTGCGACAACGCGAGTGGTGCAAATCGAGCCTGGGCCGATACCGACCTTGATGGCATCTGCACCCGCGTCAATCATGGCCTGTGCAGCGCCACGGGTAGCCAGGTTGCCGCCGATAATCTGGATGTTCTCGCCGAATTCCTTCTTAACGCGGGAGACCATCTCAAGTACACCTGAGTTGTGGGCGTGAGCGGTATCAACAACGAGCACGTCTACGCCTGCGTCAGCCAATGCGTGCGCGCGCTTCCAGGAGTCCTCGCCGGTACCGATGCCAGCACCGACCAGCAGACGGCCGGAACCATCCTTGGAAGCATTCGGGTACTGATCCTTCTTGACGAAGTCCTTGACGGTAATCAGACCAGTCAGGCGGCCTTCGCCATCGACGATCGGCAGCTTCTCCACCTTGTGAGCGCGCAGCAGGTTCAGCGCCGCATCGCCAGACACACCCTGCTCAGCCACGACCAGCGGCATCGGGGTCATGATTTCGGAAACCTTGCGGTTCAGGTCTGCCTCAAAACGCATGTCGCGGTTGGTGCAGATACCGACCAGCTTGCCGTCCTTGTCGACGACCGGCAGGCCCGAGATGCGGTAACGAGCGCACTTGGCATCTACTTCGGCGATGGTGTCATCCGGGGAACAGGTCACCGGGTCGGACACCATGCCAGCCTCAGAGCGCTTCACAATCTCGACCTGCTGAGCCTGCTCCTCGATAGACAGGTTGCGGTGCAGGATACCCATACCGCCCTGGCGGGCCATGGCAACAGCCATGCGGGCCTCGGTGACGGTGTCCATAGCAGCGGACACAACCGGAATGTTCAGACGCAGCTCACGAGTGAGCTGCGTCGAAGTATCAACGCCGGAGGGGATAACGTCCGAAGCATCCGGCAGCAGCAGGACGTCATCGAATGTAAGGCCGACTAGTGGAATCTTGTTGGGATTGTCTCCGCCGAGGCTAATTCCCGTGGGGTTGGTCATGGACTCCTCCTGCTCCACCCTTGCCGACATCCGGCCAGGGGCGCTATCGCTTCGTGGTTGCCAAACGTTATATACAGGGTAGTCCTTCAGTGATGAAACGCGACAATTAGGCGGAGCGACAGGTGCCCGACAAGGGTTAGCCGAAAGCTAGCTGAGGGTTATTCCAAGGTGAACTAAACCCCAACTAAGTGCATCGCCAATCGACAGGATTGCCGTACAGAGCTGTTACGGTAGTGGTTGTGAACCACAACTTTTTCTCATCCATGCCGCGGGATCCGTTCGAAGGAGATCCCAATGACCCGGCAAGCTTTCTCGAGCCGGATGAGCCGTTTGCTCCACTGACAGACCAGGAACGTCGAGAGGTTCTTGAAGATCTGGCCGCAGTTCGCCTATTCCGCACCGCTTTGAGCCCAGAGGGATTACTGGGCGTCTGCATGTTGTGTGAGGACTGCGGTGACGAGCACTTTTATAACTGGGAGGTTTTGGAAAACCACTACCTGATGCTCCTGTCTGGCCAGGCATCCCCGGTTCACGAGCCACAATTCGATCCAGACCCCTCCCGTTACGCCCCATGGGACTACTGCGCAGGCTTTGTCGACGGTTTGCGTTCTCGACGACCTGGCCGTTTCTAAAAATTTGGTAAGAGTTTGACGGAATTGTTTGCGTAGTATCCCGGCTGGCCTCCTTAGGTTTACCAACCGTTCATTGTTGGCCTCCACACTTGAGCTCACTGCTTCAAGAAAGCTCAATGAAGGAGACATCAATTCCGATGACGTACATCGACCACTTGCCCGGGCCCAATGCGGATTTGTGGGATTGGCAGCTGCACGGCTCTTGCCGCGGGCAGGACTCCGCGACCTTCTTCCACCCGGAAGGCGAGCGCGGACGCGCACGCAGCCTGCGTGAAGCCCGTGCGAAGGCTATCTGCCGTTCTTGCCCTGTTCTTATGCAGTGCCGTAGTCACGCACTCAAGGTTGGTGAGCCATACGGTGTCTGGGGCGGTCTCAGCGAATCTGAACGAAATGAAATCCTTCGAGCTAAGCCGGCCGCACGTGAACGCGAACTTGAACGCGTTCTAGTTACTGCCATGTAGTCCCTCCCCTCTCTCGGACTCCAGCCGGTTCACATAAAAACCAAAATGCTCCCCACCCTCAGATTGAAAGGTGGGGAGCATTTTACGTGCCAAAGGCCCGGGCACTAGCTCACTGACAATTAGTGAGCGTGATCGTGCTGCGGCTCTTCCTCCGGCTTATCCACAACGGAAGCCTCGGTGGTCAGCAGCATACGCGCCACGGAGGTTGCGTTGACGACTGCGGAGTGAGTGACCTTGACCGGGTCGATGACGCCGGACTCAATCAGGTTCTCGTAAGTGTCAGTAGCAGCGTTGTAGCCGTTGCCGTTCTCCAGCTCACCAATGTGGTAGACAACGACAGCACCGTCCTTACCAGCATTCTCAGCAATCCAGAAAGCCGGACGGGTCAGAGCCTTGGCAACTGCACGGACACCGACTGCCTCGTCGCCCTCGAACTCGTCAGCGAATGCCTCGAGTTCACGGGAGATCTGCACCAGTACGGAACCGCCGCCGGCGATGACGCCTTCCTGAGCTGCCGCACGAGCAGCGTTAATGGCATCCTCGACACGCAGCTTGCGCTCGTTGACCTCGGTCTCGGTAGCAGCGCCGACCTTAATGACAGCCACGCCGCCAGAGAGCTTCGCCAGACGCTCTTCCAGCTTCTCGCGATCCCAGTCAGAGTCAGTGCGCTCAATCTCGGCACGGATCTGGTTACGACGCTCTTCCACAGCCTCAGCGGTGCCGGCACCGTCAACCAGAACGGTCTCGTCCTTGGTAATGGTGATACGGCGTGCGTTACCCAGCACCTCAAGTCCTACGTCCTTCAGCTGCATGCCAGTGTCAGCCGTAACGACGGTTGCACCGGTGACAACTGCCAGATCATCCATGAACGCCTTACGACGGTCACCGAAGTACGGTGCCTTCACTGCGGCAACCTTCAAGGTCTTGCGCATAGCGTTGATGACCAGTGCGGACAGCGCCTCGCCCTCGATATCCTCAGCCATAATCAGAGTCGGCTTGCCGGACTCGGCAATCTTCTCCAGAATCGGCAGGAACTCCGGCAGGGAGGAAATCTTCTCACGGACCAGCAGCACCTGTGCACCGTCAAGAATTGCCTGCTGAGCCTCGACGTCGGTAATGAAGTACGGCGAGAGGAAGCCCTTGTTGAAAGACACGCCCTCGGTCACGGACAGCTCGGTGGCAATCGACTGCGACTCCTCCACAGAGACGACGCCGTCCTTGCCAACCTTGTCCATGGCACCTGCAACCAGGTCACCAATTTCAGTGTCGCGCGAGGAAACGGTTGCCACCTGTGCGATGGCAGCAGAGCTGCTGACCGAGGTGGCGCGCTGCTTCAGCAGCTCAACCGCCTTGTCGGATGCAGCGTGAATACCACGGTTCAGCGAAATCGGGTTTGCGCCGGCTGCAACGTTGCGCAGACCCTCGTGGACCAGCGCCTGTGCCAGCAGCGTTGCGGTAGTAGTACCGTCACCGGCAACGTCATTGGTCTTGACCGCAACGGACTTAACCAACTGCGCGCCGAGGTTCTCAAACGGATCCTCAACGTCGATGTCGCGGGCGATGGTCACACCATCATTGGTGACCAGCGGACCGCCGAAGGCCTTGTCCAGGACAACGTTGCGACCCTTCGGGCCAAGCGTGACCTTGACTGCGTCGGCAAGCGTGTCCACACCGCGCTTGAGGCCTTCGCGAGCCTCTTCGTTAAAAGCAATAAGCTTCGCCATGTGTGGGTACGTCCTCCCTTTAGTTCTCGATAACAGCCAGGATGTCGCGCTGCGACAGCAGCAGGTACTCTTCGCCCTGGTACTTCAGCTCAGTGCCGCCGTACTTGGAGAAGATGACGATGTCACCCTCCTTGACGTCCATAGGAATGCGGTCATCGTCATCGGCCCAACGACCCGGACCAACTGCGATAACGGTAGCTTCCTGCGGCTTCTCCTTAGCGGAGTCCGGGATAACCAGGCCAGAAGCCGTGGTGGTCTCTGCTTCGTTGATCTGGACGAGGACGCGGTCCTCCAGCGGCTTGATGTTGACGTTCGCCACGATGAATTCCTCCATACATGCGGTGATGTGATGTTCTTGTGCCGGTTGGTCTGCCGTGCACAGCCGTCGTCGCGGGTGAACAACTGTGTGTCAAACAACCTTCGTTAGCACTCTACCCCTGCAAGTGCTAACACTCAACAATAGTGAGCGCTAATGCTAATTGGTCAGCTTGTCGGGGTTACACGCCATACGACCGAACACAGTAACCGTCATTCCGTGTTCCTTGATGTACTCATCGCTAAAGCACGGGCCACCAGAACCGGTTGTGTAACGACTGTCTGGCTCCCTCCTTTGCCAGGCACCTTCGTCCCATTGGTAGACCGCCAGTCCACCACTGTTTGCGCGCCCACCCAGCGCCCACCATCCGTCACAGGCGACAATCGTAAAGTTTTCCTCCGTAGTCGGGAACGCCGATGCCTCGCAATCCCCACTAATCGGATAATCGGGCGTAGCCGTACTCGTAGTTTCCTTCTTGGCTTTCTCCGGCGACTTCACCTTCACGGTCTCCGTCGCAGTCGCAGTAACAGTGAGCTTCGGCGTTACTTCATCCTTGGCACCTGCACCAAACCATTGCTCACCTCGACCACTCACAACTAGGTAAAGCACCGCCGCTACAGCGACAATCACCACAAGCAGCAGCGCGATGACTGCCCATAGCACTCCCCGAGCACGACCGCGCTGATGTTCAACTTGCGGTGCTTGCGTTGTTTGCAGTTCACCCTGCGGCGCAAACAGCTCAGTCTGATTATGCGAATTATCGGATGGCTGAAGTTCCCACTCGCTGTAGTCTTTACTCATTTTTGGGCAAGCGCTTTCCTGTAATTGTCCTGCGATCCATGGCAGAGAAACAAGTCAAAGTCAGTTAACGAAATTTAACATGGATCCGAGGGGCAATCACTGCTTATTGCATTACAGGATCTTCCACAGGCATGGAGGGGTCGGTCGGGCAGGCGTAGCCAGAGGGCTTGACCCCCGCGGCAATGAGGTAGGCGGCAGCTGCGCCAATCATGACACCGTTGTCGGTGCACAGCTTAATCGGTGGCACGTGCAGCGTAATTCCTGCCGAGGTAGCTCGCGCCGCTGCGAGTTCACGCAACCTCGAGTTCGCAGCCACACCACCACCGAGCAGCAGCGTAGTGGCCCCCACATCCTGAGCTGCGCGAACGGCCTTCTTGGTCAATACATCGCAGACCGCCTCCTGGAAGGAAGCACAGACGTCCTCTACGGAGTATTCACGACCTTCCTTCTCTGCCGCTTCGACATAGCGGGCCACGGCGGTTTTCAAGCCGGAGAAGGAGAAGTCATGGCGCGCATCCTGCTGGCGCATCATGGCGCGAGGAAACGCGATGGCCTTGCGATTTCCCTGCTTAGCCAACTTATCGATAATCGGGCCGCCCGGGTAACCCAACCCAAGCAACCTCGAAACCTTGTCGTATGCCTCTCCGGCTGCGTCGTCAAGCGTCGATCCGAGCTCCTCCATCGGACGACCAACCCCCTGCACGCGCAGCAGCTGCGTGTGCCCGCCGGAAACCAAGAGCGCCACTGCGTTGGATAGATCCGCGCCGTCGAGAGCTCCGACAGCAACGTGGCCACCAAGGTGATTAATGCCGTAGAAAGGCACACCCCAGGCGGCGGCATAAGCCTTCGCGCCTGCCGAACCGACCAGCAGCGCACCGGCGAGACCGGGTCCCACGGTAGCGGCGACGGCATCTGGGATAAAAGTATCGATACCGAGCTTGGCAGCTGCTTGCGCGCGCGCCTCGGAGACTACTGGCTGCAGGGCTTCCAAATGAGCGCGGGAAGCAATCTCCGGGACCACACCACCGAAGCGGGCGTGCTGTTCCATGGAGGATGCGACGACGTCGGCAAGCACTTCCACCTCGGGAATGGCGGGGGCGCTGGTGTCGGTGTCGTCGTAGCGCACACGCATCACTGCAGCGCCAGTCTCATCGCAGGAACTCTCGATTGCCAGCAGGGTCAACTCGGTCATAGCAGTCATGGTACTAGCGCACCACCGGGTCACTTACCAGCGACCGAGTTTAAATTTCGAGGCGACCGAGGTTCCGCACAGCGGCACGCCAGAGAGCGTATTCCTCTGGGTAGTCATCGCGGTAGTGACGCACGGCGCGCATACCGTGCTTAATACGCTCGATTTCCTCGTCGCCGATATCCTTGCCCTCGGCGTCGACAAATACGACCGTTCCGCAAATTGCGGTGGTGGGGTCGGTAAAGAAAGCCGAGTTGCCCGTAGCAGCCTCATTGCGGCCGAGGGACGCGACCGGATTCGGTTCAGCGCCCTCAGCCTTGGCCGTCGGGTTGTAGAGAGCGGCGTAATCGGCGCCGTCTTCCTGAAACGCCACCGAAACACGGTCGGAGGAAACTCCGCCGAGGAATGTAGCAGCGGCCTCCAACTCAAATTCGACGATGCGATGCGTCAGGTCAGGGTTCACCAGAAAACCTTTAATCATGGAAACAGAGGTACCGCACCGCACCCGCTCCCGCATCTCGAGAGCGCTACCCCCACTATGGCCGCGGGATGTTGCGGAGGTTCGACCGTGCCATGTTGATCATCTGACCAACGCCGCCGCCGAAGACGGTGCGAGTAGCGGCCTTGGAGAATCCCATCAGCATGTCCCAGGTGATGTTTGCCGGGATGGACAGGGCATTCGGGTCGGTGATCATATCCACCAGCACCGGACCGTCGTATGCCAGCGCCTCTTGAATCAGGCGAGGCGCATCGGCCGGATCTTCAATTCGGATGGCCTTGATACCCAACGACTCTGCGACTCCGGCGTAGTCCACTGCGTCGTGGTCGGTCTCGTGCTCCGGCAGCCCCTGAACCAGCATTTCCAGCTTGACCATGCCGAGCGAGGAGTTGTTGAACACAAACATCTTGATGGGCAGCTGCTCCTGCTTCACGGTGATGAGCTCACCGAGCAGCATTGACAGGCCACCGTCACCGTTGAAGGTAATGACCTGACGGTCCCGGTCAGCAGCCTGCACACCAATGGCCTGCGACAGTGCATTGGCCATAGTGCCGTGACGGAAAGAACCAATCTGCTCTCGCTTGCCATTCGGCGTGACGTAGCGTGCAGCCCAGACATTGCCCATGCCGGTATCCACGGTGAAGACGGCATCGTCATCGGCGTACTTATCAATCAGGTCGGCCACATACTCCGGGTGAATCGGTCGCATGTTCTCAACGTCGTGGGTGTATGCCTCGATGACGTGGCTGAGCAGGCGCTCGTGGTTCCGCAGCTGCTTGTCCAGGAAGGAACGGTCAGTCTTTTCATCCAGGTGCGGCAGGATGGTTTCAATCGTGGCAGCCACATCGCCGACGACTGGGTACTTCACCGTGGTACGACGACCGATGGCACGACCATCGATATCGACCTGGGCGACGTTCTTGGTCGGCAGGAAGTCGTTGTACGGGAAGTCAGTACCGAGCAGAATCAACAGATCAGCATCGTTGGAGGCATCGTGGCAGGCGCCGTAGCCCAGCAGGCCGGACATGCCGACGTCATAGGGGTTGTCGTACTGGATGTACATCTTGCCACCCAGCGCATGTCCCACCGGCGACTTAATCTTCTCCGCAAGCTTGAGCACCTGTTCGCGGGCGTCCTTCACACCTGCGCCACAGAAAAGCGTGACGGTTTTAGCCTCGTTGATTGCGTCGGCAAGCGCGGCGGCCTGGCCGGCGTCAGGGAATACGACTGGGCGACCGCTGCTGATAGTGGAGGTGACGAACTCATCATTTTCCACTTCATGCGTTGTAATGTCGCCCGGCAGAACCAGCACGGAAACACCGTGGCCAGTCATGGTCGACTGGATAGCGTGATGCAAAACAACGCCACCCTGCTCAGCGGAGTTGACCATCTCGCAGTAACCGGAGCACTCGTTGAAGATGAACTCCGGATGGGTCTCCTGGAAGAAGTTCGAGCCAATCTGGCGGGAAGGAATGTGCGATGCCAGCGCCAGCACCTTTGCGCCGTTGCGGTGGGAGTCATACAGGCCCTGAATGAGGTGGGTATTACCCGGGCCGCAGGAGGCCGCACACACTGCTAATTCGCCGGTGACCAGGGACTCCGCGCCGGCGGCGAAGGCGGCAGCCTCTTCGTTGCGAACGTGCACCCACTCAATGGAGGACTCGCGCACAGCGTCGACAATGGGGTTCAAACTATCTCCAACGAGTCCGAAGATTCGCTTGACCCCCTGCTTCTCTAGGGTTTCTACGAGCTGTTTTGCAAAGGTTTTAGCCATGTGCCTGGTTTAACGCAGATTAGTCAATACGTCAACATCTAGCTGGCCAACTCAGGCCGACACATCGTGTACGCATCCGCCCCAGAGCCCGGATAATAGTTCTTTCGCAGCCCCATATTTTCGAAGCCATAGCGCCGATACATAGCGATTGCGGGTTCGTTATCTGTGCGAACTTCCAAAAACACCGGGCCCGGATCCTCCGCCACAGCTGCCATCAGCGCGTCCATCAGCTGCGTCCCAAAGCCCCGGCGCTGCCACTTCTTCCCCACCCCGATGGTGTGAATCTCGTATTCGGCGGCCCCCGCAGGCCCCAGCTTGGTAATCCCCGCATAGCCGCACAGTTCTTCGTCCTCGTCTACATCTGCAATCAGCCCGACGTAGAAATTGTTCGGCGCGGCCAGCTCTGCCATAAAGGCCGATTCCGGCCAGGGATCGTCGCCGGCAAACAGCTCCGCCTCAATCGCCGCACACGCCTTGGCCGCAGGAGGTCCGAGACGCACTAGCTTGACGACGCTCATCTCATAGCCTTCGGGACAACGGCATCCGGACGGCGCAAGTACAGCGGCACCAGTGGGCCCGGCGCGGAGTCAAAGTCGACCGCTTCAACCATGGCTGTCGGAGTGGGAAAGACTTGTTCGGCAGCAACCTCAAGCCCGGCAATTTGCTCGATGTGGCTGAGACTGCCGCGGGCCTGGCTCGGCGCGAAGTCGGCGGCTTCTGCTGCAAGTTCTTCCTTGAGCAGCTCCATGACGTCGGCTGGCTTGGCCACTGCCGGACCGAAAACCCGCTGGCCATCGCGGTAGGCGGCGAAGTACACCTCGCGGCGGCGGGCATCGGTGACGACCAGTTCATCGCCAACCCCACCCGCAAGCGAATCCAGGCTGCAGATGCCGTAGCAGGGAATTCCCAGAGCGTCGGCGAAGGAGGCTGCGGTGGCCATACCAACGCGCAAGCCCGTAAACGGCCCCGGCCCACAGCCGACAACCACGGCATCTAGCTCGGTTGCCGCCACCCCACTGTCAGTGAGGCACTGCTGAATCAGCGGCACCAGCACCTCGTTGTGCGCACGGGCATCCAGGTGCAGCTTTTCGGCCACGGTTTCACCATCGCGGACAATTCCCGCGGTGACCTGTGGAGTCGATGTGTCAACGGCCAAAATGTTCATACTCAGTAACCTACTTGAACCGACTTGAAGCTACTTGCTCCACGTCCAGGTGACGACGCGGGCATCGTCGTCACGCGAACGATCGATACTCACCTGTAGATAGCGCTCGGAGAGCACCTCGGCGAGCCCCATTCCCCACTCGGCGACCACGACGCTGTCCTCAAGGTCGGTGTCCAAATCGAGCGAGTCCAGCGCATCGAAGGCCTCGCCATCGGAGCCGGGTCCCTCTTCGCCGAAGAGTCGATAGGCGTCGACGTGGATGAGGGTGACGCCGTCGGTTGCCAGCGGACGGTGCTCGCGGGCGATTGTGAACGTCGGCGACGTCACGCGACCGCGCACATTCATGCCGCGGGCGATGCCCTGCGTGAGGGTCGTTTTGCCCGCGCCGAGTGGGCCATCGAGAATCACCAGATCCCCAGCTGCCAACTCCCGGCCAATTTCCTCGCCGAGGTCACGCATGTCCTCTGCGGTTGGCGCGATGCGGCTGCGCACCCACTTTCGCTCGCTGCGTCCCTTTGGCGCAGTGAGGATTTCGTAGTTAATGGTGCCGGATGCCTTCGCGAGGTCATCGAGACCGGGCTCCCCCAGTGCGGGATCACCAACGATAACCGCAGTGTCGCCGGCCTCGACATCGGTGTCGGGTCCCAGGTCGACGACGAATTGATCCATACACACGCGCCCTACCTGCGGATAGCGTGTGCCATTGATGCTGACCTCGAAATGCCCGGAGGCCGAGCGCATCATGCCGTCGGCATAGCCACAGGGCACGATCCCGACGGTGGTATCGCGGTCAGCTGTCCACGTCTGCCCGTAGGACACCGACTGCCCCGCCGGCAGCTTCTTGACCAAAATGACCGACGCCTCCCACCGCATCGCCGGACGCAATCCATGGGTGGCACCCACAATTGGCTCGCCACCATAAATCGCCAGCCCTGGGCGCACCATGTCGAAGGCCAGGTCCGGACGCGACAACGATGCCGGCGAATTCGCCGCATGGTTAATCAGCTCGTCCAGCCCCGCCTCACGCAGTGCCGCAATCGCAGCACGGAAATTCTGCGCCTGCTTATCGACGCTCTCGTTGCCCGGCTCATCCGCGCACGCAAAGTGCGTGAAAGCACCGGTGATATTCAGAGCACCGGTCTTGTGCAGCTCAACCAGCTGAGCGACCGCATGCTCAAAGTCCCCATTGGCCATAGAGAATCCCGAGCGGCCCAAACCCGTATCGACCATCACCGTCACACGTGGTGTCACCGACAGCGCCCGCCCGGCATTGGCCACGGCCAGCGCATGAACCATCGACGGCAGACCGAGGTCAATATCTGCAGCCACAGCTCGCTGCACCAACGAGGTGGCCGCTGCGTCCCAGATCCAGGCAAGGATGGGGATGGCGTGGCCGTCGTCAAGCGTGGCGCGGAGTTCCTCGCGGAGGGAGAGCGCCTCGTCGATTGTTGCGACACCGAGCTGCGTTGCCCCGCCGGCCAGCGCGGCACGCGCGGTCTGCAGCGCACCCTGCGAGTAGCCGTCCGCCTTGACGACGGCCATGAATTCCGACACCCCTGCGATGGCCTTGACGGTCTTCACATTGTGGGTGATCGCGTCGAGATTAACGGTATGGGTCAGGATGGCTGGTGCCGAGGAAGTCATAGCCGTATTTTGCCACTGCTGCCTTCGTTGGTGAACCATGCGGTGGCATCTCGGATGGATTCAGCGATGTCCTGGGCGCTGCAGGGTGCTGGTCCGAACTCTGTCTGCGCGGCCAAGAATGCGGCGCGAGCGTGAATAATTACTGGTACGTAGAGGGATTCGCCACGCGCTACCCAGGCGCCGAGAAGTCCGGACAGTACATCGCCGGAGCCCGGCGTGGCTGCCCAGGAGCTACCCGCGTCAACCACGACTGTGCGCTGCGTTGTCGGATTGGCAATCACGGTGCGGCGTCCCTTGAGCAGCACTTCACAGGAGAACTGCTCGGCAAGTTCACGGGCATCTGCGATGGCGTTAGTGACCTCGTGCCCGGTAAGGCGCTCAAATTCGCCGGCGTGCGGAGTGAGAACAGTGCGCAGGTTGCGCTCTTGGCCGCGCTCGCGGACGAGCTGTCGGATGTCCTCATGCTTCGACAGCAGCGTCAGTGCGTCAGCGTCGATGACGACTGGTTTGTCGGTGGCCAGAATGTCGCGCAGTTCCTCGGCCGCGCGCTCATCAGTGCCCCGGCCAGGGCCGGCAACCCAGGCGTCGACGCGTACCTCTTTACGATCCACCGAGTCCGACTGCGCAATGACCGTCGACAAGGCCGCGGTGATGCGGTTGCGGGCGGCCGCGTCGCCGACATAGATAACCGCGGGACTGGTCGCATGCACGGCAGCGGTGGCGCACAGCTGACCTGCGCCCGGATACGCTTCGCTTCCGGCAGCGATTCCTGTAACTCCAGTGGAGTACTTGTGGTCAGCTGCACCGGGTTCGAGCGGGGTCATCGCGCCAAGTGGTGCCGGAAAGCTCCCGCCTAGGGCTTCGTAGAACTCCACGGTCGGAGTCTGGTGGTGGACGGCATTGTAGGTACCGTTTTCATAGAGCGTCTGCCCCAGTCCTGGAAGTTCGAGGGAGAAGGCATCGAGCGCAATTTCGTGTAATTCGACGGTGCCACAGGATTCGGACAGCGAGTGCGCGTAGCGCAGACCGCCGAAAGTCACCGTTGTCGTGGCCTCCACGTGAGATGGCAAGTACGGGTTCTGTCTCTCCTCCAAATCAGGGTCTGGATTGATGGTCTGGGCAGGCGGGTCAAAAGCACGCCCAGTATCGGTTTCTACGCCGCTCGGCACATCAACCGCGAGAATGGGAACTTTGCCCAACCGCGCTTCGCGCACCAACCACGCGGCCTCTTCACGCAGCGCGCCGTGACCTCCGAGCCCCACGATGCCGTCGATGATCAGTGCGTAGTCTTCACTAATCGACCACAGAATCTTCGATAAATCCGTCTCCCGGTCACACCCCAACGGCAGCACCCGCCCACCTGCGAGTTCAAAAGCTTTCAGTGCCCGCTCGTGTGGCTTCGAGCCCAGCAAAACCGCATCCACGCCATGCCCATCCGAGGACAAGTTTCGGCCAGCATAGAGTGCATCGCCACCATTGCCTCCCGATCCAACCAACAGCAGCACGCGACCGCGACCAGGCTCCGGAGATGCCTCTGAGAGCATCCGCTCCGCCACCTCCGACACAGCGGCGGCTGCGTGGCGCATGAGTTCGTCGTCACGCGTTTGTGCGTCCAGATAGGGCTGTTCCGCGGCGCGAATTTCGGCAGCTGTGTAGCAGTACGTCATAAACCCAGCCTACGATTAGCCCCTATGGATGACTACTCCCCGAGCACGCGAGTTTTCGGCCCTCTACTGCGCGCCTTTCCCCAGGCATACCTGCGCTCGTTGCGTCATCCCGAATGGATCCCCCACGGCGTGCAGGACGTTCGCGAAATCCTCGACGGCAAAATCACTCCCGACCTGGACAGATACAACGGTCGCATACCAATTGTCCTGGTTCACGGCACCTGGATGAACTCGTTCAACTCCTTCGCCATGTTGGGGCCGTTCCTCGCCCGGAATCGCCCCGTATTCTCACTCGATTACGGCTCCGACCCCGCCGCGCTGGTCAGCCGTCTCCGTAGCGTCAAAGCCACCACCGATTTAAGCGATGCGCTCGCCGAAGTCACCGACCTTCTCGACCGCTTCCGAGCCCAACTCTCCCTACCCCGCATCGACCTCATCGGTCATTCCCAGGGCGGTCTACACTGCCGCAGTTACGCCAACGCGAGCATCGATTCGCTTTACGACGACGCCCTCAACCATGGCCTCAACGAAGAAGAAGCCGAGCAGTACGCCTCCGACAACAGCCCCGTGCGGGCAGTGATCTCGCTTGCGGGAAACCATCGCGGCACTACTGCGTGGGGCATGCGCCGAAGGCTCAGTGCCCTTGAGCGATGCGGCCTACCGATGCACAAGCTCGTCGACCGCCTTGTCGGCCGTGCCTGCATTCAACAGCTGCTGGACTCTGACTACATTGCGACTCTGAACCGCGCAGCGCGTGGCATTACCCGACGTGGTCCGCACTACCTGAATATCGGCACCCCTTTTGACACCGTGGTTCGCCCGTGGACCGGCGCCTTTTTGCCCGAACAAGAGGGTCACCACATTACGAACGTCAACAATGCCACTGGCGGTGGCGACTGGTCTGATCACCTCGCACTGCTCTACTCCCCCAATACGCTCGAACGCATTCACGAGTTCTTGGAGGAACTGGATGGCGCTGAAGCTGGTGATGTTCCGCATCATCCGCGACAGCGAGTCCTGCCTTTGTACGGCGCCCTGCCGAGGGGCCTCGGACGGAGGAGGCTCGGACGGAGGGGCCGGATCTAATTCAGCACAGAATTTTAGAACATATTTCCAGAATTCTATTGACAGTTTTTCAAACAGGTGTACGATTTGGGTTGTAGGGAAAATTTGTAAGCGAAAGTTCTTTGTCCGGTGCACAGGGGTTGGCGGGACTGGTTGACACAGCCTCTCCATGCTTCTCTCCACCACAGAACTCAATCTTCAATTCTCCGGCGGACACGTAGTAATCAGGGGGATAACCAATGTCATCGCCGCCCACAGAACTTCCAGCACCAGGTCAAAAGCCCTCATGGGCCAACCAGCAATCCGACGACCCGATTAGCAGCGCGGCCCGTGCCATCAACGCCGCAGACCTTCAACTGATCGATATCTGCGCTCCCGGTGAGGAGGTCGATGTCAATCACCATCTTGCCCGCATAAGCATTCGAACCGGCCTTAGCCGCGGCAAGTGTTCTACGCTGTGCGAAATTGCGCTGATGTTCGAACGCCTACCAAAAGTCCGGGCTCTCATCGAATCCACCTTCTGTTTCTCGTTAGCCCATCTCCGCGCCATCGCCAATGGCGTTGCCGGGCTGTCACCAGATCAGTTCGACACGGTAGAGCCCCATCTTTTGGAAATGCTCACTCCGACGCGACCTCGACAAGCAATGGTTGGTGTCTACACGCTGTCTCGTCTAATCGGCGACTTGGTTTCTGAGTACAACGACTGCGCCCGCAACGACGGCACCCAACGGGTTCCAGAAGGCGAAGCGGTCGCACTCTCCGACACGGGCGATGGCAAGCACAAAAAGGTCACAGCAATCCTTGAAAACGACCGCGCGACCGAGCTCATGGCCAGGATTCAGGGGATTCGCAACACAGCAATCAATCGTGGTGAACAGTGCACGCAGGCGGAAGCGCTACTACAGCTGGCACAGAAATCGACCAATGCCGAGATTGTCATCAATGTCTACCGCGAGGTCGGCGGTGGGCCAGCATGGATTGATGGCGTCGGCTGGTTGAGCGAGGTAGCCACCGAAGAATGGCTTGCCCGCGCAACTCACATCCGTATCTCCGCCGACAGCAAGGTGGATGGTTACCGCCCCACCGAGAGCCAGGTGGCTCGCGTCCGTGGGCGTGACGGTACCTGCCGCTTCCCCGGCTGCGACGTCCCGGCAGCCAAGTGCGACCTGGACCATATTCAGCCGTACAACCACGACAATCCCAAGCAGGGCGGGCCGACTGACACTGAGAATCTGCACTGTCTCTGCCGCCGACACCACAATCTAAAAACGCACGAGGGCTGGGATATCGACAGATACCCCGACGGAACAGAAGTGTGGACTTCCCGTAATGGGGACACCGCGACTAGCGTTCCGGTTGGGCCGCTAAAGAACGTCGGCAAGCAAACTTTTCATCAGCGTGTGACACGGAAGATGAAGACGATCCAGAAACGCAACCTCGATTGGATGTTGTCATTTTGCCATGTATCCGATGAGGTCTGGGACCTATCCGAGGAAGAAGCAAAACGCATCGAGTCCCTCACGGATGAAGAACTCGATGCGGAGATTGAGCAGTACCGACGAAAGCAGGACGAACTACTCGACGGTGACTGACTTAGCCAGGTTGCGCGGCTTATCGATGTCCTCGTTACCGCACTGGCGAGCGATCTCAGCTGCCAGGAACTGCATCGGAATCGTAGACAACAGCGGCTGGAGCAGCGTGGACGTCTCCGGGATTTCAATCAGGTAGTTCGCAAAAGGAACCACCGACTGATCCCCTTCTTCGGCAATCACGATGGTCTTGGCACCACGGGCACGAATCTCCTGGATGTTGGAGACAATCTTGGAGTGCAGCACGGCGCGCCCCTTCGGCGATGGCACTACGACGACCACCGGAAGATCATCCTCGATGAGTGCAATTGGGCCATGCTTGAGCTCGCCTGCCGGGAACCCCTCTGCGTGAATGTAGGCAAGCTCCTTGAGCTTCAGCGCACCTTCAAGTGCGACTGGGAAGCCAACGTGTCGGCCGAGGAAGAGCATCGTCGGGATAGCACCGATTTCCTTGGCCATGTCGATGAACTCATCGCCCTTAGCGACGACCTTGTCAATCAGTGCCGGAATGGTCTCCAGCTCTTCAAACTCGCGAGTGACCTCATCCGGGTACTTAGTGCCGCGTGCCTGGGCAAGAGCCAATCCGACCAGGTAGTTTGCGGCTACCTGCGCCAGGAACGACTTGGTTGCAGCAACACCAATCTCCGGGCCGGCGTGCGTATAGAGCACGGCGTCAGACTCACGCGGAATCTGTGCACCGTTGGTGTTACAGACAGCCAGCACGCGGGCGCCCTGGCTCTTTGCGTGTCGCACGGCCTCAAGGGTGTCCGCAGTCTCGCCCGACTGCGAAATAGCGACCACCAGCGTCTGGCGGTCCAGCACCGGATCGCGGTAGCGGAACTCGGACGCGACCTCAATCTCGACCGGGATACGAACCCAGTGCTCAATGGCGTACTTGGCCAACAAACCGGAGTGGTATGCGGTACCACAGGCGACGACGAAGACCTTCTCGATGTCACGCAGATCTTGGTCACTCAGGCGAGACTCGTCGAGAACGATGCGGCCGTCAACGAGGTGACCGGCCAACGTATCGCGGACGGCGGCAGCCTGCTCGTGGATTTCCTTCATCATGAAGGAGTCATAGCCACCCTTTTCGGCTGCGGCGAGATCCCAGTCGATGGTGAATGGTCGACCCTGCTGCTCATTGCCGGCGAAATCCAGAATGCGGTAGTCATCTGCGGTGATGATGACGACGTTGTCCTGCCCCAGCTCCACGGCCTCGCGGGTGTGCGCGATGAAAGCCGCAACATCGGAGCCGAGGAACATTTCGTTTTCGCCCACACCGACAATCAGCGGAGTGGAGCGACGAGCAGCGATGATGCGATCCGGGTGGTCTGCATGAGTAAACAGCAGCGTAAAAGCACCCTCGAGGCGGTTGAGCACGGACAGCGCAGAGGCCTCGAAATCACCAGCGGTAGATCCGCCGTCGGAACCGTCCAGGGCACGGGCGAGCATGTGCGCGGCGACCTCGGAGTCGGTTTCGGACTTCAGCTCAATGCCGGCATCCTCCAGCTCCTGACGTAGCGGAGCAAAGTTCTCGATAATGCCGTTGTGGACGATAGCCACCTTGCCGTCATAGGACTGGTGTGGGTGGGCATTCTCATCAATTGGGCGACCGTGGGTAGCCCAGCGGGTGTGCCCAATTCCGGTGGTTCCAGTGATTTTGTCGCGCCCATCCGCATCAAGGGCAGCCTCGAGGTTGGCGAGTTTACCGGCCTTCTTCTCTACAGTGATATGCCCCTGATCGTCGACAATGGCAACACCCGCGGAGTCATAGCCACGGTATTCCATGCGTCGTAGCGCATCGACAGCAATATCCAGGGCGGGCTGATGGCCCACATATCCAACGATTCCACACATGCCCTACAGAATAACCCGCGAAGCGGAAAATCGTCATAACGAAATAGACATTCTCGCTCATCCTGGCACTTTTTCAGCAAAGGTATGCACCTTATAGTTAAGCTATTCACTGTGGCTGACAACTTGAAGACTCTGACATCTAATCTTTCCAAGCGTGGACCGCACCGCGTCATGGTCGGTGATCTCGCTTTTACTGGCCTGCCGGGAAAGGTCTACACGCCTGCCGAGGGCAATGGCATCCCCGGTATCGCCTTCGCACACGATTGGCGCACACCGATTGAGGAGTACCACGCCACGCTGCGTCACCTAGCTTCGTGGGGCATCGCGGTCGCTGCTCCGGACACCGAAAATGGCATCGTGGCAGATCACCGTGGTCTCGCCAACGATTTGGAGACAGCGCTCCAGATTCTCGCTGGTGTCCGCCTCGGAGAGGGCAAGGTCGTCGTCCACCCGAAGAAACTCGGCGTTGCCGGCCACGGCATGGGCGCTGGCGTAGCCGTCCTCGCCGCCGCTGGTCACGACCTCATCTCCGGCGTTGGCTGCGTCTTCCCCGCAACTACCGCGCCTTCCTCCAGCGCCGCTGCAACTAATGTCTCGGCCCCGGGCCTCGTCCTGGCTCCTGGCGAGGATCAGTGGCTCGATCGCGGTAACCCGGCTCGCCTGGCTGTTCAGTGGAAGGGCGATGTCGTTTACCGCGAAGTAGACAAGGCTGACCAGGGCAGCTTCTCGGAAACAACTCTTCTCCGTCGTCTAGCGGGCTTCTCTTCCTCCAAGGTGAAGTACCAGGAGGTTGCACGCGCCGCGCTCACAGGCTTCCTGCTGGCCACGGTCGGTGACGACAAGAAGTACTCGGATTTCGCAGACCCGACCGCCATTATCAAGGGCACAACTAACCGCGACATGGAGTGGCTCATCAAGGAGCTGCCGGAAAACCCGGAGCACTCGCTGATTCCCGGCAAGTAGTCACTAGGCCACGCTTCAGGACACGCCCCGAATCGACTTCACCGTCGGCGTCCCTTTCCCCGCCCGCCCGAACAACCGCGTAACGGTTCCCTTCGGTCGGGCGGTTTTTTGTTGCTTTTCGACGCCCGCCGCCACCTCCCTCTCCTTAATTTCGCGTGCTTTACGACGCTCCTCCAAACCCTGCAATTCTTTCTGTGCCCTCTGTATCGCCGTATCGAACTCCTGCCTGGTCATTGCAGCAGCGTCGTAATAGTCCTGCCCAATCCGGTCATATTTCGCGGCATGCTTACTCCCCACTACCACTCACCTGCCGTTGGCGAATTGACCGCGCCCACAAGCTCCTGGGCGTTGGGCTGCTCAGGGGGCTCGGGCACAGCGGAAGCAGATTCCTGCACTGATGCTGCCGAATCCTGGGCTGGTGCTGGCTGCGGCTCTGCTTGTGGTTTTGGCTGCGGTTCCGCTCGCTGTTCTGCTTGCGGCTCCTGTGGCAGCTCGATTCCCAAGTGCTTTAGTTTCTCAGCTGGAGGAGGCGGTTCAGGAACATTTTCAGGTTCGGGCTCGGGTTCAGGTTCGGGCTTGGGTTCAGGTTCGGGCTTGGGTTCTGGTTCGGGTTCCGGCACACAGTCCTCCGGCGCAGGAGCTGGTGCTGGTGCTGGTGCTGGCGCAGGTGCCTGTTCGCACACTGGCTCTTCCGTCTCCGTGCACATGTCTAAGTTGAGCAGTGAGGACGCGACACTGCCTGCAACCCCGACAGCTCCCGCAATTCCAGCGATACTGGCCGCCCCGGCAGCGCCAATGGCACCTCCAACGGATATTCCAGCAGCAACGCCTGCCTCTATCCCAATATCAACGTTGGCAACGACCCCAATTCCACCAGCGGTAGCACCGTTGCCACCGGTTACAGTAGCTCCTTCGCCACTCCCAGACTCAGCCACCTCTGCACAGGCCGCCGAGGTAGCACCCGAACTGGCAGGAACAGTAGGAGGCTGCGGCGGGGTGGCGACCACCGCGGCCTCAGTGTCACACGCTGCCTGCTCAAGACACTGCTCGATGCAACTATTACGCGCATCGTAGAGCTGACCAGTGGAGTCGACGAGACTGTTACACACCTGCTGGGCCACTTGTGCGGCTTCGGCGCCGACCTCCGGATCGTCGACAAGCGCTTCGCACTGAGAGAGGATGCCGTCGGTTTGCTCAGCCATATCTTCGGCCTGCTTTTCGCAATCCTCCAGGACCTCGTCGACTTTCTTGCCGCACTCGCCGACGCTCTGCGCGCCATTGGCGGACTGCTCATCCTGATTCGCACAGTCCTGCGCGGCTTTATCACAGCGTTCCTTGGCGGCGTCGGCGGCATCGCCTTTCAAACCGCCCCAATCGAAAGCCATAGCAATAGTTATCGCGGAGGCTATCAACCCCACGGAGTTAGAGAACTTGGATAGGGCGCTGCCCTTCCAGCCGTCAGCGCGTCGCACCTTATCCAAGACTTTGGGCAGATTCTTGCCGATGCCGCCAACCCCGCGCTTGGCTCCAATACGGCTTCCACGGCCAATAACACGCACCAATATCGGAAGAATTCGAGCAACCCATGGCATCAGTCCACTACCTCAATTCCACCGAGGTCGGCGCTCCCGTCGCTGTCACAGCCTGCAAAGACACGCCACTGTTCCCGCACTGCCGGAGCATGATTGCCAAGTCCCGCGTACATCGATTGCCCGTGCTCACGCAGCCGCGCTGCCGCCTGCTGCAGACGACGCCCCTGGGCGGCAAAACCCTGGCCACAGTCTGCCGCGGAAATATCGGGAGCGCTTCCCCACCGCTCATGGCCTTCACGGCCGCGCTGCTCGATCTCTCGGGCAGCCGCTGTCACTGCATCTTCCGAAAAGTGCAGCAAGCCTCCGCCACTGCCTCCAGTAAAACGTGCGGACACGAAAAATCCCCTTCCCCGCGAAAAACAGTTCTTATTACTGTTAGGCGCGAAAAAAGGGGATTCGGTTCCGTTGAGGTACTAGCACGGGTGCCCCCGGGGCTAACGAGCGCGGTAGATGCGCTTACACCCCTCAACACCGGTGAAGCTGAATGGGCCGGTGCCAATCAGGGCGTCGTCTCCCAGGTTGGAGTACTCACCCGGATCTTCATGCGTCACCTGAGCGTGGCGGTAGTAGGTCGGATCATCGAGCTTTACGCGTTCATCCAGTTCACGAGCATTATCTTCGGCGCGCAGCTGGGACTCGTAGCCCTCGACCACATTGCCGGTGAGGAACTCAGCAACCGAGCCGGAACCATAGGAGACAACAGCGACCTTCTTACCAGCCAGGTCCTTCTCGGTGTCCAGCAGCGAGAGCAGGCCGAAGTAGGCCGATGCTGTGTAGGAGTTACCGATGATGCGGTTGTACTCAGTGGTTGGGCCGAGCTGGCGGGCCTCGTCCTCTGCGGTGAGCTCCACACCGTTATTGGCCGAAAGCTGCCGGTGCGCCTTGTAGGCCATCTTGGTAAACGGCTGGTGGTAGCTGAAGTAGTCAATCTCGCTGAAGTCCACACCGCCGCGGGCACGGTAGTCCTCGTAAGCACCCTGAACAGCGTCGATGTAAGCACTAATAGAGAGCTTGCCCTCCACCAACGCCTGGCTGCGGTGGTTCGGACGCCAGAAGTCCATAACTTCGCGGGTGAAGACGCCCGAAGCGGCATCGATAGCCAGGATGCGCGGATTAGCGGTCACCAGCATGGCTACAGCACCTGCGCCCTGGGTCGGCTCCGCAGCGGAGTCCAGGTCATAGCGGGCAATGTCGGAGGCGACAACGATGACCTTCTCCTCCGGATTGCGGGCCACCAGAGCGCACGCGAACTGCAGCGCCGCGGTACCGGAGTAGCAAGCCTGCTTCAGCTCGACAGATCGCGCGTGCGGGTCAAGACCGACCAACTCATGCACATAGACAGCAGCGGCCTTCGACTGGTCGATACCGGTCTCAGTGGCGAACATGATGGTGCGCACGCCGTCGATACCGTGGCGGTCGACGATCTTCTTCACCGCGGTCGCGGCCATCGTCACCGGATCTTCATCAGAGGCAACCACGCTGGAGCGTTCCTGCCCCAGGCCCTTGTGGTACTTTGCCGGTTCCGCTCCGAGTCGGGGCGCAATATCGGCGAGGTCAATGCAGTACGAACCCGTCGCAAAGGCGATGTCATCAATACCGATCGGGGTCACATTGCTTGTTGTCATCAAAACCGTGCCTTCACTACCTCTACAGATTTTTAAGAAATAACGGGCAACGAAACATCCCCCATGTCATCAGAACGGCCATCAGAGCAGTCATCAGACCACGGGATATTTTGCCCACAAAATGTTAATTGCCTACTACAGAAATCTAGCGCGTTTACCTGAGATTTGTCTTAGGTTTTGCGAATTGTCGCAAACGACTATTCACAAACCACTACTTCGCACGCTCGATAGAAACGTGCGCCTCCATCAGCTCACCCGGGTTCGTCTGTGCCGCGAGCAGGGAAAGCTCACCACACCAGACGATTGCCGCGCAGCACGCTGCTAGACGACGGGCATTCTCGCCCGGCTCACGGTCCTCCTTGCAGCCCAGCGCCGTGAGATTCTTCTCCACGAAGTCCAAGCCCTTGCCGTTGCCCACGGAACCGACGATCAAATGTGGCAGGGTGCAGCTAAAGCGCACGGAGCCGTCGTCAAGCGCCTCTACCTGCGTCAGCCCCTGCGAGCCTTCGACGATATTCGCAGCGTCCTGACCGGTAGCGAGGTAAAAGCCCAGCAGCATATTGGCGTAGTGCGCATTACCGCTGCGCAGCGAACCGGCCATGATGGAGCCGACGAGGTTCTTGCGTTCGTTGAGCTCAGCCAGGCGCTTGGCAGTTGTGCGCAGACGCTCGCGGACAACCGGCTCCGGAATGACGGCCTCGGCGATCACGTACTTACCGCGGCCCAGAATGCCATTGACTGCGGAAGTCTTCTTATCGGTACAGAAGTTGCCCGAGATCGAGCCATAGCCCAACTCTGGCATCTGTTCCATCAGGTAGGACATCAAACGCTCAGACGCCAGCGTGGCCATGTTGTGGCCCGAGGCGTCACCGGAGAAGAAGTCAAAGCGGACAAAGAGAAGACGCGATGCGATCTGGAAGTGAATATCTACCAGCTTGGCAAAACGCGAGGAGGACTCCACGACCTTCTTCAGCTCGTCATAACGAGACAGGATGTTGTCGCGCGCAATGACGGCATCAGCTGCCGAGTCGAGAGTGAAAATCACCGATCGGGTCATCTTCTCACCGACGAAAGTGCAGGTAATGCCACCTTCGATCATGCGGGAGACCTTCGCACCGCGACCACACGACGGCCACAGCGGGGTCTCGTAAGTCGCCAGCGGAATCTTCACCTCGTCATTCATGACGTTGCCACTAATGCGCACCGGACCAATCCAGCTCAGCGGTACGTGTGCATATTCCAGGTCGTGCGAGCTCTTTTCAGCCATTGTCCTAAGCGACCCTTTCTAGCTGCATGCAGCTTCGGTTCCCAGCTTCTGTAAATTTCAGCTGTCTTAAATTCTACGGTCAAAAAACTGTGGTCAAAGTTGAGCGGCCAGCTTCAGCGGCAACGGCTGGATGCCAGCGGCTTGCCAGCGCGCGGTGATGTCCGCGGCAGTCTCCTCGGCATCGGCATCTTTTGAGACTCCCACCAGCGCGATTCCACAGTCACCACCACCGGAGCCACTGCTCTTGCCCGCAGACCCCGCGCCATCGGCGATGTCGGCGAGCGCTTTCAGTTTCTCCGTCTCGATGCACACAGCACGCTCACGCTCATAGTCCTGCAGCAGCGTCCGATTCTCACGCAGGCAGGCAAACGCCGCGGTGTGGTCGCCGTCGGCAAGCGCCTGCCAGAGTCTTTCGCTTATCGACGAGACCCCGCGCACAAAATCACGGTCTGCGCCACCGGCCTTCTTCAACTGCGAGTCCGTCTTCACCGGACTGCCCGTCCAGCCGACCAACAGTTGTAGCCCACCGAGGTCGGTGCGGGCGTCAATGCGAAGATTCGGCCACGGTGCCGCCACGGCAGCGACAGGATCAGCCGCCACGAGCTCTGCGAGCGCCGTCGGATTCGGCCGGCGATAGAGCACCACCCCGCCGTGCGCGGAGCACGCGATATCGCCGCCGGAACCAGCTGCACCAGCCAGAAGCGTGGCCACCATCGCAATCTTGTACACGTCCAGTGAATCCAGCTCCAGACCCAGGTGCGTCCCCAGCGCACGAGTTACAGCCACAGCGACAGCCCCGGAGGATCCCAGGCCATACTTCGCACCACTGTCGGCGTCATCGAGGTCTGATTCAATGACGATATTTATGGGGCGCTCTGGGGTGTTTTCCAACTCGCCCGCAGCAATGCGATAGACCAGGGAAATCGTATGGGTAGCGATGTCATCTGGTGCATCGATATCAATGACACGCCCCCGCGGGCCGTAATAGCTGGAGTACACGCGAGAGACCGGCTGCGATGGTTCGGCATCGCGGCACCGAACTGTCACATAGCGGTCGACACCTGCGATGACGGCCAGCCCCTCGACATCCATCACCGCATACTCACCAGTGAGGTACAGCTTGCCGCAGCCACGACCGATGGACTCGCCTTCGATAGGTCCGCCTTTAGCGTTGCTCAACTACTCCCCCAGCTACACCAGGTATGCGCCAGGGCCGGAGCCGGAAACCAGCACGTCAATATCCTCGAACTCTGCGCGGAAACGATCCGCGATGGTCTCGGCATCGCCGCTGCGGCACAGCACCTTCACGTTCGGCCCGGCATCCATGGTGGCGTAGCACTCGGTGCCCTCGTCACGCAGCGTAGCGACGAGATCGAGAGCCGCCACCGAATCCGGATTCCAGTACCGCACCGGAGGAAGAGCCCCCAGCATAGTGGCGTGCATGCGCATGGCATTGGCCTCGGCAAGCTCGCCGACCGCAGTGAAGTCCGCAGCGGCAATGGCGGCCTTCATGTCCTCGATATCACGAGGCACCTGCTCCACCCAGGCCGGGAAGAACGGTGATGTCTCGACCGTGCGACGCATGGCGGCACGGCTGTCAATCTTCTTGCGCCCCGGGGCCAAAACCGCCACGACCAGGGAGAGATCCAGGCCGGAATCCGGCAGAGCCACTGCGTGGCTGGAAGCATCGTCATCGCCGGGCAGCCACTCAACGAGGCCGCCGAAAATAGAGCGACAGGCCGAGCCCGAACCGCGACGGGCCAGAGCCGAGAGCTTTTCCGGAGTGTAGTCCAGGCCGTAGGCCTTCGCCGCGGCCAGCGCGAGAGCGCCAAAACCCGACGCGGACGAAGCCAGACCCGCACCCGTCGGAATCTCGTTGGTGCTGGTCACCTCTGCGAAGCTCGTGCTGCCCGCACGCTCGCGGACCAAATCCAAAAACTTCTGGACACGGGAGAGGTCCTTGCCCACCATCTCCTGGCCGTTCAGAGTGCCCGAGTCGGCGGTGACGCTGGGATCGTCGATAAGCGACACCGTGGTCGTCGTCGGAGCGATGCCCAGAGTAAGGGACAGCGAACCTGTGGCCGGTAGCTGCACGGCCTCATCGCGCTTGCCCCAGTATTTAATCAGGGCGATGTTGGGATGAGCGACGGCGGTAGCGGTCGTGGTCACGAGGGATTTACCTCCACAGTCCAAGTAGCAACGGCATTGGCTCCCATCATGGCATGGCTAATCAGTTCCGCGTGATCGGCGGACTCTGCCAGCGCCATCACACAGCCACCGCAACCGGCACCAGTGAGCTTTGCCCCGTGGGCACCTGCCAGTCGGGCGGCAGTGACGAGATCGGTAATGGACTCATGCCCAACACCTAGTTCCTCTAGCGCTTCCTGCGCCGAGTCCATGCGATGTCCCAGACGGGCAAAATCGCCCTTGGCCAGGTTGTGCACCGCGCCATCGGCCAGCTGCCCCAAGTGGTCCAACAACTCTTGGCCGTGGACTCGGTGGGAATCGACGAAACCACGCACACGGGCAACGGCCAGCGACGTCGAACCACGCACACCGGTATCCCCCAGCACCAGCCACATCTTCTTGGCCACCTTCAGCGGATGGAACTCACCCTGCTTGAAGTAAACCGGACGCGACGCACGGGCAACCGTGGCATCCAGGCCAGAGGGGTTACCGTGCGCCAGACGCTCAGCTTCCTGCACCAGGTCAAAGCGCTGACGCTCGGTCAGAGTGCCATCGGCGAGGTCACGCACTGCGTCGATAAGCGCATGTGCCACTGCGGCAGAACCACCCAGCCCTGCAGCGGGTGGGATACCGGAGCGGAGACGAACCAGCAGGTCGCGTTCGGGAATACCGAAGGTGCGCAGGCCAGCGCGGAGTGCAGCGGCGATGGAGGCAAAGCGCTCCGGCAGCTCGTCGATGTCGATGACCTCGCCGTCCATGGAAAACAGGACGGGAGAATCCTCCACGCGGTCAATCCACGCCATCGTGCGCAGCGACGTCACCGGCAGCGCAATAGCCGGCTTGCCGTAGACGACAGAGTGCTCACCCAACAAAATCGACTTGGCATGGCCTTCACCGAATGCGGCACCCTGTTCATTGGCCAGGGCATAGAACTCCCCGGTCTCCAATTCCTCGGACTTGTCGAGGCCGAAGTCGTCGACGCTGGCGTTTTCTACGCTGGTCACGAAGCTACACATCCTTTTCCGAAACCGACTGCGCGGCAGCCTGCGCCTCCGCTGGGCCATGGATACCCGGCACACCCGCAATGTCGAAACCGTACTTGGAGAACTTCTCCGCCCCGACACCCCAGACGTGGTTAAACCACTCCGTCATCGGTTCGTTCGCACGACGTTCTGCGAGCTCCTGCGGGGTCACGTACACCACTTCATCGACCTCATCGGGGTTGATATCCACCGACTTCGGATCGACGATGCCGGCGTACACGTGGTTGTACTCGTGCTCCGCCAATCCCGAACGATCATCGATGACCTGGTAGATAACAATGCCGATTTCCTCCAACTGAGAGACATCCGCACCGAGCTCTTCCTTCGCACGACGCTCAACGGCATCGGCCACCGGCTCCCCCGGCAGTGGGTGCGAGCAGGTCGCATTCGTCAGTAGCAGTGGTGAGTGATACTTCGACTCCGCACGGCGCTGCAGCAGCATGCGTCCCTGCTCATCGAAGAGGAAAAGAGAAAAAGCACGGTGCAAAATTCCCGGTGGAACGTGTGCTTCAAGCTTGCCGACGGTACCGAGAACCCGACCGTCACGATCGACCACCTCTACCTGGATGTCGGCTTCACCCGGGGCAAAGCGGGCTTTAATGTCCTCTGGCGCGTCATTCATTTCCACACTCCTGACTCTAGACTGCGGCCACAACCGCAGCTAACTCCCCGGCAATCTTGCGGGCCGATTCCGCATCGGCGGCCTCCACCATGACGCGGAAGAGCTCCTCGGTGCCGGACGGGCGCAACAGCACGCGACCGGTGGGACCCAGCTTCTCCTCGGCTGCATCGATGGCGGCCTTGACCTCATCAGACTCCAGAATTGCGGCCTTGTTGGACACCGGCACGTTGATAAGAGTCTGCGGCAGCACCTTCATTACGGAGGCCAGCTCAGCCAGAGACTTACCGGTGCGTGCCATCCGCGCCATGAGGTACAGACCCGTGAGGGTGCCGTCACCAGTGGTCGCATGATCCGGAATGACCACGTGTCCCGACTGCTCACCGCCGAGCGAGTAACCGCCAGCGTTCAAATCAGCCAGCACATAGCGGTCGCCGACCTTGGTGGTACGCAGGGCGATATCGTTTTCCTCCATCGCCAGCTTGAGGCCGAGGTTACTCATCACAGTGGCCACCAGCGTGTTGTGGTGCAGTAGCCCCTCTTCCTTCATGGCGACGGCCAGGATGGCCATGATTTGGTCACCATCGACGATGTTGCCCTGCGAGTCCACAGCCAGGCAGCGGTCGGCATCGCCATCGTGAGCCAGCCCCAGATCCGCGCCGTGCTCCAGCACTGCCGCGCGCAAAACCTCAATGTGGGTGGAACCGCAGTTGTCGTTGATGTTGTAGGAGTTCGGCTTGTCATGAATAGCGACGACGTCGGCACCGGCGGCCGCGTACGCCATGGGGGCGGCCTGCGAAGCAGCACCATTTGCACAATCCACCACGACACGAATGCCGTCGAGCTTGGTGCTGACCGCACGGGAGAGGTGGAACAGGTAGCGGTCGAGCCCGTCTGGGGCCTCCTCGATGACACGCCCCACTCCGGTGCCCGTGGGTCCGGTCTCCGGCAAGTTGTGGAGAGCGTGTTCGATTTCCTTCTCCACCGCGTCGTCAAGCTTGGTGCCGCCCGCGGCGAAGAACTTGATGCCGTTGTCCGGCATGGGGTTGTGAGAAGCCGAAATCATCACACCCATGTCGGCACCGTAGTCGTCGGTGAGGAAAGCGACAGCCGGAGTGGGCAGCACGCCGACACGCAAAACGTCGACGCCCTGGGAAGCCATGCCGGCAGACAGCGCTGCGGCGAGCATCTCACCGGAGACACGCGGATCGCGGCCAACAATGGCCAGGGGACGACGCCCCGACGGATTCGTGCCGCTAGTCAGCACAGTGGCCGCAGCAGCGCCCAGCCGCATTGCCAGCGGTGCGGTCAGAGTCTTATTCGCCAAACCGCGGACGCCATCAGTTCCGAAAAGACGTGCCATTGTTGCTAGACCACTCCTTGGGGGTTTTATGAGTTTTGGTATCGCGGACTATTGCATTGTCAATGCTGTATTACTTTAGCCGGTCGCGCAGGCGAATCCAGACTAGCCACAGGACACAATTGGCTGCGGGTCATAAACCGTAGTCTGAGTTTCACGCGAGATTTCCGCGCCCGAGAGGTCCCGAATGACGCGTGTGTCGGAAGTGGTAAAGCCCTGCGCACCCGACGACGGCTGGCAAGAGCTGCCACTGACCTGCATACGCTGCGGTTGCGTGTATGCCCAACGGCCACCATTGATGGACTCGACGTTGACCTTCTTCACACCCTTGATGCGCACAGTGACGTCGGAGCCAGTAGTAACGGCTTCGATGAGAATCGGAGTGTCGGAACTGTTCTTAAACGCTAGGTCGATTGCGCCCTCGTACACCGTCGCCTCACGGCCGGCCGGGTAACGCGAAATGTAGTAGCTGTGCGGGGTGTGCGCGACATCCTCCATGCCCGCAAAGTACGAAGCATTGTACAAAGTGGTGGCGAACTGGCTAATGCCACCGCCGACAGCCTTATCCGCATGGCCGTTGAGGATGATGCCCGACTCGACAAAACCCTGCGCAGTACCGCGCGGCCCCGTGTAGCCGTTCAGGCTGAATGTATCGCCCGGCGCCACGAATGCGCCGTTGACCATCTGCGACACCAGGGCAATGTTTGTTCCCGATGCCGAGCTGAAGCCACCGGTGGTGAACTCACCAATGACATCATCGAAGGTGGCACTTTCCGCTTGTTCGGTGGTGTAGGTGGCGGGCTTGTCCTCGTAGACCGCATCGAACTCGCGCTTATCCGTCGAAGTCACACGCTCGGCGAAGTCCTTCATAGTTTCATCCCACTTCACGGCTACGCCATCAACTGAGGGGACCACTTCACGCGCACCACCGCTAAAGCGTATCGACGCATTGCGCTTATCAACCTCGGAAGCAGCCAGCCCCTCCTCGAGGATCTCGCGTGCGCGGTCGACATTGATATCGGCGGCCAATCCACCGTCGCGCGGCACAAAGCTGATGATTTCAGCCATGCGCTCCGGCGGAATTACACCATCTTTGCCATCGCGGCCCTTGGCAACAATGGGGCCCGACACCGCATCGGCGGCCTCTCCTTCAGCTGCCTCACGGACCTGATCCTCACCGATAGCCGGGTCGTGCGCGGTGGTCTCTACATCGATGCCCTCCGGCGACAACCACTTGGCGGCCAAATCCCCGCTGACCGCATTGCGGTCGACATCTTGGCCGATGACCGGTGGAGTTGTTTCCACGCGGCCGTCGACAAGCTTGACCTCGCCATCGACGGGAGCAATAGTCAGTTCGCCGACGAGACGGTCGACCTGCGGTTCGAACTTAGAGCTATCGATATCGCTGACCAAATCCAGCTCACGGGTAGTAAAGAAACTGCGCACCCAGGTAACTGGGTTCGCCGTCTGCTTGCCCGCCTGCGCGACCGTCTTCTCCCAGTCGATGCTCAGCCCCGCCTCCTCGGGCAGAACCTCCGCCGTGCGTTCGCCGGCACGAAACGCCACTGGATGAGTGGAAAGATCACCGAGCTGTTCTTCGAGCTTCGCCTCAGCGTGATTCGCGCTCAGCGTGCTGATGTCAATACCCGCGACGGTAGACCCGCGCGGGACATGGTCCTTGTTCAGCACGTAATCGACAGCGTAAAACACACCGAAGAGTGCGAAGATACCGAGGACGATGCCGAGGAAAATCTTTAATCCGCGGTGACTGGAGGAAGACTTTTGTTTGGCCACAGCCACTTACTTTACCGTGGAAACACTACTAACTAGATTTTTATTAGATTCCGCAGGTGTCCGGAATGCGTTTCTTGTTCTTCGCATACTGCTGGAAAGCATCGACCACGGCATTGGCATAGACCTCGGCGCCATCCGGGGTCGGGTGGATAAGGTCCGCGCGCAGCTTGGACAAATCGTCACGCACACCATGGCACCAGTCAGACACATAGACATTGTCGCGCTTCTTTGCCGCGTCGAGGACTTCCTTCTCCGACTGCGGCATCCACACACGATCACCGTACGGGTTGATTAGGACAATGATGCGGTCTTCACCCAGCGAATCGAGGATCTCATCCAACAGGTGTTCGTCCGATGCCGCAGCCGACTGATTGATACCAAGGCCCAGCACGACGAATGGATCGAGCGTACCCGCCGCCTTCATACTCGCGATGATCTCCGGGGCGGCCGGATAACCACGGGAAACAGCCGCATCGATATAGATACCGGGCAGCTTCTCTTCCAACGCCGACGCCGAGGCGAGCATCACAGAGTCGCCGATAGCGGTGATCTGGTCACCACGCGGCATAACACGCTTGGCCAACTCGGCTTCCTCCGCCTTTTGTGCCTGTGCACGGCGCTCAGCTGCCTCCTGTAGCTGTGCCTCCAAACGCGTCATCTTCGGCGCCGTAGCCATTCCCACAACTGCACCAACCACGACGACCAGCGCCAGCCCTGCTGCAACGCGCGGCTTCCAGGAACCGGCAAACTGCGTGCCCGAAAACTGCAACATCCAACGGCGGTAACCCATCCGGCGAATTGGCGATTCCACATTCTTGTACGACCAGTTCGCCAAAAGCAGCGATAGCGCGATGCCTGCGAAGGCAGCGAGGTTCTCATACTGCATGGCCTCATTGCGCTCCAGCAGTTCGCGGATGAGCACGATGACCGGCCAGTGCCACAGGTACAGCGAGAAGGAAATCTTTCCCAGCCAGCACAGTGGCTTGAACTCAAAAATCTGACGCACGGGTGAGACACCGCGAACGACAAGATAGAGAATCGCCGCCGACAGCAACGAGGCGAACACCAACCCACCGCGGTAAGTCGCCGACGCGGTATCCGACATCATCAGCAGAACCAACGAAAGGAAGATCAGCGGCAGCGAGGCCACTACGAAAGCCTGGGCGGAACTGCCAAAGAAGTCCCGCAGGAGGGGTTCCGTGCGTGGCCAGGAGTCCGCCTCTGCGCGTGACGACGTCGATGTCAACCACAATGCGAGGGCCGCGCCAAACAGGAGACCAAAGGCGTGAGTATCGGTACCGTAGTAGACCCTCGTGGGGTCGACCTTCGGATCATAGAGCGAGACCATCCACACGAAAGAAGCAACCGCCCCAATGCCCGCCACTGCTGCCAGCTTGCGAGATGCCAGCTTCAAGGCGAGAAGAGCCACAAAGATCAATGGCCAGAGCAAGTAGAACTGCTCCTCCACCGACAGTGACCAGTAGTGCGCTAACAGCTGCACTCCGGAATCCGCGAAATAGGACTGAGAGCCCGCAATCTGCGTCCAGTTATTGACGAAAAAGACCGTGCCGAGAAACTGCGTCGACAAGCCAACAGCGGGATCCCCGCCGACCAGACCTGCGACGGCGATGGAAATAAACAACACGAACATCGCAGCCGGAGCGATGCGGCGCAGTCGACGGAGCCAGAAATCTTTTAGATCGATGCGCCCAGTGACCGCGCGTTCGCGCACCAGAAGCGAGGTGATAAGAAATCCGGAGAGCACGAAGAAGATATCCACACCGATGTAGCCACCGGGCAGCACATTATCGAAGTAGTGGTAGATCACCACTGTGGCAACGGCCAGACCGCGCAGCCCATCAATGCCTGGTACGCGTCGAATGCGGAAGGGATGCTTCGCCACCGACGACGAGCTAGAGGAGCTCTTCGCGTCGGAGGTCTTGGTGGCTGTGGTGCTCACCGCCATACGATTTCCTTCTTCCCATCGCACTGCAATCGCACTTTCATCGCACTGCAATCGCACCGCGATAAACGATTCTCGTGGCAATTTTTAACGGATAAAAGTCTAACGTACGGGGCTTGTCTCAAAAATGCAGCCATGCCTGGTCACGGCGGACTTTAACCCAAAAAAGCACCTCGGCTTGCGTGTAATACGCAAACTGAGGTGCTTTTCGAAGCAGTAAAGCTTAACGCTTGGAGTACTGCGGTGCGCGACGGGCCTTGTGCAGACCAGCCTTCTTGCGCTCGACAGCACGAGCGTCGCGGGTGAGGAAGCCAGCCTTCTTGAGAACGCTGCGCTCCTCCGGGTTGAACTCGTTCAGGGCACGAGCAATAGCCAGGCGCAGAGCACCGGCCTGACCGGACGGGCCACCACCGTTGATGTTGGCCTTGATGTCGAACTGGCTCTCGCGCTCGACCAGGACCAACGGATCCTTGATCTCCTGCTGGTGCAGCTTGTTCGGGAAGTAATCCTCGAGCTCGCGGCCGTTGCAGACAATCTTGCCGGAACCAGCGGTCAGAACGACGCGGGCGACAGCGCGCTTACGACGACCGACAGTCTGAATCGGACGATCCAGGGTCAGCGGTGCAGCCGGAGCAGCCTCAGCCTCGGTCTCGGTAGCAACTGCGTCGCCGATGGAAGAGGTGAACTCTTCAGTGGCAGCAGCAGCGGCAGCCTGAACATCATCGTAGGAAGCCTCGGTGGCCTCTACGTTCTGGTTCTCATTGACGTCCTGTGGGTTGGTCACTGTGCCACCGCCTTGATCTCGTAGTTTTCAGGCTTCTGACCGGCGAACGGGTGCTCGGAACCGGCGAAGACGTGCAGCTTCTTGATGGACGCACGCGAAAGCTTGTTGTGCGGCATCATGCCCTCAATAGCCTCAGCGATAACACGCTCCGGGTGAACCTCGAGGGAACGACCCAGGGTCATCGACTTCAGGCCGCCCGGGAAGCCCGAGTGGCGGTAGCGCATCTCACGTTCCCGCTTGTTCGAGGAGACGTGCACCTTATCGGCGTTGATGATGATGACGTGGTCACCGCAGTCGACGTTAGGGGCGAAGTAAGCCTTGCCCTTACCGCGCAGCAAGTCTGCGGCGTGAGTAGCCAGACGGCCGAGAACAACGTCGGTAGCGTCGATGACGTACCACTTGCGCTCGATGTCACCGTCCTTCGGATGGAAAGTAGACAACATGACTCCTTTTAGGGTCCGTGTAGATTTGCCAGCCACCGTGCACACTGTTGTTATTCCCCGGCGGCCGGTGGAGACCCGAGGCAACATTCACGTGTGCGCACACAGTTTGACTACTCTACCTTGAGACGGCACTAGAACAAAAAATGCCAAAGCCAGTCTCAGCCGCAAACTGCTGAGACTGGCCTTCCCCCCCCCCCTGGAGTGCTGCTAGCAAGAATACTTCAAAGGCAGATACCTAACTGAAGATCTCAATTGAGCAATGTCCTCCCCTCCCCCGGTTACATAGCTCAATCAAAAGTGCCTCAATCAGGAACCAAGCTATCCCCAGCTAGCTGCCGCGCGGCGGTTAATATCCGCCATTCGCTGGCTACCTGCGCTGACCGTATCCGCGATAGTCGTGAGAATCATATTGAGCTCCTCCGCTGCTGTGTCCCATTCACGCTGAGCCTCCTGGTAAGAATCCGACGATTCACCCTCCCACGTAGAGACCATCGGCGCGATGCGCTTCTTCAAATCTCCGAGCAGCCCGTTGATGGTGCCAGAAGTGGACCGAATGTCATCGGCAGCACCGTCGATGCCGCCAAAACTGTACCTAATTGGTTGCATTAAGAACCCTTTCCCCAAAAGGTGATGTGTGTTGTGTGATTCAGTGTTGTGGTTGTGCGATTCGACAAAACGTTTAGAGGTTCAGCAACGACGCACCCGCTGCTGCCACCTGCTTGAACGACGACGCCCCCTCGTCCTCGCCCGCATCGAAGCTGCTGGAATTTGCGCGGATGTTATCCGCGATATCCGTCAGCGCATTGGATAGACGCATAGCTGCGTCATCCCAACGAAGCTGTCTTTAGCCTGGCCCTTCCATTCCCCCGCCAGACCGTCCACGACGCCTCGAATGCGACCCAGCTCGCCCTGTACTTCCGAGTTGACGCCATCGACGTCCCCCGCGGTAGTGGTCATTTGATCTGATTCGGCTGCAAATAGGTTTGCCACTGTTTCCCCCTTATTCGTGTTGAGTGACTGATTAACGACGGCATTTTTACCTCCCCGCGCGAGCCAGCCAGCTTCCCGCGTTAAAAACCCGTCATATTGTTTGGCGCGAAAAACCCCGATTCGGTTCCATTTTGGTTTTCCAACCTTTACCCCTGCCTACCCCCGCCCATCCCCCAGTCACTTTCTCTACGCCCCTCGCGTATTACGGCACCGGCCGAGCGCTTACTACTGCCTGGTCGCATACGGGTCGTACCGGCGCAATAGTCCTTCCTCTGAACTGGCACCCCACACTGACTTGAGTTCCGTCCATCACTTTGTGATGCCAGAGCACTATCGAATTACCTGACGGCAGCCGCTCCTCTACGACTACGACATCGGTGCCCAGTACTTGTCTGCGTTCCGGCGCGGACTTTGTCTCATCCCCGGCAACGGAGCTGCTCAAAGCGGCGGCTAGATGTTCAAGCGCCATGTCCTGCGAAAGCGGGCTAGCGAGCACCAAGACGCGCATATCTCCGCCATCCACCGCAATCAGACGGTCTAACGGACTTGCCGAGTCAAGCTCCCACCCGCCGGGAAACCGAGCTTCCACGCCCGCATTGGTCAGTTTGACTACGGGAGCAGAATCGGGACCTGGTTTCGATGTGGATGGAGGCGTCGTTACAGGAGGCGTAGTTACAGGAGGAGCCTGTGCGTGCGATGTCTCACGCTGCTTCTGTCTCCCTTCGTTCTCCCTAACTATGCCGCCACTAATGAGCCATGCAGCAATCCCAACAATCAGAACCACCACCGTCAACAAACCAACGGCAGCTACTGACACAACTGTGCTTTGATTCGACGCTGAGCTGACTTCTGCCCTGGCTGCAGGACGCCGCCCCGCGAAATCCTCCGACGGCTCCACTTCACCGGCTTCAGCGTCGCCGATGTTTTTCAACCAGGCCGGATTTACGCACTCCCCGAGCCGCGATGCTGGGCAGTCGAAGACTAAAAATCCACGGTCGCGCAGACGATCGACTAGTAGAGCTCGCCGCGGGTTCGCTAGCCCGGGTGGAACTTCGCCGACGATGAACTCAATATCCTCCTGCCAGCGGGGCGGATACTCAGTGATACCGCGCCCACCACTAACTTCCACATCATCGGGTATCCCCTGGGGCGCATCCGGATACATGGTCAGCTGATAAGCCAGCGCAATGACTGTTTCCACCAATGGTGCGCTGTCGTTCGCTCCGACCAAATGTGTCATCCGACTGGCAATGTGGCCCCCGCTCAGACGAGTGACACAGACACGCGTTTCTTCTACTTCCACCAACACGCTATGAGACACAGTTGCCTCATCGAGTTCCACAACGGCGTCGGCAAGCGTCAGGATGTACGGATTGAGTTCAGCAGCCAATAGCGCGGAGGCCAACCGGCACTGTCGCACAGCACCCCAATAGCTGGGCACAATGACTGTTTGCATGCTCTCGAGAAGCGGTCTAGGGCCATGCACCGCCAGTTCTGCGGTGTCTGCAGGTGCCGCGAGTCCCCACAGGTGCCAGGTGCCGTGGCGCAGCGTCGGGGTCTGGGTGGTGGAAGAAGATTCGACCCGAATCATCAACTGTCCTCCTGGTCACCAGCGGTATCCAACCAACCCAACTGCACAATCTGCGGACTCTGGCCGTGCGCCACCCAATAGCCACGGCCCGGCGGCTGCTCGCAGGGCTTTACGCCGAGGATGGGGCCGTCGTCGCGTGTGCCGTCCATAACAAAGACGCTGGCACCCTGGTCCTTAACCGCACCCATGACCGGGTCGTGGAGGGACCGCAACGCCCCGCTGATTCGACGGGCAAAAAAGATATTGAGCCCAATGTCGGCGGCGTGAGCGATGACTTCTGCCAGCGGCTGCAAGGGGTTACCCCGCGAGCCGGCCACGAGGTCATAGTCGTCCACGATGACATTGATGGTTGGACCACTCCACCAATTTCGGGCCTTCAACTGCGCTGGGGTGATATCCGGTTGCGGGAGACGAGCCTTCAGTACCTCTGCCAGCTCTGCCAGCATGGGTGTCGCCACCGCAGCCGAGCCCGCATAGCCGGCCAGCCGCTCTTGGGGCACGGCCTCCATTAGCCCACGGCGGTAGTCAATTACGACGAATTTCGAGTCCGACTGCGAGTACCGCAACTGGTGAACGATGCCCCTCAGCGCGGCGGTTCTGCCGCTGCCCGCCGAACCGAATATCAGTAGGTGACGATCCTTTTCTGGGTGGAATATCACCGCGCCCAGACCGGCTTCTTCGAGCCCCACTGCAATCGCACCTCTCGCAGCGGCCGCTGGTCGCGGCAAACGCGCAATATCAATCCGCCGCGGCAACAACTGGAGCTTTGGTGCCTGCTCACCGTGCGGCGCTGTCTCTGCAATCCGCTTAGTGTCCGCAGCGCCGGTGAGAGCTACCAGTATCGCAAACCCGCCCGGCGCGACTCCGCGTCCTGGGCTCTCCGGCACCAGCTCCGCTGCCTTACGGTCAATCATTGAATCCATCGACTCCGCCTGCCGCAGCTCGATCCGAGTACCAATCAGGTCGCGAACGGCAGGTCTCATGTCCGTCCAGCGATAGGCCGTGAGCAGGACATGAATTCCCACCGCCAATCCATCTGCAACCAGCGCCTGCACATCGTCACTCAGCGCCGGAAACTCCGTTTTGAACGCACCCCAGCCGTCAATGACCAACACCGAATCCGGCTGTCCTGCCGCCCGTGCTACTTCCGGAGAGAGCCATCCATTAGTGCGAAAGAGCTGTTCCCGACGACTTACCTCACGACGCAAAAAACCAATCGTACGGCGAATAAGCTCCTCGTCTCCGCGGTGTGCAACCGACGCGACATGCGGCAACTCAGCCAGGTCGCTCAAGCCGCCCGCACCACAGTCGACGATATAAAAATGCAGGTCACGGGCGCTGATGCCGTCGGCAAGCGCGAGGATCGCTGTGCGTGCGGCAGTGGTCTTTCCTGACCGCGGCGCTCCGACGATTGCCATGTGCCCGCCGGTCGTGCGCAGGTCAATACGCAGTGGGTCCTGACGCTGAAACAGCGGCTTGTCCACCAGCCCAATCACACCGGTCAATCGCTGTCGCGGCAGCTGCTCGTCGGGCTGAAGCTCGATGGCCTCCGGCAATGGTGGCAGCCACACCCGATGCGCACGTGTCGGTACGTGCGACACCGCTGCCACCACGGCACCGAGCACCGTCTGCTCCGATGTCTGCGCAGGCGGATCTACCATTCCGCCATCGCTTGACGACGCACCGAAAGCCTCCCGCGTCCAATTTTCAGCGGTAAATTCAGCGACAGCTGCGACCTGCCCCTGCAGCCCCTGCTCTGCCCCAGCCGTCGCACCGTCAATAGGCTGCGGACGGACCACCGGTCCGGAAACATACGCCGACCGGAACCGCACCGGCTCGGCGGCAGCAGATTTGATATAGCCGATGCCCGGGATGGCCGGCAGATGATAGGCGTCCGGAACGCCCAGCACGCTGCGGGACTCCGCGACGGAAAAGGTCTTCAACCCAATACGATAGGAAAGATGGCTTTCCAACCCGCGCAAGCGGCCTTCCTCCAGACGCTGACTGGCCAGCAGCAAATGCATGTGCAAACTACGCCCCAACCGACCAATCGCAACGAAGAGCTCAGCAAACTCCGGGCGTGCGGAGAGCAGCTCCGAAAACTCATCCACCACAATCAGCAACGCAGGCATGGGTGGCGCATCTATCTGCCCAGCGCGTCGGGCTTGCTCATAATCGCTGACACCGGCAAAATTCCCCGCAGCGCGTAGCTGCTCTTGACGCCGCGTCATCTCACCCCGCAGTGCGTCTTCCATGCGGTTGACCAGGATAAGCTCCTGCTCCAAGTTGGTAATCACCGCCGAAACATGAGGCAATTGATCCAGGCCCAGAAACGTCGCCCCGCCCTTGAAGTCCACCAGCACAAAGTTCAACTGATCCGGACTGTGCGTGGCTGCGAGCCCTACCACGGTCGTTCGGAGGAATTCCGACTTACCCGATCCTGTGGCGCCAACGCACAAACCGTGTGGCCCCATGCCGCCCTCGGCACTCTCCTTAAAATCCAGATAGACCGGCGCGCCGCTGTCATCAGCCCCCACAGGAATTCGCAGACGCGCACTGCCGTAGCGCGGTCGGTAGCGCAGAGTTGTCGGAGGCGGATAGAGCCCGAGCTCCTCCATCACCGGATCTTCCGAGGTCTTAACGGAATCATCTGCGCTTGTTGGCACTTCAAAACGCGCCAAGCTCCGCCCAAGCACCTCCGCTTCTGCTGGACTCAGCTGATCAGGTACGCCAATCTCCTCCCGTCCGGACGCGGTTTCCGCATGCACAGCAGTAGTGGAAACAACCAGCGCGATGCCATGGTGAACCGCTGCCTCCCACAACGTTGACTGCGCTTCCACGACGGTCAGTAGTACTACCGAGGTCTCCGACCCCGCCGCGTCAAAAATCGGTGTCAGTTCAGTGACATCGTGCTGTCCGTTCGAATCCGCCAGCACAATCAGAACTGCAGCTGGCAGTGTGTCGATAGCCGTGAGCAGCTCAGTCAGCTGCGCACACGTCGCCGCCCGCAACCGCGCTGGGCCACAGGCATCAGTAACTGCGGGGTGTCCGTGGTGTGGCGTCCATTTCAGCCATTCCCACTCATCTCCCACAACTGCAATCAGGCAATCCTCCGGATGATGCAGCGCAGCAGCTTGGGCGACCATTGCTCGAGCCAGCCCCTGCGCCGCGGTATCTCCAGTGAGCGCGATGATCTCAAAGGCTGACACATCTATGGCAAAGGGCACTCCCTCAACCTGACGAGCCGATCGAATAACTTCCCGCAGTGCTACGGCGGAAACCGGATCCAGTTTCTCGGGCGCCGGAATTGCCGGTGGTGTTACAGGCGTTGCGGGCTGCTGCGTTGCCACCCCGATGCGCAGCTGCAAGAAATCCGAGTCCCCCTTTCGACGCTCGCACGCCCGCCCCATCGCCCCCAGCTGCCACAGAGTTCCAGGCCGAGGGTGGATAAACTGCGCCGATTCACGCTGCATCCTCGCTGCTTTCGCCACCGCGCGGCGAATACTGGACAAATGCCTCTGATAGTCCTTCCGCGCCGGTGCCATGTCCTTATTTCCCGCCCCGCCCGACACCATCATGCCCACAGTGGAAAACACCATCATCAGCGGAAACATAAACGACATCGGGTTACGTCCCATCCCAGAGACAAACATCAACACCACCATGCCGACCACCGCCACGACCATGATTAACGGCATGAGTGCACGCATCAGCGGCACCGGCTGTGGCTCCGGCGCTTCTGGAGGCGCATCCGGCGCGATTGTGCCCGTCATAGGCTGCGGCCCCGCTTTTCGGGTAGCCGAAATCTCCGCCTGTGCACTAGTCACAAAAATCCCCCCCGCTATGTGTCGCCCCTTGTGTTCACTCGACGGCCAATCCCCCGACCAATCGGTGTACGCATAGCTTAAAACACACTCCGGATTCTCGCAGCGCATGACCGAAACTGATAGCGGGGGCACGCGCAGTTACTACTCCGAGTAGCGCTCTAGCGAGTTGTACGACACTCTAGAGGGACTAAAGCATGCAGAATTCATGGGGGAAATACATGCTGGGGGAACTCATTCGCGTGCGCATTGATGCCGCACACATGCCCGAAGACACCAACCGAGCACACGCAGACCTTGCGTTACCGACCAACGTCGCAATCGCCGCACTTGTACCGGATATCCTGCAAATTTTCGATATCGACATTGCGGACTTCCCGCTGGCACAGTGGCAGCTACGGACCGCCACTGGCACGATTTTGCTTGCCGACGACACCCTGAACGATGCCGGTATTGCACCAGGCGAACGCCTGGTTGTTATCAACGACCCAGGTCCCGTGCCCAAACCTCGACTCTTCGATGCCGCCGATGCTATTACCGACACCACCTATACCGATGGTATCGGGACGGCTGATTTGGTTGTTGGCTGTACCGCCGCCCTCGTGGCCACGGCTTCAATCGCAGCTGCCTCACTGAGCTTGAGCAGTACCGATTCCACACTGGCCGCGGCAATCAGCTTCATCGCGCTGCTGGCAGTAGCGGGTGGACTGCGCCTGGCGCTGTTGCGTAGCGCAAAACCGGCGATTGTCATGTCCCTGGAGCTGCAAGTGCTCATTCTGGGCACCTCTTCGGGGCTCTGCTTCGTTGGCCTCGACCTACACCGCATACTCACCGACTGGCCGCCGACTGCTGCGATTAGTGTCGCGCTTGCCGTCATCGGTTTGATTTTTCTCATTTCCAACACCGGCGACGGCGACAACCGCATCACCGTTACCCTGGGCGCGACGAGTCTCAGTGCTGCAGTTACCTTCGGTATTTACGCTGCGGCTGTCGCACTTTTCCACAACTCGGTTCAATCAGGAGCGCTCACCGCTGCTAGTGCAGTCATCCTGATACTGCTGGCACCTTCCATCGCTATCAAGGCTGCCGGTATTCGCGTACCCAAAGTCCCTGCCGCCGGCGAGAGCTTCGATGACAGCGAAACTCCCGAAATATCCCACAACGCACCTAAGCGAGCGGGGTGGATCCTCGATGGCATCCTCTGCAGTGGCACCGGAAGTCTCAGCATCTTCACCCTGGTGGTACTTTTCTCCGGAGCCTATGCGAACAAGTGGTGGCCTCTAGGCATGGCTGCTGCTGTCATAGTCTTTTGTGCAATTCACTCCCGTGGCCAAGCCCGGAAAGTAGCTTCCACCTGTACTGCTTTAGCTGGTCTTGCCGTCATTGTGGCCGTCGCCTTTCAACAGTGGTTCGAGGGCAATTGGCCAGTCGCCGCTGGCCTGGTCGTCCCCATGCTTGCAGCCACTGCCTTAGCCGCATTTCCCGCGTCACGCATCTCACCTACAACGCGCCGCATAGCTGAGCTAACCGAGGCCTGCAGCATCGCCGTCATTCTGCCCATTGCGGCCATCATTGCCGAATTCCCTGAGTTCGTAAGTGGGTTCTTCCAGTGAAAAACCCACTTTTCATGAATGCCATAAAAACTCGTCTCACCGCCACGGCCGCACTTTCCACAGTGCTTATCTCGACGTTGACGGCGGCCACCGCAGTAGTACCGTCGGGCATCGCACCAATAGCGGCTGCCCAGAACAGCCAGGACTGCGTGGCCACGATGCTGTCGTCGGAAAGCGCACTGCATGAACCGACGGTGATCGAAAAAGCTCTTCGGTTTCGCCAAGCATGGCAACTGACGACGGGTGCGGGGATTACGGTGGCGGTAATCGATACCGGGGTCTCACCCAATGAGCGCCTGGGCGAGGTTCTCGACGGTGGCGATTTTGTCGACGGCAACAGCGGGTTCGTAGACTGCGACGGTCACGGAACTCTAGTAGCCGGCATTATTGCAGGCCGGCCCGGTGCCGATGGTTTCGCCGGACTGGCGCCCGACGCGCACGTGTTGTCGATAAGACAAACGGCCGATGGCGAAGGAAATTTGGAGTCGCTGGCACAAGCTATCGACAGGGCCGTCGCGGAGGGCGCGCGAGTCATCAATATCTCGCTCACATCGTGTGCCCCGGCAGGTGTAATGCCCCAAGGTGCAACAGATGTTGCCGAGAGCGTCGCACGCGCGGAAATCTCAGGCGCAGTAGTGGTCGCAGCGGCAGGAAATAAGGGCGATAGTTGTCAGGACGGATCCGTAGCGTGGCCCGCAGTTCTGCCGGAGGTAATCGCGGTATCAGCAGTACAGTTCGACGATGCTGGCCAAGCACAACCCGCAGAGTATGCAATCACGGGACAATGGGTCAATGTCTCCGCTCCCGGCGGCCCCGTACTCGGTCCCGATCCGCGCACCCCCACCGGTCTCATAGACCGCCACGTGTTCGGGTCCGGGGATAACACCCGAGCTCAACAGATTGCCGGCACCAGCTTTGCCACGCCAACCGTGTCGGGCACAGCTGCCCTGCTGCTGGCACGAAACCCAGAGCTTTCCCCAGCACAGGTTCGCGACATCATCCTTAATTCCGCGAGCCCAATTAGTTCCGGGCTCGGCCTTGGTCGCGGCATCATTGCACCTTATGACGCTCTGATTTGGACCACTGTAGACACCGCTGCGCAGCACGCAGCCAATCCCGCGGCCGCACCGGCTCCACCGGATCTGCTTTCTTCGCAGGAGCGCAATGCACCGCTCCGGGCGACTGGACTGCTCCTGATATGCGCACTGGGCCTAGGTGCCTGGCTGCTCTCGCGCCCCAGACAGCGGCCCTAGCGCCGCCTGCTTACTCAGCTCAGGGCCTCCGCGCAACGCGGCCAGCACTTCCCAGTCCACTGGTCGCGTGCCACCGCTATCGGCATTGGTTGATGCATTAAACCCGAGGGCAGCCAACGTCGTGCGATCGTGCACAGCAAAGCGCATCCCCTCTGGAGAAATGACGTGTACGGCCCCATTTACGCTTACTGCAATCGAGCTGCGCTCACGGCTGCGACCATCCACGAAACCGTCGACGGCCGCACCCGAACCGTCGGCATGCGGGTAATCCACGTGCCGCCCCTCCGGAGCATGCTGCGACCACTGCACGAGAGCTTGCGGCCGTCCTGCTATCCGGCCGGCACACAACCAGCCATCAGCATCGGCAAACGTCAGCGGCTTTTCAGGTAGCCCCGGGACTGCTGGCGCATTCGCAACGGGAACTGCCGCCAGCTGCCCCTCACTGGCCTGCAGAACTGGGCTATGCGCAGCTAATAGCTCTCCTAGCACCGGGGAGAGAATCGCGGCACCGTCGTCAAGCACGATAACGCGCCGCTGCCCGACCTCAACCACATTGCCGACTGTGTCGAATGGAGCGGCGAAGTGCGTGGGTGCGCCGCGGTTCGGGATTGCTGGCGCGGCCAGAATCGGAACCTCCGGAATCGTTCTGAGCAACGCAGGGCTGACAGGCCGGACTGCGGCGCGTTCCAACCCCAGCGCTCGAGAAACAGCGGCGTGCTCCGGGTGGTTGACATCCAGCCGCGAGCGGTAGCCCTGCGTAATCAGCCAGAGGTTTTGGCCATCGGCAACGACGGCACTGTCCGAGTGGGTTCGGGTAAGCTGCTGCGGTTCCGCACGGACTTCTTCAAGACGCGCAAGCGACTCTGCAACAATCCACGGCTGCCCGAGGTCTTGCACCGTCCGCTCGCATAAAGACAGTGCCAACTCCGGCGCACCTGCACTGCCCCTCTTGGCAGCTCCCGAGGCACCAGAGCCTGCCGGCGCGGCCGGAACTGCTGGTGCGCCCTCAATCCCGACAGCAAAACTGATGTCCTCTTTGTCCAACTCGCTACTGCGCACCCGCTTCGGCTCAGCAGGATTGCCCAAAATTAACCGCGCCGATGCGAGATTCGCGACTGGATGCAATCGACCATTGACACGTACATGCAGGCCCTCCGACCCCGATACGACAATCAGCTGCTCATTGGAGCTCGAACCGCCCTGCGGCCGCACCAACGACAGCACCGCAGTGCCGGCGGCCAGTAAAACCACCAGCGCACAGCCGATAAACAGTGCTCGCGTACGCGTGCGCAGAGGATCGTGCAGCATTCGCGAATCCGCACGCACAAGCGCGTGCTCAATCCGACGAATCAAGAATCGATGACCGCTGACCTGGCTAGGCGTAGTCGGCGTACGTGGCATGAGTTTCCCCCAAAACTATTCCCCCAAATAATCTCTACCCTGCAGAGTAAGCCAGGCCGCGCTACTGTGCGACCAGGGGAATTTTAGTGGGGAACATATTGGGGGGATTTTCACATGCCATTGTCATTGTGGCTACTCATTACAGCAATAACCATCACTGCAGGCGCGCATGTCCCTGTGCGCGGCCGCAGCCTTCGTGACCGCCTGCGACGCACCGAACCAGGACAACTCATCGGACTACGTCTCACACCAGGCCTGCGAAGCCAGCTAAGCGCTGCGGATATCGTCTCGCTTGCCGACGACAGCCCAGTGACCCTGGATGCGCTGTGCTTTTATCACATTGCGCCGGAAGTCCGCGGAGAGCATGCGCACCGCTACTTCCGAGCAGCCGAGCGCTCCGGCACAGCCCCTGAACCCTGGACACATCTGGTGGCAACTCTTCCGGTGGAAGCCTCCGCTGACCAAGCCCTACGCTTCCTCATCCACCGGCTGGGAACCCTTGGTATTCGCGCACGGCGATTGACGGCACCGGAATGTGCTCTGACTGAGAGCTCTGCGGAGGTCGTGCAGCTGCGCCGCACTGGACGCTCTCATCATGTGGCGGCGTTGGGACGCAAACCGCACCTGTGGTTAAGCCGACAACGTGACATCGCTATCACTAATGGTCCGGCGCAGGTCATAGGAGCCGGGAGCAGTGGACAAACCATCACAATGTGTCCCGCGAACGTCCCCCGATTGGAGGTCGACTGCGGCAATCAGGACATTTGTGAGCTGCTCATCGGAATGCTCTCGCTCGGCTATCGAGTCGGGATTCGCACGTCCCGTCCACATTTCTATACTGTGGCTCTTGATCTGGGCGCAGTACTTCTCGCTCGAGCTGGAGACGACACCGTCGATGTGGTTGTTGTCGAAGAGTATGAGCCCGACCTGTGTACTGGAATCGCGAGAATCATCGAGGTCAGTCGTACAGGTTCGCCCACGGCAGCAGCAGCGGAAATGCCAGCTTCGTGCCCTCGACTGGCGATGGGCGAATTCACCTGGACGCTATCTACCGCCCGCACTACCGATGAATTGCAGCCACTAGCTATGCGGGCAACTAGCGGTTTAGTCCCGGAATCAACGCACCCAAATCTGGCAGACCGCCCGGCGCCTGGGAGCCGTCAGGCTCCCCCTGCTGCGCCGGGTCATTCGGAGCGCCATTTTCTTGGCCACCCGGCTGACCGCCTGCTGCAGGAGGCACATCCTCCTTCGGCATCTGTGCACCAGTGACATTGCCATTGTCGATAGTGGCAGCGCCCGCTGGTCCCGAGCACTCCAGAGTAGACGGGCCATAGGCCGCGCAGTTGTAACCGAATGCGCTCAACTGAGAATTCGCTGGCAGCGTCTTCATCTCACCCGCCGGCGGGAACGTAAGGACCTCGTAAGTAACTCCCCCCGGGTTCCAGGACACAGCATTGGCGGGAACCTTGTTTCCCGTGCCGTCATCGACCATCGGAGGATTGGCAAGATTCACCTGGCAGGCCAAGTAGGCGTCACCGCTCAGATCGTTGAGGAAGCAGCGTGTCGTGCCATCCTCCAACTGAAAGAGTCGAGTATTTGGGCCGTCCGCCGGGGTGTAATCCGCATCATTGACCTGGGTGATTGCAGGAGTTTCCGTCGGCGTCTCTGATTTTGTCGGTGTCGTCGACTCCTCAGTCGGCTTCGGCGGAGTCGAGGATTTAGTCTTTGCGGAAGAACTGACGGAGCGATTCGAGACTTCCGGCTTAGCCGGCTCGTCGTCTCCACATCCGGCCAGCGCGAAAGTCATCATCACACCGGCTGCGATCGTTGCCATAAATTTATTCATCCGCATGGTGTCCTAACCTACCCGACCATCGCTCCATCCCCTAGTAGCCGAGGGAGGAATTACTTCCGGAGAACTAGCTCGCATCTCGTCGATGCGTTCTGGCGTAATCACGTCATTGAAGGCGAAGATAGTTACTTCCCTATCTCGATAAACAGGGGTTACCCCTGGAGCTACCCAGAGCCCTTCACCAGGAAACTCTAAATCCTCCTTGGAATCCCAAATACCCGGGGGTGACAAATAGATGAATCCCACGTTCAGCTTTCGGGCTGAGCGATCGACATCGTTCACCCCATCCGGCCGATCGGGGTCTGGAAAACCGAGGTAATCAGCGTGCCAATACAGCATTGAGGTAGCAGTCCACTTATTCGCCACTGGCCAATCATAGTGCGGGAACACTACCGGCAAGTCATTGCGAGCGTACATCCAGCTGGACCCCTCCGGCGGATTCGTCAACGTGCGGTACTTATGTGCCTCCGGCTGCTCGGCCAACCAATCAAATGCCTTCAAGTCAGCCTTGGAAATGATTTGCCATTCCCTAGGGCTCTTGTAGGCGAAATCCGCAGCGCTAGCATTAGACGCCACTCCATAGACCACAAGTACAGCAGAGCTCACCGTCGCTAAGCTCAACCCCAGAACTCGCCCCGTCGATGGCACTTTTGACTCACTAATTCGAGCCGCCCACGCGCAGCCCCACGCAACGGCGATACCCGCAAGCGCGGAATACAGGTACGCGGTGACCATCACCAACCGGTGAGGCGTCGAATAGTGAAGATCCGTATACAGCGCGAGAATATCGCCCGGCACGCCACCAAAATGATTGAGCGCGTGGGTCGTCATCAACACCGAAACAAACCAGGCCGGTACTACCCACACCCGTCGGCGCGAAGTACCTGCGAAAACCAAAAACGCCATCCCGATGAAACCGAGGATGATGATTGGCCAGAACGGCCGGAATTCCTCAGTGTGGCGGGTCAGCATTGTGGCGCCTCGATACCACGCATCGAAACGATCGAGGTCGTCTACTTCAGCGCTAACCGCGCGCACATCCTCGGTCTGAGAAGTTCCCGTAAGCCACTGCGGCAGGAGAACTGCCACTGCTGGCACAAAGGCGGCTGCAATCACCGCGACGTCGTAAAGCCTGGCGCGAACCGCACCCAGTTCAGGATGCGCGGGACGCGGCAGGCGGTAGCACAACCACCAGATTGCACCGAGCATAACGACTGTAGGCACCGATGCCGGATGGAGCTCTCCGATACCGATTATCGAAAGCGCGGCGCTCAAGATGCGCTGAGGTGCGTGCGGGAGCGACGTAACAAAGGCAAAAACGGTAATCGCTAGTGCAATCGAGACCTGGTACGGCCAGGCCCCCACGAAGACCCCGACGGGCATCAATACCGGAAGCGCTGCGGAAACAAGCGCTGCAACCCCCGCGGCAACGGCGGTGGACAGCTTTCGGCGATCAATAATTCTCCAGGTCAGCGCCGCAGCTGCCGTGGGTATGGTCACGGCCGGAATGATAATGCCGAGGTAATTGACTGCCTCGGTGATTGGTAGACGGACAATCAGTATCCAAAGCGCACCGAACGCATGCCATGCGGCGGGATAGTAGGACACCGCCTGAGTTTCCACATTCTGAATCTCGCCCATTCTAGTGGCCGAGGCCATGCCGTCTTCCGTAATCGAACGGAGCACACTTGCATGCCAGAGTGTGTCCCAGCCTTGCTGGATGGTCGCCATCCCCTCGGACATTGAAGCGATGCGGCCGATAGCGGTCCACGTGAGAACCGCCGCTGCGATGATGACTCCGATACTTGCGATTAGCCCATAGCCCAACTCGCGCCATCGACTTGCGGCGGGCGGCTGCGTCTCGGCCGACACTGAGCGATCGACACTACCGCGCCGCCGCCGAATCAAAGCGCTGCCGCCACTCCAGCAAAGCGCGAGAAGTAGTGTCACGGCCCAGCAGATAGACGCACTGACCAAGGTGAAGCGCACTTCGATAGCGCCGAGCGCCCACCCTGCGGTACCTGCGATACCAAACGTCACCGCAGGACCGAGGGCCAGCGCCCACGGAGTACGAACGCCGCTGGCTCTCACTACAACAGCGCCGGGGATTACGAGCAGCGCAACCAAGCTAACAATTGCCCACACCACTACCGAACACTCCTCCTACGGTCACTTTCTTCAGGGAATATTACCGAGAGCTTGTACATTTAAGCCTCGTCCCCATCTGTCCGGGCATCACGACGCTCGCGGGTCTGCTCCGCCCTGGCCGCCAAATCAGCATCGCCGGGGTAATCAACACCTACCAGGCTGAGCCCACGCGCCTCTGCCACCGGGACCAACGGGGAACGCTTCCCTTCACTCAACAACTGTTCAGTGAATCCAACCGCACGTCGCCCCTCACCGACACTAAGGCAGGCCCCAACCAGTGAGCGCACCATAGACCAGCAGAACGCGTCGGCAGTCACATGGGCCTCGTACAGCTCTGGTTCTTCCCGCGTAGATACGTCGAACCACTGGAACCGCTGTAGATCTCTAGTGGTCGTCGCATGTGGCTTGTGTCGACAAAAAGCGGCAAAGTCATTGAGCCCCAGTAGGGCATCAGCCGCCACCTGCATGCGGTTGATGTCCACTGACCGCCGCCAGTGGGCCGTATCGCGAGCACGGGTAGGAAGCGGGCCACTGACGCAACTAGTGACGCGATAGACATAGTGCCGACGTAACGCGGAAAAGCGGGCATCGAAACCCGGGGGCGCAAACGAGGTGCCCCGAAGCGTCACGTCCGCGGGCAATAGTCGCGCTACACGACGAACCAAATTACCCGGATCCCCTGCGATAGAACGTGTGTCTAAACAGGAGACAGGAACATCTGCGTGAGCCACCTGCCCGGAGGCATGAACACCGGCATCTGTACGACCGGCCACAGTCAGTTGCACGGGAGTGCGCAACACCTTCTCCAAAGTGGATTCCAACGTCGCCTGCACAGTCCGCACCGGTTCTCCAGTAGGCTTATCGCGCTGAGCAGCCCAACCATGGAAATCGGTCCCGTCATAGGCAATGTCAAAACGCAACCGAACCAGGTCGGAGTCGGTGCTCCCCATAGCGGCTCGATCGGGAGAATCGCACGGGGTATCCGGAGTCGTTGGAGTAAGTGATGTCACGGTTAACAGATTGTAGCCGGGACCCCGGATTAGATAATCAGCAGTTTCCACCGCAGGGTCTCCGTATTGCTCTCAATGTTGGTGCGTAATCCGTCGGTGTAACCGGAGGCAGAACTGGAGTCGGGCGCTATGCACCGTCGTCAAGCACAAAGAACCCCCGGAAGAGCGTTCAGATATGAACTGCTCAACGGGGGTTCAAAGCTGTGACGGTCAGAAGCCGTCAGCGAGGGGAATTACTCCTCCTCTGCAGCCTCAGCCTCAGTAGCCTCAGCCTCTTCGGCCTTTGCCTCTTCAGCCTGCTTGGAAGCAGCAGCGCGAGTTGCGCGAGTTGCCTCAGCAGTTGCGGTCTCTTCCTCAACCAGAGCAATCAGAGAGATCGGGGCATTGTCGCCCTTGCGGTTACCCAGCTTGATGATGCGGGTGTAGCCGCCGTCGCGATCAGCGAACTGCGGACCAATCTCGTCGAACAGCTTCTTAACTGCGTAGTTGTCGTTAAGCAGCTTTGCAACGTTGCGGCGATCTGCGAGAGTGCCGCGCTTTGCCTTGGTGATCAGCTTCTCAACGTACGGACGCAGCAGCTTGGCCTTGGTGTCGGTGGTCTTAATCTTGCCGTGCTCGATGAGCTGCTTCGCGAGGTTGGCCAGAATCTTCTTCTGGTGCGAAGCGGAGCCGCCGAGACGGGAACCCTGCTTAGGGGTAGGCATAGGTATCTCCTCGTTTTAATGAAGTCGCGTCGGTGAACTACTCGTCGTAGCCAGCGCTTGCGCCATCAGTCCAGTCAGCGTCATCGCCCGAGGCAGCGTCCAAATCAGCGACAGCAGCCGGGTCGAAGTTGTTCGGGGAATCCTTCAGAGCGAGGCCAAGCTCAGCGAGCTTCTCCTTGACCTCATTGATGGACTTGTCACCGAAGTTGCGGATATCCAGCAGATCCGACTCGGTACGAGCAGCGAGCTCACCGACAGTGTGGATCTCCTCACGCTTGAGGCAGTTGTAGGAGCGCATAGAGAAGTCCAGATCCTCAATCGGAGTCTGGTACGCAGCGACATCCTCAGCCTCGCGCGGGCTCGGGCCAATCTCGATGCCCTCAGCAGCCTCGTTCAGCTCACGTGCCAGACCGAACAGCTCAACCAGAGTCTTGCCTGCCGACGCCATCGCGTCGCGGGCGGTGATCGAGTTCTTGGTCTCGACATCGATGATCAGCTTGTCAAAGTCGGTGCGCTGCTCAACACGAGTAGCCTCCACCTTGTAGCTGACCTTCAGAACTGGCGAGTAAATCTGGTCCATCGGAATGCGGCCGATTTCGCCACCGGAGTTCGGGGTCGCCGGCACGTAGCCACGACCACGCTCAACGATCATCTCAATATCCAAGCGACCGGAATCATTGAGAGTAGCGATGTGGTGGTCCGGGTTATGAATCTCCACACCTGCTGGGCACTCAATGTCTGCAGCGGTCACCGCGCCTGCACCTTCGCGACGCAGGTAAACGGTAGCCGGCTCATCGAACTCGCTCGAGAGCACCAGACCCTTGATGTTCAGGATGATATCGGAGACATCTTCCTTCACGCCCGGGATAGTGGTGAACTCGTGCAGCACACCGTCAATGCGGATGCTGGTGACTGCAGCGCCCGGAATGGACGACAGCAACGTACGACGAAGGGAGTTACCGAGGGTGTAACCGAAACCCGGCTCCAGCGGCTCGATAACGAACCGGGAGCGAGAGGAATCAATGTAGTCCTCAGTCAGCGTTGGGCGCTGGGAAATGAGCATTTTCGAAAATCCTCCAGGTGGCGACCGCTATATGACGCCATAGGGAATGAATGGATGCAAGCGAAGTTGGTTATTACTTCGAGTAGAACTCGACGATCAGCTGTTCCTGAAGCGGAATGTCGATCTGTGCGCGTTCCGGGGTCTGGTGCACGAGGATGCGCAGGGACTCAGGAACAACCTGAAGCCATGCCGGGACGACAGCGTCGACCAGGTTCTCCTGTGCCTCTTCGAACCAAATCATCTTCTGCGACTTCGGGCGCACGTCGATGATGTCGTACTGGCTTACCTGGAAGGACGGCACGTTGATCTTCTTACCGTTAACGGTGAAGTGGCCGTGGGAAACCAGCTGACGAGCCTGGCGACGGGTACGAGCCAGACCAGCGCGGTAGACAACGTTGTCGAGACGCGACTCCAGCAGGACGACGAGGTTATCGCCAGTCTTGCCCGGACGACGGTGAGCCTCGGCGTAGTAGCGACGGAACTGCTTCTCCATCACGCCGTAGGTGAAACGTGCCTTCTGCTTCTCCTGGAGCTGGAGCAGGTACTCCGACTCCTTGATACGAGCGCGGCCAGCCTGCCCCGGAGGGTAGGGACGACGCTCAAAGTTCATGTCGCCACCGACGAGGTCGACGCGGAGACGACGGGACTTACGGGTTGCGGGACCGGTATAACGGGCCATTTCTGTTCTCTCCTTACCCTATTCCTAGACGCGACGACGCTTCGGCGGACGGCAGCCGTTGTGCGGCTGAGGGGTCACATCCGAGATCGAGGACACCTCAAGGCCAGCGGCCTGGAGGGAACGGATGGCGGTTTCGCGGCCCGAACCCGGACCCTTAACGAAAACGTCAACCTTCTTCATACCGTGCTCCATGGCCTTACGAGCAGCGTTCTCGGCGGCCATCTGAGCAGCGAACGGAGTGGACTTACGAGAGCCCTTGAAACCGACGTGACCAGAGGAGGCCCACGAGATAACAGCGCCCTTCGGGTCCGTGATGGACACGATGGTGTTGTTGAAGGTGGACTTGATGTATGCGTGGCCCTGAGCCACGTTCTTCTTTACAACGCGACGGCCGGTACGACGGCCGCGTGCGGACTTCGGAGCTGCCATGTTTTACTTCTTCTTTCCGGCGATCGTCTTCTTCGGACCCTTACGCGTACGAGCGTTGGTCTTGGTGCGCTGACCACGGACTGGCAGGCCACGACGGTGGCGCAGACCCTGGTAGGAACCAATCTCAATCTTGCGGCGGATATCAGCCTGAACCTGGCGGCGGAGGTCACCCTCGACCTTCCAGGTAGCTTCAATCACGTCACGCAGCGCAGCAACCTGCTCATCGGTGAGAGCGTCGGTGCGCAGATCCGGAGAGATGCCGGTCTTCTCCAGCAGCTCATTGGCACGGGCGGGGCCGATGCCATAGATGTAGGTAAGAGCGACCTCCATACGCTTGTTGCGTGGCAGGTCAACTCCAGCAAGGCGTGCCATACGGCAATTTCCTTCCGGTTGATGCGGTGGTTTACTCCACTGCCATCCTTCCCAGACCCGACTTACTCGGTCGGACGCCGAGTCGCGCAAGTGTTATAGAAAGGCTCCAGCCACCGTTGCCGGAGGTATTCTCGCTTACTTCTGTGGAAAAGCTTTCATAAAGAACCGCCGCGCTAATCTGCTGAGACACCCGGTCTCGACATCACGCGGCCGTCACCAGAAGCAGCTAGGACGGTGGAGTTTCTGTCTAGTTAGTAAATAAGCCCATAACCACTACCAACAGTGGTCAGGTCGATTTACTTGTAGCGGTAGACGATTCGCCCACGCTCGAGATCGTACGGAGAAAGCTCCACTACGACTCGGTCTTCCGGGAGAATACGGATGTAGTGCTGGCGCATCTTGCCACTGATATGGGCGAGCACCTTGTGCCCGTTGTCCAGCTCCACTCGGAACATCGCGTTCGGCAAGGGTTCGACGACGCGACCCTCAACCTCAATTGCGCCTTCCTTTTTAGCCATGTCCTCCACGTCTCTCTGGCGGATACCCGGGACAATCCCGGCACCAGTTGGGAAATCTCTACTCTGCCTGGTGTTTTAGCAGTTCCGTGCAGGGATAATCATCACTGCAGCGACACTGCGCCCACACCATCGCCCAACTTTACACGCGACCTGCGTTTTTACCAAATACGACCACTATGGGACCGCCTGCAAGCGATGGCAGGCGGACTCTCTCTCCGCGTTCAGAATTCATCGCAGCCTTTATGGCGACATTCTGACCTTTCGCGTAGCCCCTCCCGCACTAGTTATTCATTTCGAGGAGTCAAAATACGGGGGCCGTCCGCTGTGGCGGCAACTGTGTGCTCCCAATGGGAGGCCGGCATTCTATCGGCGCTGACGACCGTCCAGCCGTCGTCAAGCTCATCACTCCCCCACTCGCCGCCGAGAATGAGCATCGGTTCAATGGCCAATACGGAGCCTTCGACGATGCGGGGACCCTTTCCAGCTTTGCCTTCGTTGGGAAGGAAGGGGTCCATGTGCATCTCACGCCCAATACCGTGCCCGCCGTACCCATCGACGATGCCGAGTTCAATATCGTGGCGCAGTTCAGCCTCACGGGTGGCCATTTCAAGCGCATACGAAATATCGGTGAGGCGAGCGCCCGGCACCATGGCCTTAATACCTTCGGCGAGGACCTCTGATGTCGCAATGTTCAGTTTTTCGACATCGTCACTCAGCTTTCCGACGCCGAAAGTAAGTGCCGAATCGCCGTGCCAGCCATCCAGGATTGCGCCACAGTCAATTGAGACTAAATCACCATCGGCGAGAACCGTAGACGAAGACGGAATGCCGTGGACAATCACTTCGTTCACTGATGCGCAGACAGATGCCGGGAAGCCTTCATAGCCAAGGAAGGACGGCGTTGCGCCAGCATCGATAATGACCTGGTGCGCAATCTCATTGAGATCTGCCGTGGTGACCCCTGGCTTAGCGGCGTCTCGGCAGGCTAGCAATGCACGACCGACAATCTCGCCGGCCGCTTGCATCGCATCCAATTCTCCCTCGGTGCGGGCAGGAACTACTTTGCGGCGGCGTGGAAAACTCATCACGCTGGTTGAGTCTACTCTGACTTAAAAGGGAACCACCGGCTAGCCGCACCCCGCCACCTACGAGGGCGCCGCTCGGATCGCTGCTACTTCCGAGAAATTTACACCCAAAGATGAGCTGCCCTACGATAACTGGCATGCATTCACTGTTGAAGTCCGCGCAGACTGCGGGCGTTGTTATTGCTGCCAGCTCGCTTTTCCTGATTGGCGCATGCTCAAGCAACCCCGAACCGTCGCCAGCGCCGACTGTCCCCTCCACTTCCCCTGCCACGGAATCGCCGGAGGCCCCTGGAAGCACCTCGGGTTTCATGGGCGCCTCTGCACTGCCTGAGTCGATTCAAAACTTCACACCTGATGCAATTAAGGAGGCGATTGGCAGCTGCGTCGAGTCGGATGACTCTAAACCCGTCATTTTTGGCAGCGAGAGCGTACCTGGCTTCACCTGCGTAATGGCAGTTGGCGACGGTGGCACCGCAATGCTCAGTACGGCCGAGGACCCGGCCACTGTCGAGCGCATTAACGAAAAGGCTGAGTCCGTCGAAAACTACGCACCATACGAGCTACCCGGCAAGCACGCATTTAGCGGCATCAGCAAGGGGTCCCCTTTCGTTATGGTTATCGACGAGGATAACCGCATCTACCAAGAGTTCGTTTTCGCGAATATTGGCGCCGAGGCCGCACAGCCACTTATCGACGAAATCATTCAGGACTTCCAGTAGCCCTCACTATCGGCTGCCCCCCCCCGCCCCACCCCAGCCCCAACAGCCACACACAAAAGCCGCCCTTCCAAACCTCAACGGTTCGAAAGGGCGGCTTCAACAACCATCTACAACCGGCAAACCCATCGGCCCCAGCCAGCGAAAAAGCTAGAGCGTCTAGTTACCCGGTGTGCCAGGAGCCTAGTTCAGCTTCTCCAGCTCAGCCATCGTGCGCTCGTTAATCTCCTCAACGGATCCCTCAGCGGCAATCTTGATGATCTTCTCCGAGTAGTAATCCAGCAAAGGAGCGGTCTCATTGGTGTACACATGCATGCGGTTGCGGATGACCTCTTCAGTGTCGTCTGCGCGACCACGGGCCAGCATGCGCTCGACGACGACATCCTCAGAAACGTCGAACTGTACGACCGCATCCAGCTCAGTGCCGAGGTTGGACAGCAGACGCTTCAGCTCTTCTGCCTGACCAACAGTGCGTGGGAAGCCATCCAACAGGAACCCCTTGGCAGCGTCGTCCTCATTCAGACGGGACTCGACCATACGCACAGTCACGTCGTCCGGAACAAGGTTGCCGGCGTCGATGTAGGACTTCGCCTCAATGCCGAGCGGAGTGCCTTCACCGATGTTTGCGCGAAACAGGTCACCGGTGGAGATGTGCGGGACACCGAGCTTCTCCGAGAGGATAGCTGCCTGAGTGCCCTTGCCTGCACCGGGAGGACCTACAAGTACGAGTCGCATTACTTCAAGAACCCTTCGTAGTTACGTTGCATCATTTGGCTTTCAACCTGCTTGACCGTCGTCAGCGCAACACTGACCAGAATCAGCAGGGCTGTACCTCCAAACATACCGCCTGTACCGGAGTTCGCGTCGCCAAGCCCCATATCAAGAGCGACATTTGGCAGAACAGCAATCAGCGCCAGGTACAGCGAGCCGACAGTCAGCAGGCGAATCAGGACGTAGGACAGGTATTCAGCAGTCGGACGTCCCGGGCGGAAGCCCGGAATGAATCCACCGTATTTCTTCATGTTCTCCGCCTGCTCGTGCGGGTCGTACTGCACGGAGGTGTAGAAGAAGGAGAAGAAGATGATCATCAGGAAGAACAGCAGAATGTACTGCCAACTGGACGGCGCCAGCAGGTACTGAATGACATTGCGCTGCCACCAGTTGTCCATGTTCGGATTCGACTGACCGGACTGAACAATCTGGGTAATCAGAACCGGCACGTAAATCAGCGAGGACGCGAAGATGACAGGGATAACACCGGCCTGGTTCACCTTCAGCGGCAGGTAGGTGGAAGATCCGCCGTACTGGCGACGACCAACCATGCGCTTTGCGTACTGCACCGGAATACGGCGCTGTCCCTGCTCAATGAAAATAACGCCGATGATGAGAATCAGCACGGCAACAATCACGGTGGCGAACACGACACCGGTGGTGGAGCGCAGAATGTTCGCTCCCTGCGCCGGCATACCAGCGGCGATACCGGAGAAAATCAGCAGCGACATACCGTTGCCGACGCCTCGGTCAGTGATGAGCTCACCCATCCACATGACCAGCACGGCACCGGAGGTCATCACAACGACCATCACCACGAGGTCAAAGACACCCGCATCCTTAACCAGCAGCGACTGCGAGCCACCCAGCAGGGCACCTCGGTCTGCCATGGCCACAATGCCTGCAGACTGCAGCAACGCCAACGCCACTGTGAGGTAGCGGGTGTACTGGGTCATCTTTGTCTGACCCGACTGCCCTTCCTTCTTCAACTGCTCGAAGTGTGGAATCACCACCGTGAGCAGCTGGACGATAATCGAGGCCGTAATGTACGGCATAATGCCGATGCCGAAAATCGCCATCTGCAGCAGAGCGCCACCTGAGAACAGGTTAATCAGCGAGTAAACGCTGGACTGATCTTTCGAAATCTGCTCGAGCTGCGCGTTGACCAACTGGTAGTCGATACCAGGGGTTGGAATCTGCGAGCCGATTCGGTACAGAATGATCATCGTCAGAGTGAAGAAGATCTTCTTACGCAAATCGGGATCGCGCAACGCCGCAATGAGACCGGAAGCCACGTGCATCCTCCCGAGGTCAAGAAATCCGCTTCTCCCACGCTTTTCCCGAAAGACTTACCCGCTTATCCGCCAGTAGTCTCCCGTTTTAGTTAAGCAACGCGGATGACGTATTCCTCAAACCTTTAATTGACAGTATTTGACGTAGTGAGTCTACCAGCGTTTCTCCACATCGTCGCAATACACCTCCATATCACCGTTAGTACAGCGCCCCGCCAATCACCTCTTTTCGCTTGACGACGATCCCAGCGCCCCCTCCCCTCTGAGCCCACGCCCCCTCACTGTGCCTCACCCAATTTTCCCAGACAAAACTTGAACAGTGTTAAAGTTTTGCTCTGTGAGTACCTACAGCATCCGCATGCGATCCAGCGCCGATGGCTGCCATATCTCTGGCGCTGAGCGTCTTGCACCGGCCGTCGAACTACCTCAGCTGGCTTCTGCAATGACTAGCCGTGCACTTCACCACGACAAGGGTCGAGCCGACACAATTCACATCACTGTGGACAAGGTTGAAGAGTCGACTATCGGCACCGTGTCCGCGTTGACTCCCTTTCTAGAGTCGAACCCCAGCCCTGAGGACGCACGCAATCTCATTGCTCAACGCCTACACGCTGCAGGCATACAAGCAGCCGACATCGCCGTCGAAATGGCCTATTCACTCACAGGTCTCCGCGGTGCCGCTCTCATCGATGCCTCCTCCGGTGAACGGCTCGACCCAAATCCTGCCCGTGGTGTACGGGTTTCCACTTTTGATGCCATCTCGCACCCCAGTAAGGACTGCACCAAGGATCATTTTCACGAGGCGCTCATCCTCGCATCTAAGGTTCACAGCGCCCCGGGTATCGTCGCAGAAATCTGCCTCTCCGATGACCCCTTTTACACGCGGGGATATCTGGCGCTGGACGGAATCTTTCACCGTATCCCCAATATCAAGGACCACGGCAGCACTCTTGGTACTCGCATCTTCATCGTTGAACCCGGCACCGATATCCCCGAGCTAATCGATTACCTGGAGAACGCGCCGGTCTACGTCGAGCTCCCAGCTGACGCCAGTTCCTCGCCGGACGTGACCGCCCCCAACAGCGACCTCTCAGCAATCGCCGCCCAAAGGAACTCGGCCTGGGCCGCTGAAGGGCTTGCCCGCACACTGCGCACTTTCGAAACCGGACAACTGCCACACAGCCGAATTGACGGAACCGACTATCTACTGTTTTCTTCTTCGGACTACCTCGGCCTGTCCACGCACCCTGAACTCATCTCAGCTGCCACCGAGGCAATTGGACATTTCGGCACCGGGTCCGGCGGCTCTCGCCTGACCACCGGCACTAGCATCCACAGGGCACTTGAGAATGAACTGGCGCAGTTCTTCGGTTTCGACGATGCCGTTCTCTTTGCGACTGGCTACCAGGCGAACCACTCAACCATCGCTGCCATCGCCACCGCCGACGTGGAAATCTTCTCCGACGCCGCCAACCATGCTTCCATCATCGACGGGTGCCGCAATGCCCGAGCTAACGTCACGGTCTTTCCACATGCTGACTACCAGGCACTCGACCGTCTCCTCGCAGCATCGAGCGCCCGCCACAAGCTTGTCATCTCCGACTCCGTGTTCTCTATGTCAGGCGAGGTCATCGACGGCCCCGCACTCGAGCGCACCTGTCGCCGTCACAACGCATGGTTGATGCTTGACGACGCCCACGGCGTCGGCGTTATCGGAGAGCAAGGCCGTGGCACCGCAGCGCACCTGGGCATTCACCCGGACATTGTGGTCGGCACCGCGAGCAAGGCTCTCGGTGTCGAAGGAGGATACGTTCTCTGCTCCGCACCAGTTGGCGACCTGCTACGCAATCAAGCCCGTAGCTTCGTGTACTCAACGTCGATGAACCCCGGTTCCGTCGCAGCTATCCGCGCCGCGTTGAAGCAGTTGGAGGCTGGGGACGTCGTCAAGCGATTGCAGCGTAATATTGCGCGCGTCCGCTCCCTGGTTGGCGCGCAGTCAGACCCCGCATCTGCAATCATCCCACTGCCCGTTGGCGACGAGGCCGAAGCGATGGACGCCTCAGCACGGTTGGCGGAGCTAGGCGTGTACATACCTGCGATTCGCTACCCGACGGTTCCCCGTGGTGAGGCAATGTTGCGATTGACCATTACCGCGCTCCATACGGACGCTGACATCGACCGACTGGAGCAGGCTCTGCGCCACACCGGCCTGCTGTAAGCGGGCGGTTTGCGCTGCCCTCCCCTCCCCTTTCCTCCCCCTCAATACAAAAAGAGCTCTTAACCACTTGGGTTAAGAGCTCTTTTGTTAAAGCTTAAATGCTTTAGGCCTCAGTGACAGAGCCGCCTGCAGCCTCGATCTTGGACTTTGCGGAGCCCGAGAACTTGGTTGCGGTGACGTTGACGGAGACGTTGATGTCGCCGTCGCCGAGGACCTTCACCGGCTGGTTAGCGCGGACAGCGCCCTTTGCAACCAGGTCGGCGATGGTGACGTCGCCACCGTTCGGGAACAGACGCTCCAGATCCGAAACGTTGACCACCTGGAAGGTGACCTTCGCCGGGTTCTTGAAGCCCTTCAACTTCGGCAGACGCATGTGAAGTGGCATCTGGCCACCCTCGAATGCTGCCGAAACCTGCTTGCGGGCCTTGGTGCCCTTGGTGCCGCGACCAGCGGTCTTACCCTTGGAAGCCTCACCACGGCCGACGCGAGTCTTCTTCTTCTTAGCACCCGGAGCCGGGGCCAAGTCGTGGAGCTTAATTGGTTCGCTCATGGTTTACCTACTCCCCCGCTACTTCTTCAACCTCGACCAGGTGACGCACAACGTTCACGAGACCGCGCACAGCCGGAGTATCCGGGCGAACGGCGGAATCGTTGATGCGCTTCAGGCCGAGGGTGCGCAGCGAATCCTTCTGGTTCTGCTTGGTACCAGCGGTACCACGGACCTGGGTAATCTTCAGTGCCATGGAAATCACGCTCCCTGACCTGCGCGTGCGCGCAGCATACGTGCTGGGGTGACCTCTTCGAGAGACTTGCCACGACGTGCGGCGACCTCTTCAGGGCGAACCAGCTGCTTGAGGGCATCAACGGTTGCGTGAACAACGTTGATGGAGTTGTTGGTACCCAGCGACTTGGACAGAACATCCTGAACACCGGCGCACTCGAGAACCGGGCGGACAGCGCCGCCGGCAATCAGACCGGTACCCGGAGCAGCCGGGCGCAGCAGGACGATGCCAGCAGCGGTCTCACCCTGAACCGGGTGGGTAATGGTGCCAGCAATCATCGGGACGCGGAAGAAGTTCTTACGAGCCTCTTCAGCACCCTTCTGGATAGCTGCCGGTACTTCCTTGGCCTTGCCGTAGCCGACGCCGACCATGCCCTCGCCGTCACCGACGATGACCAGAGCGGTGAAGCTGAAGCGACGACCACCCTTGACGACCTTGGAAACTCGGTTGATAGTTACTACGCGCTCGATGTACTGCGAACGCTCGTCCTGCTGGCGACGGTCGTTACCGCGACCACCACGACGGTTGTTGTTCTTGTTGTCAGCGGAGTTACGTCCGCCTTCGCGCTTATCGCGTTCCGACATCACGCATTCCTTCCGTTGGACTTGTAAGTGCGCATTAGAACTTCAGACCACCTTCACGGGCAGCCTCGGCCAGAGCAGCAACGCGGCCGTGGTACTGGTAGCCACCGCGGTCGAAAACGACCTTCTCGATGCCAGCATCCTTAGCGCGAGCAGCAATCAACTCGCCGACCTTGGCGCTCTTGGCCTTCTTGTCGCCCTCGAAGCCACGGAGATCTGCGTCCAGAGTGGAAGCAGCTGCCAGGGTACGACCGATGGAGTCGTCGATAACCTGAGCGGTGATGTGGCGGGAAGAGCGGTGCACGACGAGGCGCGGTGCCTCGGAGGTGCCGCGGACGTTCTTGCGCAAGCGTGCGTGACGGCGGGCACGGGCGACACGACGACGAGTCGAGATGTCCTTGCCTACCGGGAGGCGCTTTTCGTTGGTGTTGCTCATTACTTACCCGTCTTTCCGATCTTGCGACGGATCTGCTCGCCATCGTAACGAATGCCCTTGCCCTTGTAAGGATCATCCTTACGCAGACGACGGATGTTAGCTGCGAGCTGTCCGACCTGCTGCTTATCAATACCTGTGATCGACAGCTTGGTGGTGCCGTCGACGTCGAAGGTGATACCTTCCGGTGCTTCGATCAGGACTGGGTGCGAGTAGCCCAGGGAGAACTCGAGGTCCTTGCCCTTCTTGGCGACACGGTAACCGACACCGAAGATTTCCATCTTGATGGTGTAGCCCTCGGTCACACCGACAACCATATTGTTAATCAGCGAACGGGACAGGCCGTGCAGGGAGCGGCTCTTGCGGTGGTCATCCGGGCGGTTGACCACAATCTCATTGTCCTTCAGCTCAACGGTAATTGGAGCCGGGATAGAGACAGACAGCTCGCCCTTCGGGCCCTTGACGGAAACGTCCTGGCCGTTGACCTGGGCAGTAACGTTTGCCGGGACAACGACAGGGTTCTTACCAATACGAGACATTGTGTAGTTCCCCCTTTACCAGACGTAAGCGAGGACTTCCCCGCCAACCTTCTTCTCGTAAGCCTGACGGTCAGTCAGCAGGCCCTGAGACGTGGAGATGATAGCCACGCCCAGGCCACCGAGGACCTTCGGCAGGTTAGTGGACTTTGCGTAAACACGCAGACCCGGCTTGGAGACGCGACGCACGCCAGCGATCGAACGCTCGCGGGACGGACCGTACTTCAGGTTCAGGGTCAGGGTCTTGCCGACCTTGGCATCCTCGACTGCGTAGTCCGCAATGTAACCCTCAGACTTGAGGATCTCGGCGATGTTAGCCTTCAGCTTGGACGACGGCATCGAGACAGAGTCGTGGTACGCGTTGTTAGCGTTGCGCACGCGCGACAGCATGTCGGCGATTGGGTCAGTCATGGTCATGGTTAGTGACCGCTTCCTTTCTCGCTGCGGTTCCTTCCCACCTCGTGGCTAACTCCAATGACCGCGCAAACAGCAACTGTCACACGGCGAAAGCTTAAGTTGGAGTGATTACCAATATCGTGATTCCGGCGATTTAAGGGCTACTGTTCGCCAACTCGGTTCAATAGCCGAGTCAGCTCGCCACCCAGGTGACACCAGAGACGATGCGAGGCGAGGGGCCTACAGCAAAGTTCTTACATTTTTACTGCCGCACCTCTTATAGAGGGCAGACCTGGTGATACTAACAAATACCGGCCGAAATGCAAAAACGCCGCGGACGGACGTTAGTCCGCTCACGGCGTGAAGCCCCACCAACTAGCGGTGGAACTCAATTCCTAGCCGACATGGTGCCGGCGAAAGGAAATTAGTAGAGCTGGTCGGCGATGATGTTACCCATTGCCTTTTCGCCAGCCACCGTCGGGTGGTTGGTCATCGGGCCCATCACCGGGTCTGCGAAACCGGCGACGAAGCGCTCATCCGGGTTCGGGTTGCAGGTACCGTGGCCGAGGGTTGCCTCGTAGACGTCAATGAAGCCGGCACCTACGTGCTGAGATGCGGAGCGAATGCTGTCACGGAATGCACCCTGGATCTCGCTGCCACCCGGTGCCGGGATCGGGAAGGTCTGGTTCGGGGTGTTCACCAGGCACAGCTGGTCATCAGTGGCGTACTCAGGGTACGACGCCAGGACGACCTGAGCGCCCGGGGCAACCTGGTGGACGCGGTCAGTGAACTGACGCAGCGTCTGCTTGAACGCGGAAGGAGCCTGCGGATCCGGCTTTGCGACAAGCTCGCCTGCCACGTCAACCCACTGGACCCAGTCCATGCCGCCGTACATCAGGACAACCTTCTCGGTGCCCTCTCCGATGTCGCCGTACTGGATGGAAGCCTCCAGGTATGCGAGGAGCTGACCCGGGAAGCCGCCAAGACCGTTACAGGACCAGTCACCCAGGGACTTGTTCAGCTTCGTAGCTGCGATCTTCGGCCAGTTTTCCATGTCGGTAGCGCAGTTGGCGACCAGTACGTTCTGCCCCGGCGCCAGGCCACGCGGGCCACCCTTACCGGCATTAGCGGTGAAGGAGTCACCGAAGGTGACGATCTGCTTGACGCCCTTCGGGCCGGTGTCGCCGATACCCGGAATCGGAATGTTCGGCATTTCCGGCAGTGCCGGCTGTGCGTTGGCAGCACCTGCACCCAAGCTCAGACCCAGAGCCGCAACAGTTGCAATAGCAGCCGAGCGGACGGCCACGGAGAAGTTCTTCATGTAGTTAATCCCTTTGCGTTTTAACTTAAGAACCGCTCTGTGTAGAACCACTGGCTCAATCACACAGAAGCTGAAGTCACTTAAGTCTTGCCCAAATTGATAACGACCACAATGCATTTTGGCGGCCGTCACTATGACGAATGGCAGTTTACAACGAAATCATCACAAACGCCTAACTTTCAACTGAGAAACCTTGTGGCTTTACTAATTTCCAACCCCCAAAAAGGGTCAACTTTCCCACCAGCAACACTGGTAACTTTTACGCAGGCCCCGCACAGCGACCTCACTCCCCCACGAACATAAGCAGTTAACAGAGCAGCAAAAAGCCCCGGAGGCCAAGCGGCATCCGGGGCTTCAGGCAAAAGCTACCGAAGAGGCAAAACTACTTCTTGAACGGGAAGCCCAGCTCGCGCAGCAGCGCGCGGCCTTCCTCGTTGTTGGTAGCGGTGGTCACGACGGTGATGTCCATACCGCGCGGGCGGTCGATCTTGTCAACGTCGATCTCGTAGAACATGGTCTGCTCAGACAGGCCGAAGGTGTAGTTACCGTGACCATCGAACTGCTGATCAGACAGACCGCGGAAGTCGCGGATTCGCGGCAGAGCCACGGTCAGCAGACGATCCAGGAACTCCCACATACGGTCGCCACGCAGGGTGACGCGAGCGCCGATGGCATCGCCTTCACGGAGCTTGAAGTTAGCGATCGACTTGCGAGCACGACGGGTCTCCGGCTTCTGACCGGTAATCAGAGTCAGGTCGTTGATAGCACCGTTGATCTGCTTCTTGTCCTGAGCAGCAGCGCCGACGCCCATGTTGACGACGACCTTGGTGACGCCCGGAATCTGCATGACGTTCTCGTAGGAGAACTCTTCCTGCATCTTGCCGCGAATCTCATCGCGGTAACGGGCCTTCAGACGAGGGGTGTAATTTTCGCTCATGCTTAGATGTCCTTCCCGGTACGGCGGGAGATGCGAACCTTCTTGCCGTCCTCATCGAAGCGGTAACCGACGCGAGTCGGGGTACCATCTTCGTCGACCAGCATGACGTTCGACACGTGAATCGGAGCTTCCTGAGTGACAATGCCACCCGAGGATGCACCGCGCTCCGCAGCGGAGTTTGCAACGTGCTTCTTGATACGGTTAACGCCCTCGACCAGGACCTTGTCGCGCTTCGGGTAGGCCTCGATGACCTTGCCCTGAGCACCCTTGTCCGGACCAGAGATAACCAGCACGGTATCGCCCTTACGGATCTTCACTTAAATCACCTCCGGTGCGAGCGAGACAATCTTCATGAACTTCTTGTCACGCAGCTCACGCGCGACCGGGCCGAAAATACGGGTGCCCTTTGGCTCACCGTCGGCCTTGATGATGACAGCTGCATTCTCGTCGAACGAAATGTAGGAGCCGTCCGGACGACGGGTCTCCTTCTTCGCACGGACGATGACTGCCTTAACAATTTCGCCTGCCTTGACGTTGCCGCCCGGAGTAGCTTCCTTGACAGTTGCGACAATGGTGTCGCCAATGCCAGCGAAGCGTCGGGTCGAGCCACCGAGAACGCGGATGCACAGAATTTCACGTGCACCAGTGTTGTCGGCAACGCGCAGACGGGATTCCTGCTGAATCACTGCGTTTCTCCTGACCTGGTTGCATTGTGCGTCAGATTTCCGTCCTAAACGCACGCGGTCTTTATGTCTTGCGTTTACGCTTTACGACGGAAGCACCTGCTAGAGGTAGCTTTCCTATCGCTTTGACCTCGTGCTTACTACGGTTCTAGACCGTTGAGAGCAGCACGCAGTCACTTCGCGCAACCTGTGTATTATGGCACGTTCGTGCGGGACAACAAAATCCCTTATTTTCATGCCCCCAACATGGTTTATGCCTTGTGCGGCAACCCTGTACTGAGACAGTGACAAATCAACATTCCGAGAGTGCTCAGACAAAGCCAGCACAGACGCTACCGGTATCGCTACTTGCCGGGTTGGCCTTGTTATCCGCCGCCGCCCCGTTCGGCGCAGATACATATCTGGCATCCTTCGTGGAGATTGCACGCGAGTTCTCCACGACCGAGTCGATGGTTCAGCTCACGCTGACAACCTTCATGATTGGCATGGCTGCTGGACAGCTCGTCATTGGCGCTCTCTCCGATAGTTTGGGCCGCAAGAAGCTGCTTCTCATTGCGACTTTGGTGTTCTTGGGCTCGTCAATCCTCTGTGCAGTAGCACCGAATATTGGCACGCTTATTGCAATGCGCCTGTTCCAGGGGTTAGCTGGTGGCTCCACAGTTGTTCTGGCTCGTTCTGTAGTACCAGACCTCTTGACGGGCAAGGCATCAGCGAGAGCTTTCTCCACGCTGATGGGCATTTCCTCCATCGCCCCGGCAATCGCTCCCCTTGTGGGCGGTTTTCTAGGCCCCGCATTCGGCTGGCGCAGCGTGTTCTGGTTTCTCGCAGCCATCAACGTCGCGATGGTCGCGATTGTGATCCTGATGGTTCCGGAAACCCTGCCGCCTGAGCGACGCTCCACAGGCGCTCTGCGCAATCTCCTGCCCAATATTGGCAGGCTGCTGCGGCGGCCAGTATTTGTCGGCTACTTGTTGGCTTTCGCTGGTGGCTTCTCGGTGATGTTTTCGTACATCGCTGCGTCACCCTTTATCTTCCAGGAGCTGCTGGGGCTAACCCCTACTCAGTTTTCTCTCGTATTCGCATCCAATGCAGCGATGTTGACATTTGTGTCAATCCTTAACGGCAAGATGATCAACCGGATTCATCCCCGCAAGGGCATTTTAATTGCCCTTACGGTCATGCTCGTGACGTCGATAGGCCTGATTATTAATGCCACCGTCGGGATTACTTTCTTCACTACTTGGCTGTTGCTGTTCATTACGGTACCGATGATGCCGCTAATCTTCGCCAATGCCACGGCACTCGGAATTGAGGAGGTTCGAGATATCGGAATTGGCTCAGGTTCCGGTCTCATGGGCTTCACACAGTTCCTCGCGGCCGCCACGGTTTCCCCGCTGGTGGGGCTTGGTTCCAATCTGCCCCTCTCGATGGCTATTTCGATGTTGACCTGTGCATTGATTGCGCTGACCGCGGTGTTGACATTGACGCGCGCCGGCCTCCACAAACGCTCACACCGACTGACATAAGAGCCCTGCTCAAGAAACTCGGCACTCTAAGACTCCGGCGCAGCTCAAAAACTAGTCAACATAGCTGGTCTTCGTCTGGTTCAACCAGGCGTAGACCGCGCCGATTCCCAGGCCACCACCTACGAAGTTGCCCAGCCACACGGCCACCCAGTTAACAGTAATGTGCAGACCATCGAAGCCTGCAGGATGCGGATCAGCGAAAAAGGCCAAGGAAAACAACGAGAAGTTCGCAATCACGTGCTCGAGTCCGAGCCCGACGAACACTGCAATGATCGGCAGAATCACAACGAACTTCGAAATGATTTCCTTGGCTTGTAGCGCACCTAAGACAGCCATATTGACCACGAAGTTCGCACCCATCGCCTCTACGAAGGCACCGAAGAACGGCTTGGCCAGCTTCCCCTCAGTCAAGGTGGAAATCAGATGTGTGTCATCGATCCCACCGAGCTTGGCGCTCTGGCTGAGCACCAGCGCCACAATCGCCGCACCGATGAAGTTGTAGAACGTAGCGACGGCCACCATTCGAAAGGCAACTCCCCACGCCATGCGCCCGCGTGCGGCGGACCAGGACACAAACATCATGCTGCCGGTCGCAAGCTCTGCACCGAGCACCACAATGGCGAACAGCCCAAGCCCGAATAGGCACGCAAAGACCAGTCCCCCAGTCCCCGGCGCGACGCCCTCTGCCACTTGACCAGCGACCGCAGCGAAGGCCGTTCCGAGCGTCAGGTACATACCCGCCAGGACCGCTCGCACGGCAAATCGTCCGTAGTCCTGCGTCAACAGTTCCTGTTTCTTGTCGCCAGCCGTATCCAGCGTTTCGTATAGCGTCACCGCCGAAGCCTTTCCCTGCGTGCCGTTAATTGCAGTTATTCGCATAAAAGAATATCGACAGGCTGACGCGGAATCGCAACCGCTTTACGACGGTCACAGCGCCCTACCCCCCCCTTAGGCGCTGCAACCAGGAACTGCGATTCACCGTCGAAGAGAGGCAGATTTACTTCTTCTCTGCGGTAACAGCAGGTTTCGCAGCAGTTTCTGACTTCGGCTCGTCCTTCATGGTTGAGGCAATGGCCGAGGCACCCATGCCGATGTAAAACGGCCAGCGCAAACGTAGGTTCACACCGAAGATGGCCGGCTCGGTAATACCGAATAGCGCCGACATACCGGAGGCGCCAGCCAGACCTTTAAGCTTCTCACTCTTGGCCAGGAAGTACACTGCCAGCGCGGCACCACCTTGGGCAATATTGGCCATCGATGCCGTCGCGAAAATGAACGAGCCGCCCTGGTCCCACAGCATGTACTCGATTGGTGGGAAGGACTGGTGCAGGCCAGTAATGACAATTGGCGAGTAAACCAAGCCGAACAAGAAGCCGCCCACAGGTCCCGCGAATTCGTACAGATTTGCAAGACCAATACCCAGCCATTCACCTGCAGTGCGCAGTACTTGACCAATGGCGGCAAAGGTGATGAAACCAGTGATGAGCAACGTCAACAGTGGTGTCAGCATAAAGTCGACAGTGCCCTTGAGACGCTTATGGAAGAACTTCTCAATCGTTGCCAGAATCCATGAGATAACCAGAATCGGCAAGATGAATCCCACCCTCCGGGCCGGAGGGAGCAACCGCACGGACGCGGTTCTGCGATGGTATACGGCGTCCGTCTGCCTTCAAGTTTCCGGTATAAAAGAGCCACACATCATCACCATCAACAGCCGCGCCGCCCGAATAACAACCATGCTTGTCATAGGGCATGTCCGGATACAGCGCATCTGGATGATGACGCCACCGCTCGGCTGTCGTGAGCGACGCGGACGCATGCCCCCACCCAGTTCTCTTCGGCGCATGTGGAAAGCATGGATCATGCTGGTAGAACACATGCAGTGTCTCGCCGTCCACGAAAAGGCCATTCGGGTCATTCAGTCGGCCCTGTGGCGGTGACAGATGGTAATTCGGCCGATAGGTCATACCCCCCCCCGATATTATTGAAGTCATGGCTATTTGTGTTTGCGGCGAAGGTCTGGTTGACCTCGTTCCGGTATCTCCTGGCAGCCTCAATAACCACGTGCCGGCGCTAGGCGGAGGCCCCTACAACGTCGCAGTCACGGCCTCTCGCCTCGGTGCGGATGTTATTTTCCAGTCCCGCCTGTCTACGGATGGATTCGGAAATGAGCTAGTCAAGCACTTGGAAACCGAAGGGGTCGACACCACTTACGTTCAGCGTGGCCCAGAGCCGACCATTCTGGCGGTAACCACCATCCACGACGATCGCTCTGCAACATACACCTTTTACACCGACGGCACGGCCACCCCACTTGTGGAGCCGAAGCTCATCGATGCGAATATCGCATGTTTTGGCACGCTGTCGCTGGCGCTGGAACCGGGTGCCAGCCGATACGCGGAATTGCTCAAGCAGTTCGCAGCCAACGACACCCTAGTCGCTTTGGACCCGAACATTCGCCCCATGTACGCAACGGATGCACACCGCGAATTCCTCATGGGCTTGCTCCCCTACGTCAATTTGTTGAAGCTCTCGGATGAGGAAGTCGAGTTCCTTGGCGAAGAGGCGCTGACTAAAGTTCCGGCCGCTGTCATCACCCGAGGTGGCGATGGGCTCACTTTGCTTGCCGACGGAAACCGCATCGATGTCCCAGCCGTCAACGCGAATGTCGTTGACACCATCGGTGCTGGGGACACAATTATGGGCGCGCTGTTGGCACAGTTCGACGAGCGTGGCCTAACAGTCGCTGACCTGACTTCCGTATCACCAGATCAGTGGCGCGAGATTCTGCACTATGCGGCCGCCGCGGCTGCCATCACTGTGTCCCGCAAGGGAGCGCAGCCGCCGACGAAAATCGAGGTCGAAGAACTCCTGGCTAAGGATTCCTAGTCCGCGCTGCTTGGCCCGCTCTATTTAGCTCGCTCAAGCACTGCGACCAGGAATTGAGACTCATCGTCAAAGGGACGAAGATCCCACGTGGAGTAACGCTGGATCACGATGAGCCCAGCCTCCTGCGCAGTCGTTTCAAAATCCGCAAAGTCCCAGCCACGGCCAGCACCGAAGCCGATAATGGCACGACCGTTCTCCGGATTCAGCACCTCCGCGAAGCCCTGCAGTACCTTCGCGCGGTCTTCTGGCGCTACGAAAGTCAGCACATTGCCGGGGCAAATGATGACATCGAAGGCGGATGCCGTGTCATCGTGGGGTGTGTTCTCCAGCCCGTCGTCAAGCACGTGCGGCAGCTGCGCCAAGTCCCCGACCAACCACGTCGCCTCCGGGAACTGTCGCTTTGCCTCGTCGATGAGATAGGGGTCGACATCGACGCCGACAATCTGGTGTCCAGCCTTCGCCAAGTAGCCGCCGACGCGCCCCTGCCCGCAGCCGGCATCCAGAATTCGAGCGTGGCGTGGCGCCATTGCATCCACCAGCCGTGCCTCGCCGTCAATATCGCGACCCTCGCGCACGAATCCCCGCCAGCGGTTGGCGTAGCGGCGGGAATGCTGCGGATCGGCGGCGATAATTTCTTTCCAAGTGCGGTGATTGTGGGTGCCATTGCTCATGGCCACCATTATGGCGCAGCTGGTCTCTTTTCTATACCGCCGACGTCCCCTGCGCGACGGGACTAGATTCCCAATACTGACTTAGCGATCAGGAAGTAGATGATCAGACCGGAGGCATCGACAAGAGTGGTAATGAACGGGTTAGCGAAGACGGCTGGGTCGATGCCGAACTTCTTACCGATTAGCGGCATGATGCCACCGACAGTTGCCGCGAGAGTACAAATACCCAGCAGCGTCAGGCCAATCACTAGGCCGATGTCCCAGCCGTAAACCAAGCCAGCCAATAGCAGGCCGAGAGTACCAAGCAATAAACCGAGGAAGGCACCGACTCTCACCTCGCGGAGAATGACTTTGAATATATCGCGGGGTTGGACATCCCCCAGCGCCAACGCACGCGTAATCGTAGTTGCAGCCTGGTTACCGGTATTGCCACCTGTACCGATCAGCAGCGGCACGAATACCGAGAGAACTACCATCTGAGACAGAGTCTCTTCGAAGGTTTCTAGGACTTGCACGGTCAATGTTGCACCGATAGCAAGCACGAGCAGCCACACCACGCGAGAGCGAACAATCTCGAAAATGGGCGTCGCGAGATAGGGCAAGCGCAGAGGCTCAGAACCGGAAATACGAGCTTGGTCCTCGGAGTCTGCCTCTTCCAGAATCCGGAGGGCGTCGTCCACCGTGAGCAGACCGATAACACGCTGCTCGCTGTCGACGATCGGCAGAGCTAGGCGCTTACGATCAGCGCACATGCGGGCTACCTTCTCTTCGGATTCGGTCGCCTCTGCGTAATCGGCCTTCCGCAAAATCGCCGCAACATGGATATCACTGCTGGCGCGCATCAGTTCACGAAGGCTAACCACGCCCACCAGCCGACGATTCCGGTTCGACAGCGGCAGCGTGTAGATGGATTCGGCATCATCCAGATGCTTGTAGACGGTCTCCAGAGCCTCCCCCACCGTCATATCGTCGTGAAGCGACACCAGCTCCGGGCTCATCCGACGCCCAATGGAACCATCGGGGTAACCGAGGACGATGTTGGTTAGCTCTCGCTCATCATCCGGCAGATCGGCAAGCAGTTTTGCAGCGACAGACGCAGGAAGCTCGTCGAGCAGCTCTGCTCGATCGTCCGGTTCCATCTCCGCGAAAACTGCGGTGACTTCAGGATCACGGAGGCTGTCAATCAGGTGCGCCTGCAGAGCCGAGTTCAGCTCATCGAAGGTTTCAACCGCCGTGTCTTTCGGCAGTGTGCGGTAGAACAGCGCACGTTCCCCATGGCTGAGGCGGCGCATCTTTCGAGCGGCAGCCTTGGGTTCAATATCAGTTAAGAGCCGCGACAGCGTAGCCACGTCATGTGAGCGAAGCGCGGACTCGAGATCTCGATCATCAATCCTGGTCACGTCAATAGTCACCGAACTTCTCCCCTCACAAAGCACAAATCCTGGCCAATGCTATCAGAGATAAAAACCCATCAAACCTGGATTGAGCGGACTAGAAATACGAAGGAACATGGCTTTCTAAAAAAACAAAGCCCCGCCACAGAAAACACTTTCGTGTTTCCCGCGACGGGGTTCTCGTCGTAAAGCCCGAGCTGATTGCTCAGCTGACGGGTCTTACTTAGCCTTCTCGATGATCTCGATCAGGCGGTAGTGCTTGTCCTTGGAGAGCGGACGGCACTCTTCGATGCGGACGCGGTCGCCCACGCCAGCCTCTTCGTTTTCGTCGTGCGCCTTGACCTTAGAGTTCGTGCGCATGATCTTGCCGTACAGGGCGTGCTGCTTGCGGTCCTCGAGCTCGACGACGATGGTCTTCTGCATCTTGTCGGACACGACGTAACCGGTGCGCACCTTGCGTGCGCCAGCCTCGGTGGTGTTCATGTTTTCCTCACTCATGCTGCATCACCATCGGTTGGTGCAGCAGACAGGCCGAGCTCGCGCTCACGCATAACGGTGTAAATGCGAGCAATATCCTTGCGGACAGTGCGGAGACGGCGGTTGTTGGTCAACTGACCGGTAGCGCTCTGGAAACGGAGGTTGAACAGCTCCTCCTTAGACTCCTTGAGCTTGGCAACCAGGTCATCGTTATCCAGCGAGCGAAGCTCGTGGGCGGGAATGCCGTTCGACATCAGTACTGATCCTCCTTCCGAACGATTCGGGTCTTAATCGGCAGCTTAGCGCCTGCGCGCTTCAGTGCCTCGACAGCAGTTGCCTCGTCCGGGTAGGACATCTCGAACATGATGCGACCCGGCTTGACGTTTGCAACCCACTTCTCGACCGGGCCCTTACCGGAACCCATACGAACACCCAGTGGCTTCTGGGTCAGCGGACGGTCCGGGAAAATCTGGATCCAGACCTTACCACCACGCTTGACGTGGCGGTTAATAGCAATACGCGCTGCCTCAATCTGACGGTTGGTGATGTAGGCCGGCTCGAGAGCCTGGAGACCGTAGTCACCGAAAGTCACCTTGTTGCCGCCCTTGGACATACCAGAACGGGTCGGGCGGTGCTGGCGACGGAACTTAACGCGCTTCGGGATGAGCATGAATTAGCCCTCCTTCTTCTCAGATGCACGCTGACGACGCTTGCCACCACGACGCGGACGGTCGTTGCCGCGACGCTGGCGGTCGTTGCCGGCGTTGATCTCGGACTCGCGACGGCCACCGATTACGTCACCCTTGTAGATCCACACCTTGACGCCAATGCGGCCGAAGGTGGTGTGAGCCTCGTGGGTGCCGTAGTCGATTTCCGCACGCAGGGTGTGCAGCGGAACGCGACCCTCGTGGTAGCGCTCGGTGCGGCCCATCTCGGCACCGCCGAGACGACCGGAGCAGACAACCTTGATGCCCTTGACGTGCGGCTGACGCATTGCAGACTGGATAGCCTTGCGCATTGCACGACGGAAAGCGACACGGTTGGCGAGCTGCTCAGCGATGGACTGAGCAACCAGCTTCGCATCCGCGTCAATGTTCTTGACCTCGAGGATGTTCAGCTGAACCTGCTTGCCGGTGAGCTTCTCGAGCTGGCCGCGGATGCGGTCAGCCTCGGAGCCACGACGACCGATAACAATGCCCGGGCGTGCGGTGTGGATGTCCACACGCACGCGGTCACGGGTGCGCTCGATAACGACATCGGAGATGCCGGCGCGCTCAAGACCGGTGGACAGCAGATCGCGGATCTTGATGTCCTCGGCCAGGTAGTCAGCGTACTGCTTGTCGGCGTACCAGCGGGACTTCCAGTCGCTGGAAATACCGAGGCGAAGACCGTGTGGATGGATCTTCTGTCCCACTATCGGTCACCTTCCTTCTGGCTCTCGACGACCACGGTGATGTGGCTGGTGCGCTTGCGGACGTGGAAAGCACGGCCCTGCGCACGCGGGCGGAAGCGCTTCATGGTCGGTCCCTCGTTGGCGTAAGCTTCGGAGATGACCAGAGTACGACGGTCCAGGCCGAAGTTGTTCTCAGCGTTTGCAGCTGCAGACGCAACAACCTTGGCGACCGGATCAGCAGCACCCTGCGGAGCGTACTCCAGGATGTTCAATGCCTCGTCGACGGACTTACCGCGAACGGTGTCCAGGACGCGACGTGCCTTCATCGGAGTAACGCGGACGAAGCGCGCAGTTGCGCGTGCAGAAGTAATGTCGTTGCTCATGGCTTATCGACGTCCCTTCTTGTCATCCTTGACGTGACCCTTGAAGGTCTTGGTCGGGGCGAATTCGCCCAGCTTGTGGCCGACCATAGAGTCATCCACGAACACCGGCACGTGCTTGCGACCGTCGTGAACGGCGAAGGTGTGGCCGATGAAATCGGGGAGAATCGTGGAGCGGCGAGACCAGGTCTTAATGACCTGCTTGGTGCCCTTCTCGTTCTGTGCATCGACCTTCGCGAGGAGGTGCTCATCGACGAACGGGCCCTTCTTAAGGCTGCGTGGCATTCTCAGTTCCCTCCTTAGCGCTTCTTATTCTTGTTGGTACGACGGCGACGAACGATCAGCTGGTCGCTCGGACGGTTCGGCTTACGGGTGCGGCCTTCCTTCTGGCCCCACGGGGAAACCGGGTGGCGACCACCGGAGGTCTTACCCTCACCACCACCGTGCGGGTGGTCGACCGGGTTCATGACAACACCGCGGACAGTCGGGCGCCAGCCCTTCCAGCGCATACGGCCGGCCTTGCCCCAACGGATATTGATCTGATCCTGGTTTCCGACCTCACCGACGGTTGCACGGCAACGTGCGTCGACGCGACGGATCTCAGAGGACGGCATACGCAGAACTGCGTACTTGCCTTCCTTACCGAGAAGCTGAATAGAAGCACCAGCAGAACGTGCCAGCTGTGCACCAGCGCCCGGCTTGAGCTCCACGCAGTGAATAGTGGAACCGGTCGGGATGTTGCGCAGCGGCAGGTTGTTACCAACCTTGATGTCGGCATTAGCGCCGGACTCAACGATGGCACCCTGCTTCAGGTTCTTCGGAGCGATGATGTAGCGCTTCTCACCGTCTGCATAGTGCAGCAGTGCGATGTTGGCGGTACGGTTCGGGTCGTACTCGATGTGAGCGACCTTTGCCGGAATGCCGTCCTTGTCATTACGACGGAAGTCGATGACACGGTACTGGCGCTTGTGTCCGCCACCCTTGTGGCGAGTGGTGATGTGACCGTGAACGTTACGGCCACCGGTCTTCGACAGCGGGCGCAGCAGAGACTTCTCAGGAGTCGAGCGAGTAATCTCGCTGAACTCGGAGACGGAGCTCTGGCGGCGACCCGGCGTAGTCGGCTTGTACTTACGAATAGCCATACTTTTGCTCTTCCTTAACTTCCTCGTCGGCTAGCGGCTAAGCTGCCGAACCGCCGAAGATGTCGATGGGATCGCTGCCGGCCGCGAGAGTCACGTAGGCGCGCTTGGTGTTCTTGCGCTTGCCGTAGCCGGTGCGGGAACGCTTGCGCTTGCCCTCACGGTTGAGGGTGTTGACGGAAGCGACCTTGGCACCGAAAATCTCCTGGACCGCGATCTTGATCTGGGTCTTGTTAGCGTCGGTGTGGACCAGGAACGTGTAAACGCCCTGCTCCATGAGTCCGTAGGACTTCTCAGACACTACCGGTGCAACAATGATGTCGCGGGGATCTGCGATGGTAGCCATTACTTCTCCTCCTTACCGGCGGTGCGAGTGATGAAGTCATTGAGTGCCTGAACGGCGAAAATGACGTCATCGGCCTTCAGAACGTCGTAGGTGTTCAGCTGATCCTCAGACAGGATGTGGACACCTGGCAGGTTACGAACCGACTTCCACGAGTTGACGTCCTCGCGCGGCAGAACGACGAGCACGTTGCGGCGCTCAGTCAGACGCTCGACGAAAGTACGAGCTGCCTTGGTGGACGGGGTCTGGCCTGGGACCAGTTCCTCGACAACGTGGATGCGGTCGTGGCGAGCACGGTCAGAGAGTGCGCCGCGCAGAGCAGCTGCAATCATCTTCTTCGGGGTGCGCTGGCTGTAGTCGCGCGGCACCGGGCCGTGGACAATGCCACCGCCGGTCCAGTGCGGAGCACGGATCGAACCCTGACGAGCGCGACCGGTACCCTTCTGGCGCCACGGCTTGCGGCCACCGCCGCGAACCTCACCGCGGGTCTTGACCTTGTGGGTGCCCTGGCGAGCTGCTGCACGCTGTGCGACAACAACCTGGTGCATCAGGGCGATGGACACCTCCGCGTCGAACACGGAAGCAGGAAGCTCAACCGAACCGTTCACGCCGCCTTCAGCGGTGTGTACGTCTAGCTTGAGGTTGGTCATGCGTGAGCACCACCCTTCGTGGCAGTCTTAACAACCAGCAGGCCGCCGCGTGCACCCGGAACTGCGCCCTTGATGAGCAGCAGGTTCGCGTCAGCGTCAACCTTCTGGATCTTCAGGTTCTGGGTCGTGACCCGGTCGTTACCCATGCGGCCTGCCATGCGCTTGCCCTTGAAGACGCGTCCTGGCGTGGCGCAAGCGCCAATGCCACCAACACGACGGTGAGCAGCCTGGTTACCGTGAGCAGCACCCTGGCCAGCAAAGCCGTGGCGCTTCATACCACCGGCGAAGCCGTGGCCCTTAGAGGTACCAGTGACGTCGACGTACTCAATTTCGCCGAAGATGTCGACACCAACGGACTGGCCGACCTCGTAAGAGGAAGCGTCCGGGGTGCGAATCTCAACGCTGTGGCGACGCGGGGTCACACCGGCCTTCTTGAAGTGGCCGGCCTCCGGCTTGTTGACCTTACGCGGGTCAATTTCGCCGTATGCAATCTGGACGGCGTCGTAGCCGTCGGTTTCCTTAGTGCGCACCTGAGTCACTACGCACGGCCCAGCCTCAACGACGGTAACCGGAACAACGCGGTTCTCCTCGTCGAAGATCTGAGTCATACCGAGCTTCGTGCCCAGGATGCCCTTGATCTCGTTTTCACTCATTTATCTTGTCTCCGCTACCAAAAGTCCAGGATCACTGAATGTTCACATCGACACTTGCCGGAAGGTCAATGCGCATAAGTGCATCGACGGTCTTCGGCGTTGGATCGAGAATGTCGATCAGACGCTTGTGAGTGCGCATCTCGAAGTGCTCGCGCGAGTCCTTGTACTTGTGCGGCGAACGGATAACGCAGTAAACGTTCTTTTCGGTTGGCAACGGCACCGGGCCAACGACGCGTGCACCCGTACGGGTAACGGTCTCCACGATCTTTCGCGCAGAAGCGTCGATAGCCTCGTGGTCGTAGGCCTTGAGCCTGATGCGGATCTTCTGTCCGGCCACGCTTGTCCTCTCCTCGGTCGGCGCGCCCCAATTAAAGGGGCGTCGACCCTGTCAATGTTTCTCGACGCCTTCAGCAACTATGGCCAGCGCCAGAAATCAAAACTGGGTTGTGCATTACTTCAAAGCGATTTCGTCTTCAATCGTCATGGCAAATTAACTTTTGGCCATGACCCGAGCGGACGAATAACGCCTTGCACTCAAATCCCAGTGGAAAACAAGTCCCCCTCGTGGGGCTCTTCATTTGCCTACTGCCGCTGTTAATTTGCCATGCCACCTCCGACCCCCGCGGTCGGGCGTGTCGCCCATTTTCTCCGTGAGGCACGATCAGGAAGAAACTTCCCTACGTGGTCATGCTCGCCTTACCATAGGCGCTAAATCCAATTTCGTACTGGTTCCCAGCTGGGCCTGATACAACAATTGGCGCGAGCGCCTTTGTTAAAGCAACCTCCGTATTAAAGCACGTCCGGGCTACGAATGTAAAATCACGATTCCAAAGTGCAACGTACATCACACCCATTACGGCACAGTCTGCTTGACGACGGCTATTGCGCCGCCGCCCCCCCGCTCCGTCTAGTGTCGGCTATGTACAGATACAAAAAATCCCGACTTCCGCTTACGCGGAGTCGGGATTCTTCTAAGACTTAAGTTAAAGCATTTCCCCTATGGGGAGAAACCTTACTTAACGATCTTGGTAACGCGGCCAGCGCCGACGGTGCGGCCACCCTCGCGGATAGCGAAGCGCAAGCCCTCGTCCATTGCGACCGGCTGGATCAGCTTGACAGACATGTCAACGTTGTCGCCCGGCATGACCATCTCGACACCTTCCGGCAGGGAAACGACGCCGGTGACGTCGGTGGTGCGGAAGTAGAACTGCGGACGGTAGTTGTCGAAGAACGGGGTGTGACGGCCGCCCTCATCCTTAGACAGGATGTAGACGGAACCCTCGAACTCGGTGTGCGGGGTGTAAGCGCCCGGCTTAGCAACGATCTGACCGCGCTCGATGTCCTCACGCTTGGTACCGCGGAGCAGCAGACCACAGTTGTCGCCAGCCTCAGCGGAATCCAGCAGCTTGCGGAACATCTCGATACCGGTAACGGTGGTCTTCTGGGACTTCTCCTTGATGCCCAGAATCTCGACCTCGTCGTTAACGTTCAGAACGCCGCGCTCAACACGACCGGTAGCAACGGTGCCGCGACCGGTAATGGTGAAGATGTCCTCAATCGGCATCAGGAACGGCTTGTCGGTCTCGCGAACCGGATCCGGGATGTTCTCGTCGCAAGCTTCCATCAGCTCGACGATGGAGTTGACCCACTTCTCTTCGCCCTCAAGAGCCTTCAGAGCGGAGATGTGGACGATCGGAGCTTCCTCGTCGTAGTCCTGCTCAGCCAGCAGCTCGCGGACCTCCATCTCGACGAGCTCGATGATCTCTTCGTCGTCGACCATGTCGCACTTGTTCAGCGCAACGAGGATGTACGGAACGCCAACCTGGCGAGCCAGCAGAACGTGCTCGCGAGTCTGCGGCATCGGGCCGTCAGTAGCAGCGACAACCAGGATTGCGCCGTCCATCTGAGCAGCACCGGTAATCATGTTCTTGATGTAGTCGGCGTGGCCCGGGGCATCGACGTGAGCGTAGTGGCGCTTCTCCGTCTGGTACTCAACGTGGGAAACGTTGATGGTAATGCCACGTTCCTTCTCTTCCGGTGCCTTATCGATGGCATCGTAAGCGAACGACTCGTTCAGGTCCGGGAACTTGTCAGCCAGAACCTTGGTGATAGCGGCGGTAGTGGTGGTCTTACCGTGGTCAACGTGACCAATGGTACCGATGTTGACGTGCGGCTTCGTACGCTCGAACTTCGCCTTTGCCACTTTTAGTCCTCCTGGAGGTCTAGGTGGCCACGACTCTCGCAGCCACAATTTTGTGGTCACTCAATCCGCCTTCACAAGCATCAGAAGCCTTGAAGCTGTTCGCTTCCGACTTCGGAACGTGCGCGCGCAAAAGAGCACTATTCTTTCACTGTGCCAGTTACTCGATACTAGGGCAGGATACTGGAGTTTTCCAAACCAGACCAACCCCCTAGTTAAGGGTGGGTAACGGCCAGCAACTCACATCGTCATTTACCTGCATAAATGCTAGATATTTGAGCTGCGATCTAAAATCGGCCAACGATATGAATTGCGAGCAGCTACCCCCTAGAGCTTGCCTGTGCTAACACACGCCAACAGTCTGACGATGTCTCAGCACAGTCAAAGCTAGAGGGAATCTACTAAAGCTGCAGACCCTCGCACTGCGTTCTCTAAAAGAGTGACAGTGCAGTGCGTGCAGGGATGGGGTCAACTCTGATTGAGTGCCCCACCCTACCGGCGTGATTTAAGCGCCGGTACGAGCTGCAATGATCTCCTCGGCCACGGAGGACGGAACCTCAGCGTAGGAGTCGAAGATCATGGTGTAGTTAGCGCGACCCTGGGTCTTGGAACGCAGGTCACCAACGTAGCCGAACATCTCGGACAGCGGAACCAGAGCCTTGACAGCCTTGACGCCGGTGCGGTCTTCCATGGAGTTGACCTGGCCACGACGGGAGTTGATGTCACCGATGACCTCACCCATGTACTCTTCCGGAGTAATGACCTCAACGGCCATCATCGGCTCGAGCAGGACCGGCTTAGCCTTCTGAACAGCTTCCTTCAGAGCCTGCTGACCAGCGATCTTGAAGGCCATTTCGGAGGAGTCAACCTCGTGGTAAGCACCGTCGAGCAGGGTTGCCTTGATGTTCACCAGCGGGTAGCCGGCGAGGGTACCGTACTGCATTGCATCCTGGATACCAGCGTCGACAGACGGGATGTACTCCTTCGGAACGCGGCCACCGGTGACCTCGTTTGCGAAGAGGTAAGTTGTGGACTCGCCTTCTTCCACCTCTTCAGCGGACGGGGAGTACGGCTCCAGAGCAATGATGACGCGGGCGAACTGACCCGAACCACCGGTCTGCTTCTTGTGGGTGTACTCGAACTTCTCGACCGGCTTGCGGATGGTCTCGCGGTAAGCAACCTGCGGGTTACCGATGTTTGCTTCGACCTTGAACTCGCGCTTCATGCGGTCAACCAGGACGTCGAGGTGGAGCTCGCCCATACCGCCGATAACGGTCTGGCCGGTTTCCTCATCCAGGTGAACGGTGAAGGTCGGGTCCTCTTCAGCCAGACGCTGAATAGCGGTACCCAGCTTCTCCTGGTCAGCCTTGGACTTTGGCTCAATAGCAACGGAGATAACCGGATCCGGGAAGGACATGGACTCCAGAACGATCGGAGCATCCTGTGCACACAGGGTGTCACCGGTGGTGGTGTCCTTCAGACCAATGAAGGCGTAGATGTTACCTGCCACTGCCTCGTCAACAGGGTTCTCCTTGTTGGCGTGCATCTGGAACAGCTTACCGACGCGCTCCTTCTTGTCCTTGGTGGAGTTCAGGACCTGCTGGCCAGGCTCCACACGACCGGAGTAAACGCGGACGAAGGTCAGCTTGCCGAAGAACGGGTGAGCAGCAATCTTGAATGCGAGAGCGGAGAACGGCTCATCCTTAGACGGCTTACGGACCATATCGACGTCCTCGTCGCCCATCTGGTGGCCGTGAACCTCACCGATGTCCAGCGGATTCGGCAGGAAGTCAATGACAGCGTCGAGCAGCGGCTCAACACCCTTGTTCTTGTACGCGGTACCACAGTAGACCGGGTAGACCTCAGAGTTGATAACCATCTTGCGGATGGCGCCCTTGATCTCGTCCATGGTCAGCTCTTCGCCACCGAAGTACTTCTCCATGAGCTCCTCGTCGGACTCAGCGACGGTCTCAATGAGCTTCTCACGGTACTCGTTAGCCTTGTCGACCATGTCCGCCGGAATCTCCTCGACCTGCGCAGGAGTACCGATCTCAACCTTGCCCGGCCACATGAGGGCCTTCATCTCCAGCAGGTCAACAACGCCGTCGAAGTCATCCTCAGCGCCAATCGGCAGCTGCATAACCAACGGCTTAGCACCGAGGCGGTCAACGATGGTGCCAACGGTGTAGTAGAAGTCAGCGCCCAGCTTGTCCATCTTGTTGACGAAGCAAATACGCGGGACATCGTACTTCTGAGCCTGACGCCAAACCTGCTCAGACTGCGGCTCGACACCTTCCTTACCGTCGAAGACTGCGACGGCACCGTCGAGCACACGCAGGGAACGCTCAACCTCAACGGTGAAGTCGACGTGGCCCGGGGTATCGATGATGTTGATCTGGTTGTCGTTCCAGAAACAGGTCACAGCAGCGGAGGTAATGGTGATACCGCGCTCCTTCTCCTGCTCCATCCAGTCGGTGGTAGCGCCACCATCGTGAGTCTCGCCGACCTTGCGGTTAATACCCGTGTAGTACAGGATGCGCTCAGTCGTAGTCGTCTTACCAGCATCGATGTGCGCCATGATGCCGATGTTGCGGACCTTGTGGAGGTCCTTCTTAACGGGAAGTGCACCTTCAGCCACTTGATTCCCCACTCGTTTCAAATCGGTTTGGCGGTGAGACTCAATTACGGGATTGCAATTGGCCGTCAAATCCGCCGTCGGTCGGGTTTGCTTTATCTATAATGCCACCGTCTTGGCGCGAAGTCGCGCCGTGACGTACACCTATTGCGTAAATTCTACGCAAGACATCGGGTGTAAGCGCCGGGCTGGCCCCTATTGAGTGACCCTTAAAGATCTGTGGACCGCGACCGACGCGCGCCGTTGACATACCGGCAGCTGCTCTACGACGGTGACCACTCGCGGCCTCCGTCGATAAGCGATTACCAGCGGTAGTGAGCGAATGCGCGGTTTGCTTCCGCCATCTTGTGAGTGTCCTCACGACGCTTGACGGATGCACCCAGGCCGTTGGATGCATCGAGAATCTCGTTAGCGAGACGCTCGGTCATGGTGTTCTCACGGCGCTGACGGGAGAACATCAGCAGCCAGCGCAGTGCCAGCGTGGTGCCACGGCCCGGACGAACCTCGACCGGGACCTGGTAGGTGGCGCCACCAACACGGCGGGAACGAACCTCAAGAGCCGGCTTGACGTTCTCGATTGCGCGCTTCAGAGTCAGCACCGGATCAGTACCGGTCTTCTCTTCGCACAGCTCAAGTGCACCGTAGACGATGCGCTCTGCAGTCGACTTCTTACCGTCGATCAGAACCTTGTTGACCAGCTGCGACACCAGAGGGGAGCCGTAGACCGGGTCGTTGACGACAGGACGCTTCTGTACTGGGCCCTTACGTGGCATGGCTTACTTCTCCTTCTTTGCGCCGTAGCGGGAACGAGCCTGCTTGCGGTCCTTGACACCCTGGGTGTCGAGGGAACCACGGACGATCTTGTAGCGGACACCCGGGAGGTCCTTAACACGACCACCGCGAACGAGCACCATGGAGTGCTCCTGCAGGTTGTGGCCCTCACCCGGAATGTAAGCCGAAACCTCGATACCAGAGGTCAGACGAACACGAGCGACCTTACGAAGAGCCGAGTTCGGCTTCTTCGGGGTGGTGGTGTAAACACGGGTGCAAACGCCGCGGCGCTGAGGGGAACCCTTCAGAGCTGCGGTTGCAACCTTAGCCTTCTTGTCATGGCGGCCCTTGCGGACCAGCTGCTGAATAGTGGGCATGAAGCCTCTTTCTGTTTTCAATCCTCGCTGGACATTCTCACGACCGATGCCAACCGCAGCGGAGTAACCACCTTCCGTGTGAATGCATCACAAGAAAAGTTATTACTCATCCAGTGGTGAGCCCATCGGTTGAACGCAAGAAATGGAGGGATTTTGAACGTGCGAAACCCAGTCAGCCGCTCTCGCTGGCCTACTGGGTAATGTCTCAAGTTCCCAATTCTTTTCTGGGATCGTTGTATAACAGTACGCGAGCTGCGGGTTTAGTCCAAACACCCTGGTAATGGCCTATAAATTTCAAGCACTTTGAGCGCTTGTGGGCTTGGTGATCAAATTTTTGGGTGTTCAGCACGGCGCGCCTCGCCCCAAAAGACGCAGACGTTACTATGCCGGTTTGAATTGATAACTCGGCCAATTCTGCCGTCCGTTCGGTTTGCCCATAGTACTGTCCTGCATCAGCGCTGGAGAAACTTAATCGCCATGTTCACCACAGGCGAATGCCTTCTTCATTGCCAGCAGTGTACTGGCAGCGTATAGGTGGGGACATGTCTAAAAAGGTTATTGTCATTGGCGGCCACGGCAAGGTGGCCCAAATCTCTACTCCCCTACTTATCGACGATGGCTACGAGGTCACGTCTGTTATACGCAACCCCGACCAGGTTCCGGATATCGAGGCTCTCGGCGCCACACCAGCCGTTTACGACATCGCCAGTCTCTCGACCGAACAGTTTGCGGACCTTCTCAGCGCGCACGACGCTGTGATTTGGTCCGCCGGCGCTGGTGGAGGTTCACCAGAACGGACGTACGCGATCGACCGCGACGCAGCTATTACTTCGATTGCCGCAGCCGAGCAGGCTGGCGTTAAGCGCTACGTGATGGTCTCTTACTTTGGTGCGGGCCACGACCATGGCGTTCCAGAGGATCACAGCTTCTTTGCCTATGCCGAGTCCAAGGCTGCAGCCGACGAAGCGCTGCGCGCTTCAAACCTGGAATGGACCATTCTCGGCCCGAGTGCGCTCACGCTCAACGAGGGCCAGGATTCCATCGACACCACGGCGGACAAGGCAGGCGAGGTCGCTCGCGCGACCGTTGCCAATGTCATCGCGCAGGCCGTGTTCAACGAGGCTACCGTTGGTCGCATGATTAACTTCAACGAGGGCAACACCCCGATTGCAGAGGCTCTCAAGATGTAGAGGAGGGAGGTCGGGACGGAACCCCTAGGCCCTTCCTCCCCTGCCCCTTGCCTCTGTTCCTATCGCCTTTCTTCAGTCTCCAGCCGAGTTTTCCAGTTGGGTTGCCTCGACAAAGAAAAATCCTCCGGCACGACCGTGACGAACTAGCAACCCGCTAGTAAGCCACAACTGTGCCGGAGGATTTTTCCGGTTGCCACCTAACAGTTAGCGCACGAAGCCCCAACTGTCAGGCGAGGTGCTTTGCCAGACAGTGACCGAGGGAATTCTCCCGCTCCCCCCAGCCGCTGCCGCAAAGCTATTGATTTCTACTCGAAGGTTCCGATGTCATCCAGCGGAACTGCGGAACCGACCTGATCGATGCCGTAGGTGTCCTCGGCACCGTAGAAGCCCTCGCCGAAGGAAGCGAACGGGGCGGCTGCCTGGCGGGCAGCTTCCTCAGTCGGCTCAACCGTGATGTTGCGGTAGCGCGAGATACCCGTACCAGCCGGGATCAGCTTACCGATGATCACGTTCTCCTTCAGGCCGATGAGCTTATCCGAGCGCTTGTTGATAGCGGCGTCGGTAAGCACGCGCGTCGTCTCCTGGAAGGAGGCGGCGGACAGCCAGGACTCGGTGGCCAGCGATGCCTTGGTAATACCCATCAGCACGCGACGGCCTTCGATGACGCTGCCACCGGAGGCGACAATCTCGCGGTTCTTCGCCATGACCGTGGAGCGCTCGACCAGTGCACCTGGCAGCAGTTCGGAGTCACCTGGCTTAGACACAATCACGCGGCGCAGCATCTGGCTGACGATAACCTCGATGTGCTTGTCGTGAATGGCCACACCCTGATCACGGTAGACCGACTGGACTTCCTCGATGAGGTGGCGCTGGACGCCTCGGCGGCCCAGAACCTCGAGGACCTCGTGCGGATCGGCAGCGCCCTTGAGCAGCTGCTGACCCTTGACCACATGGTCACCATCGCGGATGGCGCGACGACGGCCATCGACAGTGATTTCAGCCAGGCCCTGACGCTTGGACAGCTTGTCGTAAACAACCTCGTCTTCGCTGTTGGCATCCGGGATGAGGGTGAGCGTGTAGAAGTGCTCGTCCTCCTCCAGGCGCACGCGACCGTTTTCGCGGACCAGCGGAGCCTTGTTCTTCGGCACGCGGGCCTCAAACAGCTCCTGGACACGCGGCAGACCACCGGTAATGTCGCCACCGACACCACCCTGGTGGAACGTACGCATGGTCAGCTGGGTACCCGGCTCACCAATGGACTGCGCAGCAACAATACCGACAGCCTCTCCGATGTCGACCAGCTTGCCGGTTGCCATCGAGCGACCGTAACACTTGGCACAGACACCGGTTGCGGTGGAACAGGTCAGAACCGAGCGGACCTTGACTTCCTTGACACCGTGGCTGAGAGCCAGGGTGATGTGGTCGTCGTTCAGGTCGGTGTCAGCCGCGATAAGGACATTGCCCTCAGCGTCGGTGACATCGGCTGCCAGCACACGAGCAATCGCGGCGGTCTCGACATACTTCGCACGACGGATCTCGCCGGTCGGGTTGCCGGCTGCGTCCAGAACATCCTCGCCGATCTCGACAATGACACCATCGTGGGTGCCACAGTCCTCTTCGCGAACGATGACGTCCTGCGCAACGTCGACCAGACGACGGGTCAGGTAACCCGAGTCAGCGGTACGAAGCGCGGTATCGGCCAGACCCTTACGGGAACCGTGCGAGTTGTTGAAGTACTCGAGAACCGACAGGCCTTCGCGGAAGGAGGTCTTAATCGGACGGGTGATGTATTCACCACGCGGGTTCGTAACCATACCCTTCATGCCGGCCAGCGAGTGAATCTGGCCCATGTTACCGGCAGCACCCGACTTCACGATCATCGGAATCGGATTGTCATCCGGGTACAGAGCCTCGACCTTTTCACCGACCTCAGCCGTCGCAGCCTTCCACAGGTTAACCAGCGACTCGTGACGCTCAGCAGCCGAGAGCTTACCGCGGCGGAACTTCTTCTCCACCGTGGCGGCCTTCTCTTCGTAGCCGTTTAGGATCTCCCGCTTGTTCGGGAGAACCAGCACGTCAGACATAGCAATGGTGACACCAGAACGGGTAGCCCAGTAGAAGCCAGCATCCTTGAGCTTGTCGACGGTCTGAGCGACCGTGATCATCGGGTACTTGGCAGCCAAGTCGTTGATGATCGCAGCCTGCGGCTTCTTAGCCATAACGCCTTCGACGTATGGGTAGTTCCACGGCAGCAGGTCGTTGAACATAACGCGGCCCAGCGTGGTCGAAGCCAGCCAGGTATCGCCCTTGTTCCAACCGTCTGGGAACTGCTCGGCCTCAATCTCGGCCGGCGGACGCAGGTGGCTGATGCGCACCTTAATCGGGCTCTGCAGACCAATTGCACCGCGGTCGTAAGCCATGATGGCCTCGGCCGGGCTGGTGTAAATACCCTGCTCCGGTGCGTCCTCGGTGGCATCCTGGTGGCCACCCGGCAGCTCCGGCTTCTCCAGCGTCAGGAAGTACAGGCCAGTGACCATATCCAGACGCGGCATAGCCAGCGGCTTACCGGAAGCCGGCGACAGAATGTTGTTCGAGGACAGCATCAGGACGCGAGCCTCGGCCTGTGCTTCAGCGGACAGCGGCAGGTGGACTGCCATCTGGTCACCGTCGAAGTCGGCGTTGAAAGCCTCACATGCCAGTGGGTGCAGCTGAATTGCCTTACCCTCAACCAGGACCGGCTCGAAAGCCTGAATACCCAGGCGGTGCAGCGTAGGTGCACGGTTCAGCAGGACCGGGTGTCCGGTAATGACATCTTCGAGGACGTCCCACACCTCTGGGCGCTGACGCTCAACCATGCGCTTCGCGCTCTTGATGTTCTGCGCGTAGCTCTTGGCCACGAGCTCCTTCATCACGAACGGCTTGAACAGCTCAAGTGCCATCAGCTTCGGCAGACCACACTGGTGCAGCTTCAGCTGCGGGCCGACGATAATAACCGAACGGCCGGAGTAGTCAACACGCTTACCCAGCAGGTTCTGACGGAAACGACCCTGCTTACCCTTGAGCAGGTCGCTCAGGGACTTCAGCGGGCGGTTACCCGGACCAGTGACCGGGCGGCCGCGACGTCCATTGTCGAACAGTGCGTCAACGGATTCCTGAAGCATGCGCTTCTCGTTGTTGACGATGATCTCCGGAGCGCCGAGGTCGATCATGCGCTTCAGGCGGTTGTTGCGGTTGATGACACGACGGTAGAGGTCGTTCAAGTCCGAGGTCGCAAAGCGGCCACCGTCGAGCTGCACCATCGGGCGCAGCTCCGGCGGAATCACCGGGATGCAGTCGAGCACCATAGCGGCTGGGTCGTTGCCGGACTGCAGGAATGCAGTGACAACCTTCAGGCGCTTGAGGGCGCGCATCTTCTTCTGACCCTTGCCGTCGCGAATAATCTCGCGCAGCTCCTCGGCCTCCTTGGCCAGGTCGAAGTTGCGGATCAGGGTCTGAATAGCCTCAGCACCCATACCACCGGTGAAGTAGTCCTCGTAGCGGTCGACGAGCTCGGTGTAAATACCCTCGTCGATAATCATCTGCTTCGGCTCGAGCTTGATGAAGGTGTTCCAAATCTCATCGAGACGATCCAGCTCGCGCTGGGCGCGCTCACGGATGTGGCGCATCTCGCGCTCGGCTGCAGACTGAACCTTCTTGCGGGCGTCAGCCTTGGCACCGGCTGCCTCGAGCTCAGCCAGATCCTCTTCCAGGGTCTGGGCGCGTTCGGCCAGCTCCTGGTCGCGGTCGTCCTCAACCAGCTTCTTGTCCACGAGCATGTCTGCTTCGAGGGTTTCCTGGTCGTTGTGGCGAGCCTCTTCATCCACAGAAGTGATGATGTTGGCAGCGAAGTAGATGATCTTTTCCAAATCCTTCGGAGCCAAATCGAGCAGGTAGCCGAGGCGAGACGGCACACCCTTGAAGTACCAGATGTGAGTGACCGGAGCGGCCAGCTCAATGTGGCCCATGCGCTCACGGCGAACCTTCGACTTGGTCACCTCAACGCCACAGCGTTCACAGATGATGCCCTTGAAGCGAACGCGCTTGTACTTACCACAAGCACACTCCCAGTCACGGGTCGGGCCGAAGATACGCTCACAGAAAAGGCCATCCTTTTCCGGCTTCAGCGTACGGTAGTTAATCGTCTCGGGCTTCTTGACCTCACCGCGAGACCAGCGGCGGATGTCGTCGGCGGTAGCGAGCCCAATCCGGAGCTCGTCAAAGTTGTTGACGTCGAGCACCTGTTTTCCCTTTCCCTCCGCATCGAAGTAATGCGGAAACCAAATTCTCTGCGGAGGTTTTTGTACGTTGTCGTCTGTGTTGGGTTATTCGCGAGTTAGGGCTTCCCGACCCTGATACTCACGCAATGTTTCGTCGTTAAGCGAGAAACTATGCGGAGTCAGCGTCAGAACGCTCGTCGCGGGACAGGTTAATGCCGAGGGAAGCGGTCGCGTGGTCGAGTTCCTCATCGTCGGAGGAGCCCAACTCAACCGGAACGCCGTCGGCCGAAAGGACCTCAACGTTCAGGCAGAGCGACTGCAGTTCCTTCAGAAGCACCTTGAACGACTCCGGAATACCCGGATCCGGAATGTTGTCGCCCTTCACGATTGCCTCGTAGACCTTGACGCGGCCAACCACGTCATCGGACTTGATAGTGAGCAGCTCCTGCAGGGTGTAGGCAGCGCCGTATGCCTGCATTGCCCACACCTCCATCTCACCGAAGCGCTGACCACCGAACTGAGCCTTACCACCCAGCGGCTGCTGGGTAATCATGGAGTACGGACCGGTGGAACGAGCGTGAATCTTCTCGTCGACCAGGTGGTGCAGCTTCAGCATGTACATGTAGCCCACCGAAACCGGGAACGGGAACTTCTCGCCAGAGCGGCCGTCGAACAGCGTGGCCTTACCGTCAGCGTTGACCAGCACCTCGCCGTCACGGTTCGGGCGGGACGACGCGAGCAGACCAGCGAGCTCCTCGTTCTCAGCACCGTCGAACACTGGGGTTGCGACCAGGGAGTCGGACGGAACGTCGTGCAGGTCAGCCGGAAGACGCTTAGCCCAATCCGGGTCGCCCTCAATGCTCCAGCCGGCCTTCGCCAGCCAGCCGAGGTGAACCTCGAGGACCTGGCCGATGTTCATACGACGCGGAACACCGTGGGTGTTCAGAATGATGTCGACCGGGGTGCCGTCCGGCAGGAACGGCATATCCTCCTGCGGCAGGATCTTGCCGATAACACCCTTGTTACCGTGGCGACCTGCCATCTTGTCGCCGTCCTGAATCTTGCGCTTCTGCGCAACGTAGACGCGGACCATCTCGTTGACACCCGGTGCCAGGTCGTCATCGTCTTCACGGGAGAAGACGCGGACGCCGATGACCTTGCCGGACTCACCGTGCGGAACACGCATGGAGGTGTCACGGACCTCGCGGGACTTCTCGCCGAAGATAGCGCGCAGCAGGCGCTCCTCCGGAGTCAGCTCAGTCTCGCCCTTCGGCGTGGTCTTAGCGACCAGGATGTCACCGTCGCGAACGTCGGCACCGATGCGGACGATACCGCGGTCATCCAGATCCTTCAGCATCTCCTCGGATGCGTTCGGGATGTCACGGGTGATTTCCTCCGGACCCAGCTTGGTGTCGCGGGCATCAATCTCATGCTCCTCGATGTGAATCGAGGTCAGGATGTCCTCCTCAACCATGCGCTGGTTCAGGATGATGGCGTCCTCGTAGTTGTGTCCTTCCCACGGCATGAATGCCACGAGCAGGTTCTTACCAAGTGCCATCTCACCGTTGTCGGTACCCGGACCATCAGCGATGACCTGGCCGGCCTCAACACGCTGGCCTTCGTCAACCAGTGGCTTCTGGTTGTAGCAGGTGCCCTGGTTGGTGCGTTCGAACTTGCGCAGCAGGTAGGTGTGGCGCTGGCCCTCATCGTCCATGATGGTGATGAAGTCTGCCGACACCGTCTCGACCACACCGGTGGCCGAAGCGACAATGACATCGCCGGCGTCGTAAGCAGCACGCTGCTCCATACCGGTACCGACGAACGGAGCCTCCGAACGCAGCAGCGGCACAGCCTGACGCTGCATGTTCGCACCCATCAGGGCACGGTTAGCGTCGTCGTGCTCGAGGAACGGAATCATGGCGGTAGCCACGGAGACCATCTGACGCGGGGAAACATCGAGGTAGTCGACCTCATCGGCGCGGACGGACTCGACGTCACCACCCTTCTTACGAACAGACAGGGTCTCCTGAACGAAGTGGCCGTTCTCGTCGATCGGGGTGTTGGCCTGCGCGACGACGTAGCGGTCTTCCTCATCAGCGGTGAGGTAGTCGACCTCGTCGGTGATGACACCATCGCGGACGCGACGGTACGGAGTCTCAATGAAACCGAACGGGTTCACGCGTGCGTAGCAGGACAGCGAACCAATCAGGCCAATGTTCGGACCCTCTGGGGTCTCAATTGGACACATGCGACCGTAGTGGGACGGGTGAACGTCTCGAACCTCAAGGCCAGCACGGTCACGGGTCAGACCACCCGGGCCCAGTGCGGACAGACGACGCTTGTGGGTCAGGCCCGACAGCGAGTTGTTCTGGTCCATGAACTGGGACAGCTGGGAAGTACCGAAGAACTCACGGATAGCCGCGGAAACCGGGCGCACGTTAATCAGGGTGGTCGGCTGGATCGACTCCACGTCCTGAGTGGTCATGCGCTCACGAACCACGCGTTCCATGCGGGACAGACCCACGCGGACCTGGTTCTGAATCAGCTCGCCTACGGTACGCAGACGACGGTTACCGAAGTGGTCGATATCGTCGGTCTCAACCGGGATTTCGACGCCTTCCGGCGAGGTCATAACATTCTCGCCGTCGTGCAGACGCACGAGGTATTCGATGGTGGTAGCAATATCCTGCTCGGTCAGAACCATCTCGCCGGAGGCATCAGCGCCCAGGCCCAGCTTGCGGTTGACCTTGTAGCGACCGACCTTAGCCAGGTCGTAGCGCTTCGGTTTGAAGAAGTTGTTCTCCAGCAGAGCCAGCGCGGACTCGCGCGTCGGCGGCTCACCCGGGCGCTGCTTGCGGTAAATCTCCAGCAGGGCCTCGTCGGTGTTTGCAACACCGTCCTTCTCCAGGGTGGCCATCATGATCTCAGAGAAGCCGAAGCGCTCCTTGATCTCCTCGGTGGTCCAGCCGAAAGCCTTCAGCAGAACCGTGACCGGCTGGCGACGCTTACGGTCAATACGAACGCCGACGGTGTCCCGCTTGTCGACGTCGAACTCCAGCCACGCACCGCGCGACGGAATAATCTTCACCGAGTGCAGCGGGCGCTCGGTGGACTTGTCGATGGTCTCATCGAAGTAGACGCCCGGAGAGCGCACCAGCTGAGAAACAACGACACGCTCAGTTCCGTTGACGATGAACGTACCCTTGTCCGTCATCATCGGGAAGTCACCGATGAAGACGGTCTGGCTCTTGATCTCACCGGTCTCGCGGTTGGTGAACTCCGCGGTGACGTAGAGGGGAGCCGAGTAGTTGATGTCCTTATCCTTGGACTCATCCACGGTGTTCTTGACGGAGTCGAACCATGGGTCCGACAGCGTCAGGGACATCTTCTGGGAGTAGTCCTCGATCGGAGAGAGCTCTTCTAGAATATCTTCGAGACCGCTGGTAACCCGAGCGTCTTCTCCGAGCTCCTCCTGGCGACGAGCACGCCACTCAGGCGTGCCAATGAGCCATGCGAAAGACTCACGCTGCAGGTCGAGCAGACCAGGAACCGCAATCGGCTCCTGAATCTTTGCAAACGAGTACCTCTTCGAAGCTCCGGGAATACCGGTTACTGCCTTGGTCTGGCGGGAGACTGCCAAGATGCGTCCTTCCAGCACCTCACGCGGTGGAGCACACCGGCAACCGGTGGTGCGCTCCGCCCGCTTGGTTTATACGCGATTCAAGTTGCAGGAATTATTTCTGTTGCGCACCGGGATACTTTGCGTCTAACCTTTGGTCACACACGAAAGTGATTCCCCCGCCACTTGGCCTCCAAGACCAGCCTTTAAAGGCGAGCCCCCGAGCCCTAACGGCGGCGTCGCAGCAACTCCTTTAACAGCTAGATGCACGAAAAACGGTGCTACATAATAGCCCCGCGCTCCGAGCGCAAACTATAAAAGAGCTGGCGACAGATACACTAATTCCAGCGCAACGATTTAGCCTATATCAAAAACTGGCAGTTGTCTAGTACAACTTGACAAATCGGGCGTGTCGCATTCACCCGTTACCGATATAACGATGAGGCCTGGGCGCTATGGCCGTCGTAAAGCGTTACTCTGTTTTACGACGGGTCGAAGGACGCACGATACCCACGATTGCGATGAATACCAGAATCGAACCGGACGCAATGAGGCCGATTGACCACGGCTCTAGAGCTGGGCGCTGGAAATTCTGTATTGCGCCAAAGAGAAGCTGATTGGAAAGGCCTTCGTCCATCTTGCCGTTGAAGCGCAGGTAGTCCATGATCGGCTCGCCATCGCGGGTCTCCCACCAAAGGTGGATGTCCTCGGCCATATCGATGACCGAGCCAGACTTGGGCTCAACCCACAAATCACGGGTGCCCTGGTACTGGAGGAAGCCGGACTTGTCATCCTGGGTTAGCTGAGAGACGTAAGAACGGTACTTCTGGGCGAGATTCGTCTTCTCAATGTCCTGACGGAAATGCAGGACACGGTTACCGCCGCGCTCCTCTTCCCCGACAAACTTTGCCGGCAAGGAATCGTGGAGGAGATCATCAAAGATCAGGTATTCCTTTTCCTCCGTGTCGGCCGGAAGCTTCACCCAGTTCCCCTCGAAAGCCACTGACCGTGGAACGCCTGCCATGCGGTCGACAAGCGTCGCAGGAGCCAGCGCCTCGCCAGTGAGGCGGTCGATGGTAACTGTCCAGATATTGGCCTCGATAAGCTCCGTCAGCGGGTCGGTGCCTATGACCTCAGGGGGAAGCTCACGCATTTCAGTCACACCGACACGGAGCGAAACCTTGTCCGCATCCGCGGGTTCGATGAGCACGCCATGGAGCTGTCGCTGCAGCGGCGAGTGCACTTCCTCCCGCTTGCCCTCTTCGTTAATCCTGGTGGATACGCCGTCTTCCGCCCGCAGGGTATACGACACCGGCGGCAGGTCAAGCGGCATTTTGGGATCAACATTGAGCACTTTGGGCAGCAAAATGCCAGCAGCAAGCAGTGCGGTGCCTAGACCCAACAGAAGGATAGACAAAATTCTCGGCCGTGAGAGCATGTTAGATACTTTACAGGCCAATAAGGGTAATCAAGACAATGAGTGGGCTGGTTTTTGCCTCAACTCCCTGTGACGGGTGAGATTAGTGAGGTTTTGCCCGGGTCAGGTGGGTTAGCAAAGGCCCCAGATACAAAAGAACCGCCAACCCCGGGCACGAAGCCCAGAACTGGCGGTCAGAATTGGTAGCTTTAGGCCACTACCGGGGCCGAGGCAAGTAATTGAATTACTTGAGGGCAACCTTTGCGCCAGCCTCTTCCAGCTTAGCCTTAGCAGCCTCAGCGTCGTCCTTGGAAGCACCCTCCAGGATAGCCTTCGGAGCGGACTCAACCATCTCCTTAGCCTCCTTCAGGCCCAGGCCGGAGACGATCTCACGGACAGCCTTAATAACGCCGATCTTCTTAGCGCCAGCGTCCTCGAGGACGACGTCGAACTCGTCCTTCTCCTCAGCAGCAGCCTCGCCGCCAGCAGCGCCTGCAGCAGCAACTGCAACCGGAGCAGCAGCGGTGACGTCGAACTCTTCCTCGAAAGCCTTCTTGAACTCGGTGAGCTCAACGAGGGTCATTTCCTTGAAAGCCTCGAGCAGTTCCTCAGTGGTGTACTTAGCCATGGATATTCTCCTATGAGTGTGGTGCGGCCGCTCCCCTCAGAGATCCCTGGGGTCGAAGCCGTCAAAGTGATATTGAAAAGTTTTTCGCGTGATTTAGTTCGCGTAGATCGCGAGCCGCTCGGGATTACTTCTTTTCCTCGAGTGCCGCAGCAAGGCGGGCAACCGAGGAGGTCGGAGCGTCGAGCAGGCCAGCGACGTTCGCCAGAACGCCGTTGAAGGCACCAGCCAGCTTTGCCAGCGTGGTCTCACGGTTATCCATATCCGCAAGAGCCTCGAACTGTGCTGCATCCATTGCAGCACCGTCCATGTAGCCGCCCTTGATCACGAGGTTCTTGTTGTCACCGGCGAACTTCTTAATCGCCTTAGCCGCATCCACAGCCTCGCCCTTGATGAAGGCGACTGCAGTCGGGCCGTTCAGGTGCTCATCAAGACCCTCAATCCCTGCCTCGTCGGCAGCGATCTTGATCATGGTGTTCTTGGCGACGGAGTACTTAACATCAGCACCGAGGGCGCGACGCAGTTCCGTGATTTCCGCAACGGACAGGCCGCGGTACTCAGTCAGCACGATAGCGTTGGACTCTTCAACGTCCTGCTTCAGCGCTGCAACAGCTGCAATCTTCTCAGCATTTGCTGCCATGTGTACTCTCGCCTCCTTCCTGGTCTTTGCAATTTTCCGCTCGGCCAAGTGAAGGATTCTTTTGCGCAAATACAACAAACGCCCCAATCCTCGCACAAGGATGGGGCGCACAATTCTTGTGGCGTGTTCCACTTCAACTCCGCCAACCCCAAGGCCAGCAGGTGAAGTCAAACTGCGCAAGCGCTTCCAAGTCCTCCTGCGTGGGCCGCTCACTGTATTCCTACAATGAAACCTTCAATCCGCTTCTTTCAAAGCGAATGACCGACGGTCTTCGGTGAAACTTGAGTACCAACCTCCATCTTCCCAACTCGATGTTGGTACCGATTGGAAGCCGGTCAAACTTCGTGAAGAAACTTTATACCAGACCCTGGCAATTAACCAAATCGCCTATCCAAACCGCGCCGCACCTGGCTCTCCGAAGCGGCCGAACTCCAGGTCCTTCTCACGTTGCTGGACAATCATCTCGAGCTCGGCAAAGTACGCATTCAGGTTGTCGTCGGCAAGCCAGAGCACTTGGTCGGCGTAGTCGAGCACCACGCGCACCATGTCGTCGGGATGTGCGTCCAATCTGGCGGCGTCGAGAATATCCACGGTGAGTGTCAGTGCCACGCGCACAACCGGCGGGATCTGCGATGCCAGGCACTGCTGCGCCACGACATTGCGCAGCTCGACGGCCTCCATCCGCGCGATGATGCGCAACAGCCGCACGACCACGACCTGCGCCGCCCGAGCTTGCAGAGCTTCCTCCTCACTCATCCCCGGAAGCACCACAGAGTCCTGGATATTGCGGCGAAGGACCTCAGCTACGCGCTCGTCCTCCCCTAGCCCCGTCAGTACCTCGCCCAGCAGAGTCTGTCCCGCGATGCGCAGGCAGGGCATGTCATAGGCGTCGTCGCCCAACGAGTCGAGATACGAGATGAGCTGCGATTCAATAATTCCGGAACCGTCGTCGAGCTGCGCCAGGCGATTAATCTCGCCGAGCGCCTCCAGCCCTTCTTCGGGTTCCAAAATTAACGTCATAGTCGCGATTTTAAGCAACAAACTTTGGCTGTGAGTCCATTTCGCCTGGATTAGTTGTTTGGATTAGCAATTCGCTTTACGACGTCTACCGCGCCCAAGCCCCCACCGCGCTATCGATACCCCTTATGCCAATGCAAAACCGCCACCTCACACACTCTGGAAAGTGCGCGCGGCGGCGGTTTTAAAGAGCTTTGCTCAGAGTCACTCTCGAGTGACTCGTGAAGAGCACACTCGCCTATCGGCTGATGCTGATTTAGGCGGTGTAGTCCTTGATCACACTGGTGTCAACCGGGATGCCCGGGCCGTTGGTGGCGGAGACGGTGATCTTCTTCAGGTACTTACCCTTAGCAGCGGACGGCTTGAGGCGCATCAGCTCGTCGATAAGCGCACCGTAGTTCTCGGCCAGCTTCTCAGCGTCGAAGGAAGCCTTACCGATAACAGCCTGCAGGTTTGCAGCCTTGTCAACGCGGAAGGAAATCTTACCGCCCTTGATCTCGGTGACAGCCTTAGCGACATCCGGGGTAACGGTGCCGGTCTTCGGGTTCGGCATCAGACCACGCGGGCCGAGGATGCGAGCCACGCGACCAACCTTGGCCATCTGGTCCGGGGTAGCGATAGCAGCGTCGAAGTCGGTCCAACCGCCCTGAATCTTCTCGATCAGCTCCTCGGAGCCAACGAAGTCAGCGCCAGCCTCTTCAGCCTTGGTGGCGTTCTCGCCAGCAGCGAAGACGACAACGCGGACGGTCTTACCGGTACCGTTCGGCAGGGAGACAGTGCCGCGAACCAGCTGGTCAGCCTTGCGCGGGTCAACGCCCAGGCGGATGGCGACGTCGATGGTGGCGTCGTAGTTCTTGGAGGAGGTCTCCTTGGCCAGGTTAGCGGCCTCGAGCGGAGAGTAGATGCGGCCGGCGTCGATCTTCTCGGCGGCGGCGCGGTATGCCTTAGAGTTCTTGCTCATGAAAAGTCCAATCTCAATTAAGTGAAATGGTTGGATTGTGGTGTGTAGCGGGCCGAAGCTGGCCCTACCACTTGATGAAGGTGCAGCTAAACGCTGACGGTTTACTTAGCGCCCTCGACGGTGATGCCCATAGAACGAGCGGTACCGGCGATGATGCGTGCACCCATCTCGATGTCGTTAGCGTTCAGGTCCGGCTTCTTCAGCTCGGCGATTTCCTTGCACTGCTCCCAGGTCACGGAACCGACCTTGTTGGTGTGCGGAACGCCAGAGCCCTTCTGGATGCCAGCGGCCTTCAGCAGCAGCTTAGCTGCCGGCGGGGTCTTCAGAACGAAGGTGAAGGAGCGGTCTTCGTAGACAGAGATTTCAACCGGGACAACGTTGCCACGCTGGTTCTCAGTTGCTGCGTTGTAAGCCTTGCAGAACTCCATGATGTTGACACCATGAGCACCCAGTGCCGGACCAACCGGCGGAGCCGGGTTAGCCTGACCAGCCTGAATCTGCAGCTTAATAATCGCAGAAAGCTTCTTCTTCGGAGCCATCGGATTAACCTACTTCCTAGTTACCGGGGCACGCCGCCCCGATGAAAAGGCGACTCACCCCGTCCGGATGCCGACGCTTTACGACGACCCTTGCGCCCTCGACCATCATGGCCGCTGGCGCTGGTCATCGAGTTGGTGCCAGCCACCGGGGATACGAATTACTTGGCGCATCTGTGCTCAAGGCACAAAAATGCACGCCTGGCTACGTTACCGCAGCGTATGGCGTGCATCAAAATCCGTTACCGGATTGGTTGCGCGAGCGAGCTAGCTGGTGCCTTGCTCGGCGCTTGGCTTGGCGGTGCTCTCCGCTTGGCTCTGCGCCTGGCTTGAGGTCGGGCCTAGTTCAGCTTCTCGACCTCATCGATGCCCAGCTCGACCGGGGTCTCACGGCCGAAGATGGAAACCAGAGCCTTCATGCGGCCGGTGTCCGGGTCGATCTCGGAGATGGTCGCAGCCACAGATGCGAACGGACCGGACAGGATGGTGACGGACTCGCCGACCTCATAGTCGATGGCGACGGCCTTCTTCTCCGCCTGCGGCGCCGCTGCGACAGCCAGCTCACCGTCGGCATTTGCAGCTTCTTCAGCGGCGTCCGCGGTGATGGTCTCCTTCGGCATGAGGAACTTAGCGACCTCGCGAATCTTGACCTTGGACGGCTGGCCCTCGCTACCGACGAAGGAAGTAACACCCGGGGTGTCGCGGACGACGGACCAGGACGGGTCATCCAGGCTCATACGAACCAGAACGTAGCCCGGCAGCAGCTTGCGCTTAACGATCTTCTTCTTGCCGTCGTCCTTGCGCTCTTCGACTTCCTCAACCGGAACGATGACCTCGTGGATCTGCTCATCGACACCCATGGTCTGGGCGCGCATTTCCAGGTTGGTCTTCACCTTGTTCTCGTAGCCGGAGTAGCACTGGATGATGTACCAGTCGCCCGGACGACGCTTGAGCTCACGCTGGAACTCGCGCAGGCGCTTACGGTACTCGGCATCTGCGTCAGCAGCTGCCTGTGCCTCAGCGTCAGCGGCAGTCTCCTCTGCCGGCGCTGCTTCTGCTGCAGCAGTGTCAGCTGCGGCTGCGTCGGCTGCGGCTGCGACTGCACCCTCGGCCGAAGCTTCTACCTGAGCCGGTGCGTCCTGCGCATCCTGCTCAGTTGCGGCAGCATCCGCGGACTGGGCGTCGGAGAAAATATTCTGACCATCATTCATGTCGTGCTAACCCCTCTTGTATCTACATCAACGGTTCGCGACATTGGCATCTTCGCCTAAAGAGTCCTAAGAGCCAATATGCCATCCGCAATCACTTCGCACAGCCAGACACCAGCTGCGCTAACGAATAATCCCGCCGTCCGGAACTCGGAGGCGGGATGAAAAGCATCACTGCGAAACAGTATAACCGATTACTTACCCAACACCGATCGGACACCCAGACCGGCCAGCGTGTCCACACCCCACACGAGAACGATCATGGCAATCAAGAACAGAATCACGATGATGCTGTAGGTGACCATCTGGCGGCCGGTCGGCCAAATCACCTTGCGCAGCTCGTCAACAACCTGCTTGATGAAAACCAAAGGGTTACGAGTCGAAAGCTCGTTGGTCTCCTTCTCACGCGCAGGCTTCTTCGCCACGGTGGTCTGCGCGCCCGTCGCCTGGCGCTTACCGGACGGGCGAGCCGCCGCCTGGAAAGTCTGGTTTTCCTCAGACACGATGCTCCTTCGCTACTTCGTGCATATGAGACCTAAAGATACTGCACAGTGAAACTCAAACGTGAATTCTTCAAGGGCAAACTCCGGGGAAGTTCTCCGGAGCCAAGCCCCCACTGTGCAGAGCAAGTCTGGTTCAGTGCGTAAATTCTAGCCGATAATCCACACTATCGAAGAAATGCCCTTCGTGGGAACCGCAGGCTTCGAGATTCGATTCTGACAACCCCAAAGAGCTACGGGCTGCTAGCTCGGTCTGCTCGCTGGGGCTGCTCGCTTGGGGATGCGAACTTGGGGCTGCAAATGTGAAACTGTATGGGTTTATGACACTTTCAAGCCGGTAGGGTCAGGCGGTCATTGCATCAT
>NZ_KV796532.1:0-55799 GCF_001809225.1 Corynebacterium sp. HMSC077G07 | reverse complement strand
GCTTGAAAGTGTCATAAACTCGCACAGTTTCATATGTGCAGCCCGTGTTCATATGTGCAGCCCGCGATTTTTGAGATCGCTGCGGAATCCGAAGTTGGGTAGGGGAGGGACAAAGGCAGGGCGGGGACACTGCGGCGCCTGGAATCGGTGCGGTCGGCTGCGGGGCGTCATGCAGTAATTGGTTTAACCAAAATCCACCGATAGTTGTTTTTCTACGATTTTCTAGAATTTTTAGCGTGAAATTACAAGGTTGTGGTGCGTCTGTGTACAACATCTTGTGCGCCAGAGATCTCCGAACAGGGAATACCATGGTTGTGAGTACTACATCTAGTATGACTAGAGTTTTCTAGGCACCAAGTGTAGTGTTTTCGATGTCGAGCCAAGGAGAGCTAAAAGGACCTGTCTGCCACCCGTACTCGGTTTCTCATGAACCCTGGGAGCTTTCGGTCATTCAACCAATCCGCTGATTCCTCGGCCGCTTCCGTTGTTTGTACGAAGTCGATCCGATTCATTGGTCTTACCCAAAGCCAGAAAGTTTGTGAGAGTCATGGTTACCGTTTACAGCAAGCCTGCATGTGTCCAGTGCCGCGCTACCACTCGTGCCCTCGATAAGGCTGGAATTGCCTACGATATCGTCGACATCACCATGGACGATGAGGCTCGGGACTACGTCATGGCTCTCGGTCACCTCCAGGCGCCGGTCGTTGACACTGGCACTGAGACCTGGTCGGGTTTCCGTCCGGATCGCATCAAGGCTCTCCAGGCAGCGTAAGAATCACACACCTCTCCGCAGATTTCGTTGACCACCCGGGAAGCGAAGATTGCGGGGGTTTTGCGATGTAAAGGGTGAAGCTCTCATGCTGGTGGTGTATTTCTCCTCGGCGACGGGGAATACACACAAGTTTGTTGAAAAGCTAGGTATCAAAAATGCCCGCATTCCCATCCGTCGTAATGAGCCGGAGCTTATCGTCGATGAGCCCTATGTCCTCATTTGTCCGACTTATGGTGGTGGCGTTTCCATCAGCGGTGGTAACTCAAGGCCAGTTCCTCCGCAGGTCATCAAATTTCTTAATAATGAGCACAACCGCTCTTTCATCCGAGGTGTGATTGCTGCCGGCAATCTCAACTTCGGTGAGGACTTCTGTAAAGCAGGGGATGTCATCTCCTACAAGTGCAAGGTTCCATATCTATATCGCTTCGAGCTGATGGGAACCGACCACGATGTGCGGCGAGTCCGAGAAGGGCTAGAGGAATTCTTCCACGGTAGAGCCAGCGCCTAAGTTGGCAAGCCTCAGTGTCGAGGGAAGGGGCACTGAGGACAACCGAATGGATACGCTCGCGGAAGCCGTCGTAAAGCGGTGTGCGAGGAAAATAGCTAGATTGGATTGCTCTGGGCAGTGTTGGAACAGACCCTGTGCAGGCAAATGAATATTAAAGGAGTCAACGTGTCGGAAATGGGCAAGCAGGTCGCGGAGCCGGTGGGTGAGGACAAGCTGGATTACCACGCGCTCAATGCGCTGCTGAATCTGTACGGTGAAGACGGCAAGATTCAGTTCGATAAAGACCGCATGGCTGCGCGGCAGTTCTTCTTGCAGCATGTCAATCAGAACACTGTGTTCTTCCACAACTTGCGGGAGAAGCTCGATTATCTGGTAGAGAACCATTACTACGAGGCCGAGGTTCTGGAGAAGTACGAATTTGAGGACGTCAAGGCACTGTTTAAGCAGGCCTACGCCCACAAGTTCCGTTTTCAGACTTTCCTGGGTGCTTACAAGTACTACACCTCGTACACACTGAAGACCTTCGACGGCAAGCGTTACTTGGAGCGCTACGAAGACCGTGTCTGCATGGTTGCTCTCACGCTTGCCGACGGCGACTTGGGGCTCGCGCAGCACCTGGTTGATGAGATCATCACCGGACGTTTCCAGCCTGCTACTCCTACATTCCTCAACTCCGGTAAGGCCCAGCGCGGCGAGCCGGTGAGCTGCTTCCTGCTGCGTATCGAGGACAACATGGAGTCCATTGGTCGCGCCATTAACTCCTCGCTGCAGCTGTCCAAGCGCGGCGGTGGTGTGGCGCTGCTGCTGAGCAACCTGCGTGAACAGGGTGCTCCGATTAAGCACATCGAGAATCAGTCTTCCGGTGTCATCCCGGTTATGAAGCTGCTGGAGGACTCCTTCTCCTACGCTAACCAGCTGGGTGCTCGTCAGGGTGCTGGCGCTGTCTACCTGCACGCGCACCACCCGGACATCATGCGCTTCTTGGATACCAAGCGTGAGAACGCGGACGAGAAGATTCGCATCAAGTCGCTGTCGCTTGGCGTTGTCATTCCGGACATCACGTTTGAGCTGGCCAAGCGTAACGACGACATGTACCTCTTCAGCCCGTACGATGTCGAGCGTGTCTACGGTAAGCCGTTCGCGGACATTAATATCACTGAGAACTACGCGGATATGGTCGAGGACCCGCGTATTCGTAAGCAGAAGATCAACGCGCGTCAGTTCTTCCAGACCATCGCTGAGATTCAGTTTGAGTCCGGCTACCCGTACATCATGTTCGAGGACACGGTTAACCGCGCGAACCCGATTGAGGGCCGCATTAACATGTCGAACCTCTGCTCGGAGATTCTGCAGGTCAACACCCCGTCGACCTACAATGCGGACCTGTCCTACGAGCACGTGGGTGAGGACATTTCCTGTAACCTTGGCTCGCTGAACATTGCGATGACCATGGACTCGCCGGACTTCGGTCGCACTGTCGAGACAGCCATCCGTGGCCTGACTGCGGTCAGTGAGCAGACTTCTATTGACTCGGTGCCATCGATTCGCAAGGGCAACGACGGATCTCACGCGATCGGCCTGGGGCAGATGAACCTGCACGGCTACCTTGGCCGCGAGAAGATTATGTACGGCTCGGAAGAGGGCCTGGACTTCACCAACGCCTACTTCGCAGCAGTGCTCTACGCTGTCCTGCGCGCATCCAACAAGATTGCTCGCGAGCGCGGTCAGAAGTTCGTCAACTTTGAGAACTCCGACTACGCCAGCGGCAAGTACTTCGACAACTTCGATCCGGCAGAATTCCAGCCGAAGACTCAGCACGTCAAGGAGATCTTCGCGAACTCCACCGCGCACATTCCGGACGCTGAGGACTGGGCGCAGCTGAAGGCCGACGTCATGGAGTACGGCCTGTTCAACCGCAACCTGCAGGCAGTGCCGCCGACCGGTTCGATTTCCTACATCAACAACTCGACTTCGTCGATTCACCCGATTGCGTCTCAGATTGAGATCCGCAAGGAGGGCAAGATTGGCCGCGTTTACTACCCGGCTCCGCACTTGGACAATGACAACCGCGAATATTTCCAGGATGCCTACGAGATCGGCTACGAGAAGATTATTGACACTTACGCGGTCGCTACCAAGTATGTTGACCAGGGACTGTCGCTGACCTTGTTCTTCAAGGACTCGGTGAGCACTCGTGATCTCAACCGTGCGCAGATTTACGCATGGCGCAAGGGTATTAAGACTCTGTATTACATCCGCCTGCGTCAGGTTGCGCTGGAGGGTACTGAGGTCGAGGGCTGCGTATCCTGCATGCTTTAAGCAAGCGTGTTTGAAGGCTAGGCATCTAATGCTTTAGCTGTAGCACATTGAAGGCGCGAGAATTTCCCCGAGTTTTGTCGGGAGGTTCTCGCGCCTTTTTCGTCACTCCACCCAATTGGGAACAAATGTAAATATTACTATTGACGGTTGTAATGCAGGTAATTAACCTGGGCAGTGGTACACCAATGTTCGCATAATTTTCACCCACGGCTAGTGGGAGAAGGGGCTGGAAGCCATGTCCGATACCACTGGTAAGAGCACTCCACACATCAACCCAAAGGGTGCGCCGATTGCAGAAACTATTTTGTTGCCAGGTGACCCGCTGCGTGCGAAGTTCATTGCGGAGACCTATTTGGACGATGTCGTTCAGTTCAACGAAGTTCGCAACATGCTGGGCTTTACCGGCACCTACCAGGGGCAGGAAGTGTCTGTCATGGGGTCCGGTATGGGTATTCCGTCTATCTCGCTGTACTCCTGGGAACTTATCCATGTTTTCGGCTGCAAGAAGCTGATTCGCGTCGGTTCGTGCGGCGCGTTGCAGCCGGAGCTGGACCTGTATGACGTGGTTATCGGTCAGACGGCGTCGACTGACTCCAATTTTCTTTCGCAGTACAACTTGCCGGGAACATTCGCCCCGTCCGCGTCTTTCCGCCTGATTGAAGATGTTCGCGATCGTGCCCGCGAGCAGGGCATCACTACACACGTCGGCAACATCTTGTCCAGCGATATTTTCTACAACTTCCAGGATGATGTGAACGACCGTTGGGCACGCATGGGTGTGCTGGCGGTGGAGATGGAATCTGCTGGCCTTTATGCCACCGCCGCCGAGGCCGGTGTGGAGGCCATGGGAATCTTCACTGTGTCGGACAACATCGTCACCGGTGGAAAGACCACTCCGGAAGAACGTGAGAAGGCCTTCACGACGATGATGGAGCTGGCATTGCCGCTGGCTCGACTCTAGTGTCCTGGTCCGCAATCAATTGGCTTGAAGTGTGAAATAGGTACAGTGCGATGAGCAATCCCGCCAGCAATACCAGCTTGAACGTGAATCCCCGTGAAAGCGCAGCGTCCAAGGCTGCCGCGCCAAACCCTAAGGCCGCAGTCCCGGTCTTGCTGTTTTCCTTTGTATTCTGTTTGGTCTTGGACAATGGCTTTAAGTTCATGACCAAGCCGATTGCGGAATCTCTGGACCTCAGTGTCTCCACGGCCAGTCTGCAGGCGACACTCGCCGGTATCTTGATTGGCATTGGAGCGGTGGTGTACGCCGCATTGGCGGACAGCATCAGTATCCGCAAATTGATGATTGTCGGTATCGGCTTCGTCGCCGTGGGCTCTCTACTGGGTTATTTCTTCCAGGGAGTATGGCCAATCGTGCTTACTGCCCGCATTATTCAAACTGCCGGCCTGGCGGCGGCTGAGACACTCTACGTCATCTATGTCACCAAGTACCTAAGCCCAGAAGATCAGAAAACCTACCTCGGCTTTTCCACCGCGGCCTTCCAAGCCGCGCTGCTGATTGGAACGTTGACCTCGGGAATCGTGGCTACCTACATTTCCTGGCCGGCTATGTTCCTGATTTCGCTCATTCTGATAGTTGCCATTCCGTTCCTGATCAAGACAGTTCCGGAGGAGCAGCAGCAGAAGAGTCACCTGGATATCTTTGGCCTGTTCCTCATCGCGGTCATCGCCACTGCGGTGATGCTGTTCATGCAGCAGTTCCAATGGTGGTGGCTGGTTGCCGCTGCGCTGGGCGTCGCGCTCTTTGTCTGGCACATCCGGACACATGACAACGCCGTGGTCAGCCCGTCGTTCTTTACCAATGCTCGCTACGTTTGCGCGCTGATTGTTGTGCTCGTGGTTTACATGGTCCAGTTGGGGTATTCGGCCATTCTGTTGCCGTATATGGTCGACGAGCTCTATGGCATCAACCTCGACGGTGCTGCCTATATCCTCGCGCCGGGCTACCTCTGCGCTGTCATCGTCGGTGTAATGTCTGGCAAGGTTGCCAAGTTCCTGCCCTCGAAGCAGGCCATTGTCGCGGCTATCAGCATCATCATCGTGGCGTTGCTCATCCCCGCAGTGCTGCCGGGGGCCGGTGTTGCCACGGTTATCGTCTCCATGATTCTGTTCCCATCAGGGTTCGCGCTCATGTATGCGCCGTTGGTCGCGACCGCACTGCAGAACATTCCTGCCGCCAAGTCCGGTGTTGCAATCGGTTTCTACAATCTGACGATCAACATTGCCGTACCGGTTGGCATCGCGTTAACGGCCATGCTTGTTGATTCTCGACCGGCCTTCTTCAGCACCCTCTCCATCGCGCAGTCTGAAGCAGAAGGGGTCTCCGCTACCATCGCTTGGTTGCTCGCGCTCATGGCTGTCGTAGGTTTGCTGGTGTACGTCATCTCCGACCGCATCATCAACGACACGGCGGAAAACCGAGAGAAGGTTCACGCCTAGGTTCGCGCAACATCTTGCGCTTGGTGCTTGACGACGGACATTGCGTCGTCAAGCACCTTTTTCTTTGTGTGACGTGGGGTTAGGGGAGGGGCACCGGGAACAAGACTCGGCAAGTGGGGCGATTTCTTCTAGGCCGCGTGCTTAATAATGCGGGTGTGGGTAAGCTGCTAAGGGTAGTGGCTCCTTTCATCGGGAGCCTGACGTTTTGTAGTGGGACAAGGCTGGAATAGCCACCGCTGCAGCCGCTGTTTGAACTCGTAAAGAGTGAAGGACGTTCCTTATATATAAGGTGTGTTCGGAAAACGGCAATATCAATGAAAAAGGGAGAGGTTTCCACGTGAGTTTCGATGATTGCCCACCCTCGACTCCGGCCCACCGTGAGAAGAATCCAGAGTCGCGTGCATGCCCAGTTGCGGCTATTGACTGGAACACGATTCCTGATGACAAGGATCTCGAGGTTTGGGATCGTCTGACCGGTAACTTCTGGTTGCCGGAAAAGGTGCCGCTGTCGAATGACATCAAGAGCTGGAATACGCTCAACGCACTGGAGCAGCGCACCACGATGCGCGTGTTCACTGGTCTGACCATGCTGGACACCATCCAGGGCACGGTTGGTGCAGTATCGCTCATCCCGGATGCGCTGACTCCGCACGAGGAAGCTGTGTACACCAATATCGCCTTCATGGAATCGGTGCACGCAAAGAGCTACTCGTCGATTTTCCAGACGCTGGCGTCGACTCCTGAAATTCAGGATGCGTTCCGTTGGGGCGAGGAGAACGAGTACCTGCAGAAGAAGGCCAAGATTATCCTCGACTACTACGAGGGCGATAATCCGCAGAAGAAGAAGGTCGCTTCCACTTTGCTGGAGTCCTTCCTGTTCTACTCGGGCTTCTACCTGCCGATGTACTGGTCCAGCCACGCCAAGCTGACTAACACCGCGGACATTATTCGCCTAATCATTCGTGATGAGGCAGTTCACGGTTACTACATCGGTTACAAGTACCAGCGCAACCTGGAGCGTCTGACCCAGGCCGAACGTGACGAGCTGAAGGATTACACCTTCGACCTCATGTTTGATCTCTACGACAACGAGATTCAGTACACCGAAGAGATGTACGACGAACTCGGTTGGACCGAGGATGTCAAGCGTTTCCTGCGTTACAACGGCAACAAGGCTCTAAACAACTTGGGCTACGAGGGTATGTTCCCGGCCGACGAGACTCGCGTTTCGCCGTCGATCCTGTCGGCCCTGTCGCCGAATGCTGACGAAAACCACGACTTCTTCTCGGGTTCCGGCTCTTCCTACGTCATGGGTAAGGCTGAAGTAACCGAGGATGAGGACTGGGACTTCTAAAAGCACAGGTGTAGGGAACATTCCGCATCGAGCCTCACTCTGGTGACAGCACACACACGGGGGTAGTAGTCCTAGCCTCGACGGTTCCTGCTAAATAGGCGTTAGCCCAGGTTAAGACAATTCTCAGGAAACTAATAGTGTGCTTAGCTGAGTGGGGAAGTGAGCCGGAAAATCCCTTAGCCTTAACTTTTTCCAAGGTTCAGACTAGAATCTGGCACATAGCGGTAGGTGGGTTCGCCGTCGCGTACTCGCCTGCACTATTCTCACAAGGACAAAACTTAAAATCCCTGTAGTGAGTTACAGGAAATCTTCGCGTAGTAAGGAGGAAGAATGACTGCAGTAGCGCCTCGTCCAGATCATGGCGTTGTAGCGCCGGAACGGCCGCAGCCGTTCGGACATGAGCGTAAGGGCAGCTGGGCGTGGGAAATGCTGACCACGACCGACCACAAGAAGCTGGGCATCATGTACATCATTATGTCCTTCTCGTTCTTCTTTGTCGGCGGTCTGATGGCTCTGCTTATCCGTGCTGAGCTCTTCGCCCCAGGACTTCAGTTCCTTTCTAACGAGCAGTTCAACCAGATGTTCACCATGCACGGCACGGTGATGCTGCTTCTGTTCGGTACCCCGATTGTTTGGGGTTTTGCTAACTACATTCTGCCACTTCAGATTGGTGCTCCGGACGTGGCTTTCCCGCGTCTGAACGCTTTCGGCTTCTGGCTGACCACCATTGGTGGCATTCTGATGCTGTCGGGCTTCCTGACCCCGGGTGGTGCTGCTGACTTCGGTTGGACCATGTACTCCCCGCTGTCTGACCCGATTCACTCTCCGGGTGTCGGTTCTGACCTGTGGATTGTCGGTGTCGGTGTTGGTGGTGTCGGTACCATCGCTTCCGCCATTAACATGACCACCACTGTCCTGTGCCTCCGTGCACCAGGCATGACCATGTTCCGTATGCCAATCTTCACCTGGAACATCCTGGTTACCTCGATCCTGGCTCTGCTGATCTTCCCGATTCTGACTGCAGCTGCTCTTGGTGTTTTGTACGACCGTAAGCTGGGCGGTCACATTTACGACCCGGCAAACGGTGGCGCAATGCTGTGGCAGCACCTGTTCTGGTTCTTCGGTCACCCAGAGGTCTACGTCCTGCTGTTGCCGTTCGTGGGCATCATCACCGAGGTCGTTCCGGTCTTTTCCCGTAAGCCGCTGTTCGGCTACGCAGGTATGGTCTTCGCAACCCTGTCTATTGCAGGTCTGTCCATGGCTGTGTGGGCACACCACATGTTCGTGACCGGTGGCGTTCTGCTTCCGTTCTTCTCGTTCATGACCTTCCTGATTTCGGTCCCGACCGGTGTTAAGTTCATCAACTGGATGGGCACCATGTGGCGTGGCCACATGACCTTCGAGGCTCCGATGACTTTCGCTCTCGGCTTCATCGTGACCTTCCTGTTCGGTGGTTTGACCGGTATTATGCTGGCTTCCCCACCGCTGGACTTCCACGTCTCTGATACTTACTTCGTCGTGGCGCACTTCCACTACACCCTGTTCGGTACCCTGGTCTTCGCTTCCTACTCGGGCGTTTACTTCTGGTTCCCGAAGATGACTGGTCGTATGCTCGACGAGAAGCTGGCAAAGGTTCACTTCTGGCTGACCTTCATCGGCTTCAACCTGACCTTCCTGGTCCAGCACTGGCTGGGTAACGAGGGTATGCCGCGTCGTTACGCCGACTACCTCGAGACTGACGGTTTCACCACCCTGAACATGATCTCCACCGTTGGTGCGTTCATCCTGGGTCTGTCTGTTATCCCGTTTGTCTGGAACGTCTTCAAGTCCTGGCGCTACGGTGAGGTCGTCACTGTTGATGACCCGTGGGGTTACGGTAACTCCCTCGAGTGGGCTACTTCTTGCCCGCCGCCGCGCCACAACTTCACCTCGATGCCGCGCATCCGCTCGGAGCGCCCGGCGTTCGAGCTGCACTACCCGCACATGGTTGAGCGTCAGCGCGCAGAGGCCCACGTTGGTCGTCAGCTCTAAGAGCTAGTGGCTACATGGCTGATGCAACTCTGAGTTAATAACTACGCGAAGCTAAGGCCCCATCACGGTTCTCCGTGATGGGGCCTTAGTCTTGTCTTTGAGAGTCTTTCCTAGGGAAGAGGCAGTAAGAGAGCGCAGGGAGAGCAGGGGGGGCAGGGAGCGCCAGAAGGGCAAGAGAGCAGGGCGATGGCTAGCGCCTGTCGCTGGCCACCCACTGAAGTGCGGAATCCCACTATGCGATGAGCACTCTGCCGGGGCTTCATGCGATACTGGATTGGTGAATGAACAGGTAATTATCTCTCCCAGTCAGTCTGTAGATACCGATGCTCTATCGGTTTCGTTGGCACCGGGACTAGCTCCGGTGCTTATTACCGCTGTTGGCCGAGACCGCCCGGGTGTCTCCGCAGCTTTCTTCCGCGTGCTCGCGGCCCACGGAGTTCAAATTTTGGATGTGGAACAGTCGGTGTTCCGCTCTAATCTGAGCCTCGGTGCGCTTGTTGGTGTCACAGAAGAAAAGGTCGGTGTTCTCCGTGAGGGACTCATTGAAACACTGAAGCCTCACGGCATGACTGTCAGTTTCCAGCTGGATGCCCCGATTGAGCGCAGCGATGGCTCCACCCACGCACTTGTCGTGTTGGGCAATCCGGTCAACGCTGAGGATATTTCCCGTATCGGCCGCACTCTTGCTGATTACGGTGCAAACATCGATTCCATTCGCGGTATTGCTGACTACCCAGTCACTGGCCTGGAATTGCTGGTCTCTATTCCGGACCCGAAGCCGGGTGCGGGCATTCCGCTGCGTAAGGCACTGGCCGAGCTTGCACAGGACCAGGACATTGACATCGCAATTGAACGCGCTGGTTTGCAACGCCGCTCCAAGCGCTTGATTTGTTTCGATGTGGACTCGACCTTGATTACCGGTGAGGTCATTGAGATGCTGGCCGCCCATGCTGGTCGCGAGGCGGAGGTTGCAGCGGTTACAGAGCGCGCTATGCGCGGTGAGCTGGACTTCGCCGAGTCACTGCATGAGCGAGTTAAGGCTCTGGCTGGCCTGCCGGTCAGTGTCCTAGAGGAAGTCACTAACTCCATCGAGCTGACTCCAGGCGCCCGCACCACGATCCGCACGCTGAAGCGCCTCGGTTACAAGTGTGGTGCTGTCTCCGGTGGCTTTATCCAGATCTTGGAGCCGCTGGCAAAGGATCTCGGTCTGGACTTTTACAAGGCGAATACCCTCGAGGTCGAGGACGGAAAGCTGACTGGACGCGTGGTCGGCGATGTCGTCGATAGGCAGGAGAAGGCCCGCAGCCTCAAGACGTTCGCCGCAGAGTCGGGGCTTCAGATGCATCAGACCGTTGCGGTCGGCGATGGGGCCAATGACATCGATATGTTGTCGGTCGCAGGCCTTGGTATTGCTTTCAATGCCAAGCCGGCGCTGAAGGAAATCGCTGACACGTCCGTCAACGTTCCATTCATGGACTCGATTCTGTTCATGCTGGGCATTTCCCGCGATGAAATCGACGATGCCGACCGCGAAGATGGCACCTTCCGCCGCGTGCCGTTGGAGCAGTAGTGCAACGCGAGGATCACAAGGATCCAGCTGTCACGGACGCATCATCGGTACCGGAGTGGTTCCGTATCGCCCATAATCTCCTGCCGCAACCTGATAGGGAAGACCACGGCGAGGATGTGCCGTGGGCAATGGCTATTGTGCTTGAGGTTCCGAAGAAGGAACGCCCCTCGCGCACTGCGCTGCTCCGCGCTGCCGCGATGGCTGTTGTTGCTTGTTGCCTGGACGAACGCGCAGGCGATGACACTTCTGCCTATCAACAAGGTCTGGCGTCTTGGTACGGTGCGCGCATCCGCAAGCTCACACGTCGCGCTCGCAATATCGGCTGGCAACGCGCTCAGCTTGCACCGGGTGTCACCGTGGACGTCGACGGCGCGCAAGCTCGCGCACTAGTGCCAACTCCTGTCGACGAAACCTACCCGGAGATTGCCAAACTACAAATTTCCGGCACCGATTTGCCTTACGACGACCCGGAGAACACATCTCCCGGCGCCCCGGGCGACCATGAGAGCGCTGACACCTTTGCTCCGCCAGTGATTTGGGTGGACAAAAACCTGAATATGTCCGTAGGAAAGGTGGCCGCGCAAGTTGGACACGGCTCGATGCTCTATGCGGCCAGCCTGTCGGTCGAGGACGCTTGGGCGTGGGCGCAAAGTGGTTATGCGTTAGATGTGAAAGAAGTACCGCGGGAGCAGTGGCCAGCGCCAGAGCCCCGCGCGGTTGAGGTTCAGGATGCCGGGTTTACCGAGATTGCACCCGGTTCAGTCACCGTGGCGGTGACCCCTGGGGCAGTAACTCACGACTGAGCGCGTGCTGCCTCCATGGCCTTGAGATCCTTGCGCAGAATCTTGCCCGTCGCCGACTTCGGGATTTCATCCATGAACTCGACTGCTCGCACCTTCTTGTACGGTGCGACGCGGTCGGCGACGTAGTCCATAATCTCGTCTTCAGTCACCTGCTTGCCCGCCTTGAGGACAACGTAGGCCTTAGGAATCTCCTCGCCGTCGGAGCGAACGACACCACTGCAGGCGGCATCGGCAGTATCCGGGTGGCTGAGCAGCACGGACTCGAGCTCGGCCGGCGGAACCTGGTAGCCCTTGTACTTAATCAGTTCCTTGAAGCGGTCGACGATGTACACATTCCCGTGTTCGTCGAGTTCCGCAACGTCGCCGGTACGCAGCCAACCGTCGACAAGCGTCTCTGCCGTCGCCTTCGGGTTGTTGAGGTAGCCCTTCATCACCTGTGGACCATGAATCCATAGCTCACCTGCCTCCGAGCGCCCCTCGGCGGGAACCGGGATTTCCTCAAAGCTGTCGGAGTCGAGGTTGACAATCTTGTACTGAGTGTTGGGGACTGCGCGACCGATCGAGTCCAGCGGACTATCGTGGCCGATGCGGATGTGGGCTGCTGGCGAGGACTCGGTCATGCCGAAGCCCTGTGCGACCACGCAGTCAAGGCGCTTTTCCACCTGTTCCGCGAGGTCAAGTTGGAGAGAAGCGGCACCCGAGAAGATTGTCTCCAGGCTGGACAGGTCAAAGGAATCGACAGCTGGGTGCTTGGCCAGGCCCACAGCTACAGGCGGTGCGATGAACGCGAACTTCACCTTGTGCTCGGCGATGATGGACAGGAAATCGACGAGGTCGAACTTGCCCATGGTGTACTGCGTCGTGCGGCGCCACAGGCACAGATTCAGCAGCGCAGTCAGGCCGTAGATGTGGAAAAACGGCAGGATAGTGACAGCCGGGGTGTCCTCGGTCAGCGCGTTGACTGTAGCTCCACCCGCCTGAGCGACGTTGGCCACCAAGTTGCGGTGAGTGAGCTGGACGCCCTTCGGTACACCGGTGGTTCCCGAGGAAAACGGAATCACGGCAACGTCATCGGGTGATACGTCGACGTCCGGGGCTGCGTGCCCCTCGGCAAGCAGCTCGCCCATGCCGTGGAGACCCGTCAGGCCGATAATCATCTCTTCCGGCAGACCAGCAGCCTCAGCGCCGTGGGCGCCAGCCCAACCGATTGAGGAGGTCGTCAGCATCATCTTCGCGTCAGACATCCGGAGTTGGTTTTCAATGTCCTCCGCAGTTGCCAGCGATGCGACCGTCGTGCAGACAGCCCCCGCGCGTAGGACACCGTGAAGAGCGACCGCGAAGGTTGTCGAGTTGGGGCAGTGGAGAGCCACAACGTCGCCCTTCTTAATCCCACGTGCTGCCAGCGCACCCGCAAACTTCTCAATGCTGGCCTTCAGATCACCGAAGGTGACCTCGGAGCCTGAGTCAACGATTGCAAGCTTGTCCTGGTGACGTGGCTCAATTTCTCCGAAGAGGAACTCAAAGAGTGAGGTCTCCGGGATGTCGATGTCGGGGAGGTTGCTGGAAAGGGGCATGCAGGAAATCGCCTTTCTAATCTCGTGCACGGCTGCCAAGTGTCCTGCTTCATTAGCTCGGGCACTGTAGCAGTGCTGTGTTTCACATCACAATAATGTATTGGATAGAAAAGCGTGGGATTTTTTCCAGAAACTATGCCTAATCCAGCGTCACCTCGTGAGCCCAGACAGCCCCCTCTGAATCAGCTTTGGGTCAGCCGCTGCAACGCTCCAGCCGCAATATCCAGGTTGGTCGTCCGCCAGAAGTCAGGCATCGACGCGGCAATCCAGGAACCATAGCGTGCAGTAGCCAACCGTGAATCCAGTACCGCAACAACCCCGCGGTCATCGACTTGGCGTAGCAGACGACCAGAACCCTGCGCCATCAGCAGCGCTGCATGTGTCGCTGAGACCTCCATAAAACCGTTTCGGCCAGCGGCATTAGCCGCATCGGAGCGCGCGGACAAAAGCGGGTCGTCGGGGCGGGGGAACGGGATGCGATCGATGATGACACACGATAGCGATGGGCCAGGAACATCGACGCCTTGCCACAGCGTCAGCGTGCCAAACAAGCATGTCTGCGGATTAGCTGCGAAGCGATCAACCAGAGCACCGATAGAGTCATCGCCTTGGCACAGCACGTCGTAAGGCAGGCGCTTGCGCATTTCCTCCGCCGCTGCCTCGGCGCCTCGGCGAGAAGAAAACAGCCCGAGCGTTCGCCCACCAGCGGCGCGGATGAGGCGCTCCATGATCGCGAACTGCTCCGGTGTGGCGCCGTCGCGTCCAGGTCGTGGCAGGTCGCGTGCGACGTAGAGGATGCCAGATTTCTGCGGGTCAAAGGGCGTGCCGACGTCCAAGCCATCCCACCCACCGGAGGGAAGCCCCCAAGCGGCGGCCATGGCATCGAACTTGCCGCCAAGAGCAAGTGTTGCTGAGGTCAAAACGACGGTGGATTCGCCGAAGAGGCGTTCGCGAAGCAGTGCTGCGATGGACAGGGGAGCGACATAAACTGTCTTGTTCTCGCCAAGCCATACGACATCGTCGCTACTGAACTCTAGAATTCGCACGACTGTGTCGTGCATATTCTCCACGGCAGCGCGGACGGTCTGGCGCTCAGTGTTGTCAGAGTCAGAACTCGAACCACCGGAGCCCGACCCGCCAGAGCTGCCTGAACTAGAGGTGCCTAGCGTGGTCTGTAGTTGCCACAGGCTATCGCGGAGCGAAGCTAGCGCCGCTCCAAGCTCACCGGGAATTTCTTCGAGTGCGCCGCTGTAGGCGTCGGCAAGCAATGCGACGGTCTCGCCGAGTAGATCCGTGGCATCGGTGACATCATCCACCTGCTCTGCGGCTCCGAATTTGCGGGCGCGCCGGGCCATCATGGTGATACCGGCAGGGGAGAGCTCGTCGGTGGCAACAGAGGTGATTCGACCGTCGAGCTCGTGAGCCTCGTCAATGACAACGCAGTCGTGCTGCGGCAAAATCATGGCGTCGGAGAGCGCATCGATGGCCAACAGTGCGTGATTGGTGACAACGATGTCAACGTTGGAGGCCTCGCGGCGGGCTTGTTCGGCGAAACACTCCTCGCCGAAAGGGCAGGAAATGGCACCGACGCATTCGCGAGCCGTGACGGAGACCTGCCGCCAGGCTTCGTTGGAAACGCCCTTGTCCAGGCTGTCGCGGTCGCCGGTGTCGGTGTCATTGGCCCACTCGCGTAGCCGCATGACCTCGGCAGCGGTTCGGCTGAGCTGCGCTTCGCTGAGGAGGGCAGTGGGGCCAACGGCGTCACCTGAGCTGGCCTGCTCGGATTCATCACCGTCCATGACGGGATCTTTGATGACATTTCCGACCTTGGACTTGCACAGGTAGTTCGAGCGGCCCTTGAGGATTGCGAAGGTTGGCGTGCGGGACAAGTGTGGCTCTAGCGAACTGACTAGCCGCGGCAAGTCGCGTTCGACCAGCTGGCGTTGCAGCGCAATGGTCGCCGTGGAAACGATTACAGACTCGTCGGACTCCATTGCTTGCACAATGGCAGGCACCAGGTAGGCCAGCGACTTACCCGTACCGGTGCCTGCCTGTACCGCTAGGTGCCGCTCGCGCGCAAAGGCGGAGGCCACCGACCGGGACATTTTGACCTGATTCGGTCGAGTCGTTCCGCCGAGTCCCTTCACTGCCGCATCGAGAAGAGCTTCGATGCTATCCGCGTTATGGACGCTGGCTCTCGGTGAAGCTAGCTCGTCAACATCGTCAAAGTCCTCAAAGTCGTCCGATAGCTCAGCAAAATCTGCGTGCTCGGGAGTGTCCGACACAGTTCCCCCGCCGCCTAAACGCCGTGAAAACGGACGGACAGTACCGGCTCGTCACGGGAAAGTGCGAGCCCCTCCCACGGGAGGCTGACCAGCGCCTTAACCAAGTGATCGCGGGACTCCTCCAAGGTCGGTAGACCATCGACGACCTCGCCATCGCGCATCATCGGAATGGTCAGATCGCGGTAGTGCAGGTTGCCCACATCCGGGATTTCCGAGCCGAGCGGGAAAGCGATTTCCTCCACGGCGGTACCGGAACGGCGACAGGTACGAATCGCCGCCTTCACGCCACCATGGCTCCGCTTATCCAGAGAACGCTTGGCGACGGGCACCCCATCAACTTCGACCATCTTGTAGACCAGGCCCGCAGTCGGTGCGCCGGAGCCAGTGACTACAGAGGTGCCCACGCCGTAGACATCGACCGGCTCTGCCCTCAGCGCCGCAATGGCGAACTCGTCGAGGTCAGAGGACACTACGATGTTGGTGTTGTGTGCACCCAGCGAGTCCAGCTGCTGACGCACCTGGCGAGCGAGAACTCCGAGGTCGCCGGAGTCAATACGTACACCGCCGAGTTCCGGACCCGCGACCTCAATAGCCGTATTGACGCCCTCGGTGATGTCGTAGGTATCCACCAACAAAGTGGTGTCGGTTCCCAGTGTGTCAATCTGAGCCTTGAAGGCCGCAGCCTCGTTCGTCGTGCCATCTGGGTTGGTGTGCAACAGAGTCCACGCGTGCGCAGCGGTACCGGAGGCTGGGATGTTGTACCGTGCCGCTGCCTCCAAGTTGGAGGTGGCGCTAAAACCTGCCAGGTAAGCGGCGCGGGCAGCAGTCACAGCTGCTTCTTCATGAGTGCGACGCGAACCCATTTCAATAATCGGGCGCCCACCGGCAGCCGTGACCATTCGGGTTGCTGCCGAGGCGATGGCGGAGTCCGCATTGAGAATGGAGAGAATAACAGTCTCCAAAATGACGCACTCGGCGAAAGTGCCTCGCACCGTCAAAATGGGCGAGGCGGGGAAGTAGAGCTCTCCCTCGCGGTAGCCGTCGACTTGGCCACTGAAGGAATAGTTACGCAGGTAATCCAGCGTCCTGTCATCGAGGAAGTCCAGCGAAGCCAGCTGTTCCTCGGTGAAGCGGAAGTTGCGGATAGCATCCAACACACGCGCTGTACCAGCGACAACGCCATAGCGACGCTCATTCGGCAGGCGACGGCCAAACACCTCGAAGGCGACCTGGCGCTCGCCGGATCCGTCGGCAAGCGATGCCTGCAGCATCGTCAGCTCGTACTTATCGGTGAGAAGGGCGGTGGAGGAATGCTTATCAATCACGGTCAACAGTCTAGTCGGCTGAAGCGGGCCGGGGCAGTCGGTTCCGGCGAGCGCGCGCCACTCCGTACTATCCTGGTGCCTATGAGCATGCCAGCAGCAACACCGATGCCCACTATGGATGCCGATGTCGTGACGGAATCGAACCGACCCTGGCAGTGCATTGTGTGGGATGACCAGGTTAATTCGATGAGTTATGTCACCTACGTGTTTCAGATGCTCTTCGGCATGGACCGAAAGAAGGCGCACGCGCTGATGATGACGGTTCACACGGAGGGCAAGGCAATCGTGTCTTCCGGTGAGCGTGACAAGGTGGAGGCCGATGTGAAGAAGCTCCACAAGGCAGGCTTGTGGGCAACAATGGAGCAGGCTGACTAAGCCGATATTCGACAGCGGGAGAGAATTTACATGCGTCCTTGGAAGCGCAAGCGATCCCTTCTCGGCGGTGGCGTCAAGTACGTCACGGCTTTTGAAGGCACGGAGCGGGATTTGCTGCTGAATCTGGCTGCTACTGTGGCGGACTCGCTGATGGAGCGAGCCCGGTCGGCACCGAAGAATGAGCTCGCGGAAATGACGGGAATGCCTGTCGGACACTCCGAGGCCCCATCCGATCCGAAGCTTGCGCGCCTGTTGCCGGACTTCACCAAGCCGGGTGAGGAGAGCGTGGAGGGGGAAAACGCCCTCATGCGCCAGCTGCATGAATCGGAGATTGTAGAGAGCAAGCTCCATTCCCTGCGTGCGATTATCGACGCCCTGGAGCCCGCCGAGTCGGGGCAGGTATCCATTTCCGAAAGTGATGCCCATGCCTGGGTGGCGGGTATCAATGACCTACGTATTTACCTGCATGTTTCCATGGAGAACCTCAATGGCTCCATCGAACAGATTGAGCAGACCGACGCGATGTACCAGTGGCTGTCCTACAACCAAGAGTCACTGTTGGACCAGCTCATGGGTGAGTAGCGAATCCGAGCAAAACCCCGAAAAGATGCAGTAATCAACTGAGGTTAGCTGCCATGAACTGTGGTGAAAGGTGCCGTGGTCGACAATGAATTCTGAGATCTTCGCAATCAGCCCCACCGACATTCGACACCAAGCCAGCAGTGCTGCGCTGGGCGCGAGCATCGACATCGGCGCAGGCTGTCTCGACTCCATCGACGGCATCTCTATCGGCCATGCTTCTGAGGGGGATACCGGAGTCACCGTCATCGCCGCTCCAGGCGGTGCTGTCGGCGCTGTCGATGTCCGCGGCGGCGGTCCGGGCACCCGCGAGACCGACCTGCTCGCACCGGAGAATACCGTCGAACGCGCCCACGCTGTCGTTTTGGCTGGCGGCTCCGCGTACGGCCTCGCAGCTGCCGACGGAGTTATGCGCGAACTGCGCGACCGCGGCATTGGCTTTGAGGTCACCCCAACTCGTCCGGATATCCTCGTGCCCATCGTTCCCGGTGCTGTCATCTTCGACTTGCTGTTGGGGGAGCCGACGCTGCCCACCGCTGAACTAGGGCGCGAGGCGTTGTCGCACGCGCTTGACGACGTCCCGGAGGACACTCCCTCCGGGACAGTAGGTGCCGGTGTCGGTGCTATGGCCGGGGCAATCAAGGGTGGTTTTGGACAAGCCCGTGTGACCTCCGCCGATGGTAAGTACTTTGTGGCTGCCGCAATGGTGGTGAACTCCTTTGGTGCGGTCATTGACCCGGAGGGACACCTTTACGGAATGCCCGCGGCTGCCGGTGCCAGCAAGGAGGCATTGGCCCGGCTGGACCAGGTTTTCGTCGGTAGAACCAAAATTCTCGCCGATGCGGCTGGCGACGGGGAGTCGTCGGCAAACACGCGAAACACAACGATTGGCACGTTGATAACCAATGCGCCGGTGACAACTGCGCAGTTGAAGCGGTTGGCGATGTGCGGTCATGACGGGTTGGCGCGAGCGATTCGGCCGGCTCATGCGCCGATGGACGGTGACACGCTGTTTGCCCTCAGCTCGGCCGAGGCGGCGGATAGCGGAAACGCTGAACCCGTGGGCTCGGATGTGGTGGCCCTGTTGGCTGCGATGGCGGCCGATGCGGTGCAGATGGCTATTGTCGATGCCGTGATGAGTGCAACGGGACGCGCGGAAGTAGCCGCGCTGTCAGAGATGCTGGACAAGTAGTGAAGGAAGTTCGCCAATGAATCCGCAATGGAGCTCGGGACAACAGCAGAATTACCAGAACTATGCGCAGTACCCGATGGGCGGTCCCGTGCAGACGCGGCGGAATAATCAGATTGTTCCACAGGATCGCGACGGCGGGCTCGGGGCGGCCATCAGTACGGCTATTGGGTACCTGGCACTTATCTGGACGGTCTTTCTTGTCAACGAATTCATCTTTGGTGGGGCGCTGAACAACTTCGGTGTGCGCCCACGCGAAACCTCGACGCTGTGGGGAATTTTGACCGCACCGCTGCTGCACGCAGATTACGGGCACATTGTGGCGAACTCTCTGCCCGGGGCGTTGTTCGCCGGTTTGATTGCAATGTCGTCGAAGCGGCTATTTTGGCAGGTCACACTCTTGATTACGGTCGTTGGTGGCGGTCTGACCTGGCTGGTCGGCGGTGTAAATACCGTCCACATCGGTGCGTCCGGCCTGATTTACGGCTGGCTGGCGTTTTTGGTCGTACGCGGTTTCGTGAATCGTCGGGTGATGCAGATTATTTTGGGCGTGATTCTGGCATCGATGTATTCGGGTCTTATCTGGGGAGTGCTGCCAACACAGATGGCTGTTAGTTGGCAGATGCACCTCTTCGGTGGGCTTGCGGGCATCTGGGCTGCGGTGATGTTTAAGCGCGGTCGTGCACGTGGCTAAGAGTGCACGTCGCTAAGAGCCCGAGGTACGTGGCATCAGCTCCTGACGAAATCGGCCTAGAATAGGAGCTTCGGTGTTTGACCAACGATATGAGGAGTCCAGATAGCGGTGGGAGCAGGAGCAGAAACTCAGGCAGTCAATCAGCTGAGAGCGCAGGATAGCGGCTTCCCCGACCGAACAGCGCCGATTGGCATCTTTGACTCCGGCGTCGGTGGGCTGACAGTGGCACGTGCCATCATGGATCAGCTGCCGCACGAGTCGATTATGTACATCGGCGATACTGCCAACGGCCCTTACGGCCCGTTGCGCATCGCCGAGGTTCGTCAGCACGCGGAAGCGATTGCCGATGAACTGGTTGCACGCGGCTGCAAGATGATTGTCATTGCCTGCAACACGGCTTCGGCCGCATTTTTGCGTGATGCCCGCGAGCGCTACCCAGTCCCAGTAGTCGAGGTCATTCTGCCCGCTGTGCGCCGTGCGGTCTCGACTACCAGGAATGGAAAAGTCGGCGTAATCGGTACCGCCGCCACGATTCGCTCCCGTGCCTACCAAGATCTCTTTGATGCAGTGCCTGGCGTGGATGTCTCTGCGGTCGACTGCCCGCGATTCGTGGACTTTGTCGAGCGAGGAATCACCTCTGGTCGCCAGATTCTGGGACTTGCGGAGGGCTACCTCGCGCCATTGCAGGCCGATGGTGTAGACACCCTCGTTCTGGGCTGCACCCATTATCCGCTGCTGTCTGGTGTGATTCAGCTGGCTATGGGGGAGGACGTCGCCCTAGTGTCGTCGGCGGAGGAGACGTCGAAGGATGTTCTGCGCATCCTCACAAAGACCGACATGCTCGCTGACCCGGAGAGTAATCCGAACCCTGTGCGCACATTCGAATCCACTGGAGATCCGCAAGTTTTTGCATCCCTGGCAAAGCGCTTCCTTGGGCCGGGTATTAGCCAGGTCACTATGCATTCCCAAATGTGACCTTTCTTATTAAATCCAGACACTCCATTGGTTTTTTGCTCGTTTTTGATCAATTACATGGCAAGCTTGAAGTATGCGATTGAAGGTTCTGGGATGTACAGGCAGCATGGGTGGCCCATCGGCGCCAGCATCTGGCTACCTCATTGAGCTGGATAACGGTCGAACCTTTGTCATTGATTTGGGTCCCGGTGTCCTCGCTGAATTGCAGAAGATCTCTGATCCTGCAGCTTGTGATTTGTTACTAACTCATGTGCACCCAGACCACACTGCAGACATTCCAGGGCTGCTCGTCTGGCGTCGCTTCCACCCGACAGCCCCGGCGAGTTCCCGGAATCTCCTGGTTGGCCCCGGAGACATTCACGACCGGATAGGCACCATGTGCAAAGCACTGGGAAGTGAAGAAGATGCCAACCTGGAAGACACTTTTGACCAGGTTGTGAGTAACCCAGGTGAGCCACTGTTAGTCGGTGGGGGCGAAGCGGACGGAGGCGCCGTCGTCACGCCGTATAACATGGTCCACCCGGTGCCAGCTGTTGGATATCGCATTGAAGCAGATGGTCTGACCATTGCGTACACCGGAGATACTGCGTGGACCGATGAACTGGTGGAGCTGGCGCGGGATGCGGATATCTTCATTTGTGAAGCCACATGGTGCAGCAACGAAGAGGGCACCCCACCGGATATGCACCTGACGGGCTACGAGGCCGGAAAGGCAGCGACGCTGGCGGGGGTTAAGAAGTTGGTGCTGACTCACATTCCGCCATACGCCGACGGTGAAGAAGCACTACGTGCTGCGAAGAGTACCTTTGCCGGTGACGTTGAATTGGCCTACCTGGGCATGGAGCTAGGCGGCTAGTCTCAGCGACTATCGGGTTTCCGTACAGCTGTCGCACCGCTTTCGCGCCGGGCGGTAGGGTAGTTGGCATGACTACAGCTAATTCCGATTTTCGCCGTGCCGATGGACGCGCGGTTGATGAAATGCGCAAGGTGACCATCACTCGTGGCTTCACCGACAATCCGGCCGGTTCTGTGCTGGTTACTTTCGGTAATACGCGTGTAATGTGCACCGCTTCCGTCGAACAGTCGGTGCCACGATTCAAGCGTGACTCCGGCGAGGGCTGGTTGACCGCTGAGTACTCCATGCTGCCGGCCTCTACCCACGAGCGCATGCCCCGCGAGTCAATGCGCGGCAAGGTCAAGGGTCGCACTCACGAGATTTCCCGTCTGATCGGTCGCTCCTTGCGAGCTGCTATCGACTTGAAGGAACTCGGTGAGAACACCATCAACATCGACTGTGATGTTCTGCAGGCGGATGGTGGTACTCGAACCGCTTCCATCACCGGTGCGTACGTCGCGCTGGCTGATGCCCTGACCTACCTGCATGCAGTGGGCGCTGTTCCGGGCACCCCGCTGAAGGCACCAGTCGCAGCTGTTTCGGTTGGCATTATTGACGGCCGTGTCTGTCTAGATCTGCCTTACGAGGAGGACTCCCGCGCTGAGGTCGACCTCAACGTGGTGATGACCGCAGAGGGCAAGTTCGTCGAAATCCAGGGCACTGGCGAGGAAGGCACCTTCGACCGCGATCAGCTGAATGACATGCTCGACTCGGCGGAAAAGGGCCTGCGTGAGCTCGTTGCCCTGCAGCAGGAAGTTCTGCGTGCGCCGTACCCGGGTGAGCTGCCGTGAAGCTCCTCGTCGCTACCCGAAATTCTAAAAAACTAGTCGAGCTCGACCGCATCCTGCGTGCGGCGGGTATTGATTCGGTGGAACTTCTTTCGCTTAGCGACGTCCCGGAGTACCCAGAGCGCCCCGAAACCGGTCGCACTTTTGCGGACAACGCCTACATCAAGGCTTTCGATGGTGCGAAACACACCGGCTACGCGTGTTTGGCAGACGATTCGGGGCTCAGCGTCGATGAGCTAAACGGCATGCCGGGTGTGCTCTCGGCGCGCTGGTCGGGCACTCACGGCGACGATGTCGCTAACTACGAGCTGCTGCTCGCCCAGATGGGGGACTGCCCAGATGAGCGTCGTACGGCGTCCTTCCGTACCGCCTGCGCGTTGGTCGTCCCCGGTGCCAAGGAGGTGCCGTCCGCGCTTGCCGACGGCGGTTTCCCAGCGGTCCTCGATGAAGCCGGTAATCTGCTGCTGGTTGTAGAGGGCCGCTGGCCTGGCGCCATTCTGCGCGAGCCTGTTGGGGACAATGGGTTCGGCTACGATCCGGTGTTCGCGCCCGCAGTTGGGGAGGGCAACGAAGCTGAGGGGGCCTTGTCTGCGGCACAAATGAGCGCCGAAGACAAGGACGCTTTTAGCCACAGGGGGCGTGCACTGCGTGCCTTGACTCCGGCGCTGAAAATTCTGGCTGAGGTTGAGGCTAAGGGGTAGCCCTGGGGCGAGCCCTCGGGCTGCCGAGAGCCCGCTACTTCAGCTGGAAAGCGGTCTCGACTTCCTCACGGCGCTTCTTCTCGACAAAGAAGGAGAGGAACGGGACCACGCCACCGAGCGCGGTGATGATCCACTTTGCTGGTTCCCAGCGGGCTTTGGTGCCCAGGTTTACGGTGGCAATGAGGAATGCCATGTAGCCGAAGCCGTGAATCTGGGCGGTGTAGAAGAACCACCGCGGCGCGTCGGCGGAGTTGTCGAGGATGAGGTACTTGTAAATCATCTCGGCACACAGCAAGAGCAGCATCACACCCGTGAAATAGGCGGTGACGGAGAAGTACGTCAGTGCCTTCCTTACGCGCTCTTGACGATCTGGATTGATGTTGGTCACTAAAAGTCCTTTTCTCGAATAAGCAGTTATCGCCTAGGCGTTGGTGCCAGAATCCGTCGATTGTGTCTCATCCACACGCTGCACCTTTCGCGAGCCATCCGGGTTGGTCGGCAGGAATTCGTCTGGAATTTCCGTCATGACATCGTCTTTAGCCTCAAATGCGGCCTCGCTATTGCCGCTCAGGCGTTCGCGTTCGTACTCCATGTACTTGCGGTAGGCCCAAATAAAGAACAGGCCGAAAGCTGGCCACTGCAGTGCGTAGCCCAGGTTTTGGAATGAGCTGGTTGTGTTCCACCTGCTGAGCTGCCAGTAGGCGAGTACAAGAGTGGCGCCGACTGCAAGAGCCAAGAAGATTAGTTGCACCACGCGGGTACGAGTGGGAATCTTCGCTGGCTTGTCAGTGGTATTGGGATGCTGTGAAGTGGACACATAACCACCATAGCTAGTCCGTGACCTGCCAAGCTAGCGCGCTCGCTGGATAAGGCAGGGGATGGGACATTAGGAATTCAGCTAGGACATTAGGAAATCTGCGGCAAACCCGTTAAAGTGTGTACAGTCCAAATGAGCTGTGAAAGTTCGTTGCGCCTGTAGGTGGCTTATCAGTAGTCCATGCTTACGGGGACTGTACGTAACTGTCACGGATTCGCGACGGGCGCCTGTGGCGGAATTGGCAGACGCGCTGGATTTAGGTTCCAGTGCCTTAGGGCGTGGGAGTTCAAGTCTCCCCAGGCGCACACATAAATACCCCGTGACTATGCAGGTCACGGGGTATCTTCGTTCTCCACCCCGTCAGATTTTCCGCCCTCATTAGGCCGCGTGCCCAAAATCTGGCCCATTTCCCGCCCGAAGCTATTCCAAGGTCGCTAATCTCCCGTGCACGGTGTAGAACCATGACTATGAAAATTGTTGTCTGCGTCGTTTATCCCCGCTACCCAGATAACACTGAACCTCTCGGCGGGTTCGTCGAGTCTGAAGAAACCGCCCTCGCGATTGACAACTGGTGGCGCGCACAACCCGGCGACATGATTGGCACCTGGGAAGACTTCGAAGTCGAGGTTGAAAGCCGCGACCAGCTCCTCTACGGAGTGTTTAGTGGTACCCCCACTCTTGAAATCACCGATAGCAATTTCTGGGACCCCATCTGTCACGGGGTGTACACCGACCGCAAGGTGGCTGAACACGCGGCAAAACCCAAGACAATGTGGGAGGCCAACAACTGCCCGCCAAAGTTCGTGCTCCCCTTCCGTCTGGGCTGGAAATTTGACCGGTATTTCCCCGATGGAAAACCCTGGCCGCCAGACCAGTTGTAGACCTGCGACAGTCCTGCCTCTTTTAGCGGGAACGCAAGACGGGGCAGTCGCACAGCGCGCGTGAGTGCCATTCTGGGAAACCTTTGTTCGCTCATTCCACTGCGTAGGGCAATCGAATCTGTCGATACAATGACGCTGATCGAATCGTATCTTGAATCGTAAGGTGGAAGCAGGGAGGCAACATGAGCATCTCGATGCATCTGGATGAGTACATGGCGCGTCGTGGCATAGTTCCCGACGACACTGTGGTCAACGATGATCCCTGCGCAATCTTCGACGGCAAGGTCGAGCGCGATGGTAAGTCGCAGCAGGATCTTGAAGAGTCAGAGCGGCGCTTAGAAGAAGCGGAGTCCACAATTCTGGATATGCTAGGCGATTAATCGAGGAAAGATTGAGCGTTCTCGGCGCCCATTGACACGCATTCCGGGTGTGATGTTCATCACCGATTGGGCATAAATTGGCTCGGTCTTCCGCGTTTTATTTTCCACCGCCGGCGCTGCCAGGGTGGTGAAGCGCAAGCAACTTTTCGACAGGGGAACACTGTTTCCTACCTGCGAAGTTCTTGCGCTTTCGAAGCGTTGTACTCGCTGATTTCGCAGCCGTGTTCGGCCTCTCGTTTTGGGGTTGCAAATTATCTTCGCGTTGATGGCGCCGCGAAACTGCGCGAGAAAAACATGATGGATTCCTCATGATTTATGGCATAGTGTCCTGGCAAGGATTTGGAAACAAAAGATGTTTTCATTTCGTACTCCACAAGACAAGGACCTCAGCCACGTGAAATACGAAAAACTCGCCACTTTGCAGACCAATGTCGTAACTGCTCCAGACCTGGGTACTTTTGCAGTCACTTTCGCCGGTCAATCGCAACCATGGCTGGACACTCTCTCCAGCGTCATGGCCAGTGGCAACTCAAAGAAACTACGGGAAGTTTTCACTCGCGCTGAGGAACTGCTCGCACCGCTTGACGACGATCTCATCGGCCAGCTTCCCGCAGGTTTCGACCCCTTCGGCTGGGCAATCTCACTCGTTACAGACGAGCCATTTACCGGAGATACAACCAACCCTGCGGTCAGCGTCCCGGGCATCGTCTTGGCACAGTTGGGCATTGTCGAGTTGCTGGAAAAGCAGGGAATTAATATCACCGAAGCGGTAGCGGTAACCGGTCATTCGCAAGGTGTTCTTGCCGCTGAGATTGTCGCTCGCCCAGAGAAGGCAGCAGAGCTTCTGGCGCTAGCTCGCCTCATCGGTGTGGCGTGTGCGCGCGGAAGCCGAGTAGCCGGATTTGGGCGCGCGCCGATGATGAGTATCTCTGGCCTGACGGTCGAGGAGTTGGAGCCTTTCCTCCCCCAGGGCTGTGTCATCGGTCTGAAGAATACGCAGACTACCAGCGTAGTTATCGGCAAGCAGGATGAACTAGACCAGCTGGCAGAGCAGCTCACAACGCAGCAGCCGAAGGGTCGGAAAGTCGAATGTACAGTTCTGCCAGTTAGTGGCGCATTCCATCACCCAGCGCTGGTACCTGCTGTGGCATGGGTAGTGGAGCGAGCTGAGCGCATTGGGCTAGATGCGGAAACGGCGGACCGGCTTGCGCGTGCAATCTTGGTTGACCCCAGTGACTGGAGCGCCGAGGTACGGGGGCTCATCGACCAAGGAGCAACCACCATTTTGGATTTGGGGCCGAACACAGGCGTCGTCAAGCTGACAGAACGTAACGCTGAAGGCTATGGCGTGGCGGTGATTCCTGCGGCGACAGCTGCGGGTAGGGGCGTCCTGTCTGAGAGCGACATTGAGCATCCGACATCGTGGCTGGAGTTTGCGCCGCGTCTGGTCACTGGAGACAAGCCCCGTGTCGAGACGAAGTTCACCAAGTTGACCGGGCGCTCGCCAATTCTGCTCGGCGGTATGACCCCGACAACCGTTGACCCTGAGATCGTGGCGGCTGCTGCGAATGCGGGGTTCTGGGCGGAGCTGGCCGGTGGCGGCCAAGTCACGCCGGAAATCTTCGAGGCTAATGTGGCGCGACTCTCCGATCTGCTCGAGGAGGGGCGCAGTGCACAGTTCAACACCATGTTTTTGGATCCGTACCTGTGGGGTTTGCACATTGGAAGCCGCCGTTTGCTCCCGCGCGCAGTGGCAGCGGGGCGACCGATTGATGGAGTCACCATCTCCGCGGGAATCCCCGAGGTGGACGAGGCAGTTGAGCTAGTAAAGCAGCTGCGTGAGGGCGGGATTCCGCATATCTCCTTCAAACCGGGCACAATCGCACAAATCGAGTCGGTGCTCGAAATTGCAGACACCTTGGCGCAGCAGGGCACACCGTATCCAATCATCATGCAGGTTGAAGGTGGGCGTGCCGGCGGCCACCATTCCTGGGAAGACCTCGATGACCTGCTAATTAACACCTACGCAAAGATCCGCAAGCGAGATGTGGTGCTTGCTGTTGGCGGCGGTATCGGCAAGCCAGAACAGGCCCGTGATTATCTGATGGGCACGTGGTCGACACAGTACGGATTGGCGCCGATGCCGGTCGATGCTGTCATCATCGGCACAGCTGCGATGGCAGCCAAGGAGTCGACCGCCTCTGAGTCCGTGAAACAGATGCTGGTCGACACCGTCGGCACTGACAACTGGATCCCCGCTGGTAGCGCCATGGATGGCATGGCGTCGGGACGCAGCCAGTTGGGCGCTGATATCCACGAAATTGATAACGCCGCAGCACGCGCAGGCAGATTGCTTGACGAAGTCGCAGGTGACCTCACTAAGGTCACCGAACGACGCGCAGAGATCATCGAGGCAATTAACGCCACCGCGAAGCCGTACTTCGGGGATGTCGTCACCATGACGTATGCCGAGGTGCTGAATCGCTATCTCGAATTGTGTGCGCCCGAAGGGACGTTCCTCGATCCAACGTGGTCGACGCGCTTTGTCGCACTCGTCGATCGCGTAGAGGCACGATTGAATGCAGTCGACGCGGGCACGTTTGACGCGCTTGCCGACGGCGACAGCTTGCGCACTCAGCCGCAGAATGAAATCTCGCGACTATCCGGCCTGCTGGATCTGGATACCCAGCTCCACCCAGCAGATGTCACCTTCTTTATCTCTGAGCTCTGCCGCACACCTGGCAAACCTGTGCCATTCGTTCCGGTTATCGATGATGAGGTTCGTCGCTGGTGGCGATCGGACTCCCTATGGCAGGCGCATGACTCTCGCTACGATGCGGATCAAGTCTGCATCATCCCAGGGCCGCAGGCTGTTTCGGGCATTACCCGCGCGAATGAGCCAGTAGCGGAGATTCTGGGGCGGTTTGAAAAAGCTACTGCACAGGCATTGATGGATATCGGCTACCTGCCGGAGGCACCTGTTGACGCCCTCAGCCGGATGCTCGCAGCACCTGTGATTTGGTGGGCTGGTCGACAGCAGCCGAATCCGGCGCTGGCACTTGGCGCGGAACATGAGTGGGTATGTGTATCTGACGCAAGTGATGTCTCTCGTTCACAACGCCTGGAGCACCCAGGTACTGGTGCCATTTTGGAGACCATTGGAGTTGATGGCAGCAATGATGAGGGCGGGGAGGAGCTCGTCTGGGCACAGCTGACCGTTCCGCTGCCCGATGCTGCGGGGGAGAATACGCAACTGCGAATTCGCCTGTGCCAGAGTGCAGCGGTGGGCGCAGTGCCCGTCGTCAAGCATGAGGATGCGGCAGCCGCGATGCGGGAGCTGACGCGAATCGCGGCTGGCGGTGAGCTTGCAAACATCGTCGATGGGGTCGCGGAGTGGGAATCCGAGTGGGATCCGATGGCGATGGCTGACTACGATGCGGTCACTATTGCAGCTGCCGGCGATGAGTCGCAGGCGACGGTGCCGGACGCGTTGGTCGGGCATGCTTGGCCAGCGATTTTTGCGGCAGTCGCGCAGGCGCGTACTGAGACCGGCATTGATGTTGTTGAGGGCATGCTCGCGCTTGTTCACCTTGAGCATCACATTCGTATGATTGGGGCTCTGCCGCAGGAAACCACAACGTTGCGGATTAGCGCGCGTGTCGATGAGGTCGTTGATACGGACTTAGGGCGACTAGTTGTGGTGCGCGCGGAGGTTCGTGATGGCGATACGCTGCTCGCCACCTTGAGCGAACGGTTTGCCATTCGTGGCCGAAACGGCGGCGAGACAGCACGGACCAATACTGTGCCATTTCCAACGGTCACGGACACGCCACGGAGTTTCCGCGGTGCGTTGACCGTGGAAGCGCCTAAGGCGATGGAGCCATTTAGCTGTGTCACAGGCGATCGCAATCCTATCCACGTCGATTCCCGCGCGGCAGCGCTAGCTGGTCTACCAGGGGTTATTGTCCATGGAATGTGGCTGTCTGCAATGGCCGAGCATGCGGCTGTTGCCACGTCGGATGCCGGCATTGGCAATCGGGTGATTGAGTTCACGGCTACTATGCTGAGTCCGGTTCTACCTGGTCAGGAAGTGAAATTCTCTGTCGAACGCCGTGGTTTTGATGACCGTCCAGGCGCCGGTGAAGTCCGTGAAGTCACGGCCACAGTAGAGGGCGAGCTGGTACTGACTGCCACTGCTGTAATTGCCGCACCGACGACTGCATATGTCTTCCCTGGCCAGGGAATTCAATCACAGGGGATGGGGCTGTCTGCCCGGACTCGCAGCGTAGCGGCCCGCCGCGTGTGGGACCAGGCGGATGCGATGACCCGAGAGAAGCTTGGCTTTTCCGTACTGGCTATTGTTCGGGACAACCCGGTAGAGGTGGTTGTGGGTGGTGTGCGCTATTTCCACCCAGAAGGTGTCCTGAATCTGACTCAGTTCACCCAGGTTGCGATGGCGACGTTGGGGCTGGCGCAGGTTGCGGAGCTCCGTGAAGCAGGGCTGCTGGATGAAACAGCTCACTTTGCGGGACACTCTGTCGGTGAGTACAACGCGCTGGCGGCTTTCGCTGGTGCGCTTGACGCAGATGCCGCGTTGGAGGTTGTCTACCGCCGCGGTTTGACCATGCATGAACTGGTCGAACGTGATGAGCAGGGGAGGTCCAACTATGGTTTGTGCGCCCTGCGTCCGGACAAGATCGGCGTACGCGAGGACGAGGTCACTGAGTTTGTTAATCGGTTGTCGCAGGAAACCGGTGAGTTCCTCGAAGTCGTAAATCTCAACCTGGCAGGCAAGCAGTACGCCGTCGCCGGCACCGTCGCGGGTCTTGCGGCACTGGCTGAACAGTGCGAGCGCCGCAGCTCGGACGGCAAGGGATACGTGCGTATCCCAGGTATTGATGTGCCATTCCACTCCAGTGTCCTACGCGACGGTGTGGATTCCTTCCGTAAACACTTGGAGCGGCTGCTGCCAGCGGAAATCACTCCAGAGCGCCTGGTGGGACGCTATATCCCGAATCTCACCGCGACCTCTTTTGAGCTGACTGAGAAGTTCGTCCGCCAGATGGCTGCAGTCGTCGACTCAGACATTTTGGAACAAATCCTTGCCGACTTTGATACTGCCGCTGAAAACCCGGCGCGCCTGGCCCGCATGTTGCTGGTCGAGTTACTGGCCTGGCAATTCTGCTCACCGGTGAGGTGGATCGAAACGCAGGATCTGCTGCTTGAGGATCTCGGCGTCAGCCGCATTATTGAAGTTGGTGTAGGTACAGCGCCCACACTGGCAAACCTGGCTGCCCGCACCTGCCAGTTGCCCCGTCACCGAAGCCGTGACATTCGAGTACTCAATCTCGAACGTGATGCTGATGCAGTGTTTATGCGCGACCAAATTCAGCCGGAAAAGACTGAGCTCGAGTCGGAGGTGACACCGGAGCAGGACACGGCGCAGGCTCTATCTGGAGCAGCGGGAGAAACAGGAGCAGCAGGAGCAGCGGAGCCGGCAGTATCTGTCGACCAACTCGCGGCGACCGAACAGGCAACCACGATCACGAGTGCTGCCACTCCGGCTGCCGAAGTTGCTGATATCGCAGTCAGCCCGGCAGAAGCGTTGGAAGTTCTTATTTGCCAATGGACGAAGGTACGTCCCGACCAGCTCGGTGCCGCCGACTCCATTGAGACTCTGGTCGATGGAGTCTCATCTCGACGCAATCAACTGCTGCTCGATCTCGGAGTCGAATTCGACCTCGGTTCAATCGAAGGGGCCGCAGATGCGGAACTGGCTGATCTAAAGGACAAGATTGATAGCTTGGCCAGTGGATATTCCGCATTCGGCCCGATTCTCTCCGAAGCCATTGCCGACGGTATTCGCCGGATTACCGGTCCTGCCGGTGCAGGCGCGAATTACATCGATGACTATGTGGCCGATGAATGGCAGCTCGGCAAGGGGTGGGCAACCGCAGTTAGCGCCGAGATCATGCTCGGTACTCGCGAGGGCGCATCCCTGCGCGGTGGTGATCTTGCGCATCTGGCGCCGGCCGCCCCAACCAGTACTGCTGAACTCAACCAGCTGATCGATGAAGCAATCCTCGCGGTCGCCTCGCAACGAGGTGTATCTGTCGCTAAGCCGTCGGCAAGCGACAGTAGTGCTGGGATGGTCGACTCGGCTGCACTCACTGAGTTTGCAGATAAACTGACTGGTCAACGAGGAATTCTTGCCACCGCTGCACGCACGATTCTGGAGCAACTCGGCCACGAAATTACCGGTGCCATTGACTTCGATGCCGAAGACGCCGACAGCAACCTGGTAAATCTCGTCACTGCTGAACTCGGTGCGGACTGGCCGAAGCTGGTCACCCCGACGTTTACGCCCACCAAGGCAGTGCTTCTCGACGACCGCTGGGCCACCTCCCGCGATGACCTAGCACGCCTCTGGGCAGCCACTGATGAAGACGTGGCTGACACCGCGCCGGGCAGTATCCACGAAACCGCAGTCGAGCAGGCACAGTGGTGGGCTGCCAAGGCAGACGAGGCAGGGCGGGCACAGTTGGCGAGTATCTACCGACAGCTGTCGGATGAGGCCATCACGAATGTGGATGAACTGCCGATGAATGCCGACATCGCTGTTGTTACCGGTGCATCGCCAAATTCGATTGGCTCCGCCGTAACTGCACAGTTGTTGTCTCAGGGCGCAACCGTTGTTGTCACTACCTCACGCCTGGGACATGAGCGCCTGAGCTTCTACAAGCAGCTCTACCGTATGCATGCGCAGGGCGAGGCGAAGCTGTGGGTGGTACCGGCGAACCTGTCCAGCTTCCAGGACCTGGATTCCCTTATCGACTGGATCGGAACCGAGCAGACTACGACGATTGGTGCGGAAGTGGTTGTGACCAAGCCCGCGCTGTCACCGACGCTGCTATTCCCGTTCGCGGCGCCTACGGTCTCAGGTTCGCTTGCCGACGCCGGTCCTGCGTCCGAGACCCAAATGCGTCTGCTTCTGTGGTCGGTGGAACGACTCATCGCAGGGATATCAGCACTTGGCGGGGACAATAATCTGGACCATCGTTTGCATGTGGTGCTGCCGGGTTCACCGAACCGTGGTCGCTTCGGCGGTGATGGTGCCTATGGTGAAGCCAAGGCCGCACTCGATGCAGTGGTGGCGCGCTGGAATGTGGAGGACGCTTGGCGCACCCGCGCCACTCTGGCTCATGCACAGATTGGTTGGGTTCGAGGCACCAACCTGATGGGTGGAAACGATCCGCTGGTTGCTGCAGTGGAAACAAAGGGAGTTCGCACCTTCTCCACCGAAGAAATGGCAGCTGAACTCATTGAGCTCGCGAGCTCGGAGGCTCGGAAGAAGGCACAAACCCGCCCGATTCAGGCCGATCTCACCGGCGGATTGGGTGACGTCGACCTCAACATTGCGCAATTGGCGCAGGAGGCTGCGCAGGCGGCTGGCCCAACAGCTCAAAGCTCCGAGGTCGCTAGCGGGGCGCGTTCGCAGGAGCCGTCGTCAAGCCGTGTTCTGAGCGGTCTGCCAAGCCCACGCCGACCAATTGCGCAGACAACACCGACCTTTGGTGACATCGCAGCGGCTCCGGAGGACATGGTGGTCATTGTGGGCGCCGGTGAGCTTGGGCCGTACGGTTCTTCCCGGACGCGCTTTGAGGCTGAAGTCGATGATATTTCTGCAGCAGGAATTGTGGAATTAGCCTGGTCAATGGGGCTGATTTCCTATGAGGGTGGCTGGCGCGATGCCGACGGGCAACCGTTGGCAGAAAGCGACATTGCTACGCGCTACCGCGATGAAGTACTGGCGCGAGTTGGTGTGCGTCGTTACGCCGATGATGGCGATTTGGTTGACAATACGATGACTGAGCTGACCACGGTCTACCTGGATCGTGCGTTGAGCTTTGCTGTGCGTGACCGCGCGGCAGCGGAGGCTTTTGTCAGTTCCAACCCGGACAACACCACTGCGAGCTTCGATGCCGAGACAGGGCAGTGGCTTGTGACACGGGCCGCTGGCACGCCAGTTCAGGTTCCACGCCGAATGGCGATGAGCCGCTATGTTGGCGGTCAAATTCCGCAGGGCTTTGACCCGGCACGCTACGGTATTCCGGCAGACATGATGGACAATCTGGACCGCGTGAGCTTGTGGAACATTGTCTGTACTGTCGATGCCTTCTTGTCATCGGGCTTCAGCCCAGCGCAGCTGCTGGAAGCGGTCAACCCGGCGCGAGTGTCGTCGACACAGGGCACAGGTATTGGTGCGATGGAGTCGCTGCGCAGTCTTTACATCGACGGTCTGCTGGGGCAACCGCGAGCCAATGACGTCCTGCAAGAGGCATTGCCAAATGTTATTGCCGCCCACGTTATGCAGTCGTATGTCGGTGGCTACGGGCAGATGATTCACCCTGTGGCAGCCTGTGCGACGGCAGCGGTGTCGGTGGAGGAGGGCGTCGACAAGATTGCCCTGGGTAAGGCAGATTTTGTTGTCGCGGGTGGCTTTGATGACCTATCCACAGAGGGAATCACAGGTTTCGGCGACATGGCCGCCACAGCTGACTCCGCCACCATGGAAAACAAAGGCATCGAGCATGAGTACTTCTCCAGGCCGAACGATCGTCGACGCGGAGGTTTTGTGGAATCGCAAGGCGGTGGCACGGTGCTGTTGGCTCGCGGAGACATCGCCCGTGACATGGGGCTCCCCGTGCTCGGTGTCGTCGCATACGCCCAGTCCTTCGCCGACGGCGCGCACACATCCATTCCGGCGCCGGGTTTGGGCGCGCTAGCGGCCGCTCAGGGCGGCGAGAAGTCTCGGTTGGCTCGCGCCCTTGCAGCACTCGATGTCACTGCGGATCAGGTCGCGGTGTTGTCCAAGCACGACACCTCGACCAATGCCAACGACCCAAATGAGTCCGAACTGCATGAACGCATTGCAGATGAACTCGGTCGCGAGCGCTCTAACCCGCTGTTGGTGGTCTCTCAGAAATCGCTGACGGGACACGCTAAGGGTGGTGCTGCAGCGTTCCAGATCATTGGTCTGACCCAGGTGTTGCGCAGCGGCATTGTGCCAGGTAATCGATCGCTGGACTGCGTCGATCCCGCATTGGCTGCGCATTCGCGTCTGGTATGGCCAACGAAGGCAGTCAATTTCGGCAATACGTTGCCGCTGAAGGCTGGCTTTGTTACCTCGCTCGGGTTCGGACATGTCTCGGCACTGGTGGCAGTCGTGCATCCGGAAGCTTTCTACCAAGCGATAGTGCAGCACGATGGCGCTGAGGCTGCGGAGCGTTGGCGGTCCGCGGCGTACAACCGCGAAGCGGCTGGTCTGCGTCGCATTGATGAGGCTATTTACGGTGGAGAAGCCCTCTACGAGCGTCCACGCGAGCGAAACCTGGCGGACGGTGGTCGGTTCGGTTCACCCGCTGCATTGGAAAAGGCAGTTCTGCTTTCCGACGGCGCCCGTCTGATCGATGGTGTCCTCCAGCCATGATTGGCGTAGACCTCGTCTATATTCCGGGCTTCGAAGAGCAGCTGAATATGCCAGGAAGTCAGTTCGCGCAGGCTGTTTTCACACCTGCGGAGCTACTGGTAGCTAGGCGCCGCGGAGCAGTCGGCGGCGCGCTGGCGCGTCACTTAGCGGGCCGCTGGGCTGCGAAGGAAGCCTTCATCAAGGCCTGGTCGCAGACCCTCTTCGGCAGCCAACCGCCGATTGCGCGCGATCAGCTGGACTGGCGGGAAATAGAGGTGCAGCCGGATGCCTACGGTCGCGTGAGCATCAGTCTCCACGGTGCTGTGAGCCGCCATTTCCACGATCAGGAGTGGCAGCTGGGGCCGTCGTTAAGCATCTCGCACGACGGCGACTACGCAATCGCCGTCGTACGCCTGGACTAGTCCGGCACCGCGCTAATCGACGGACTTCTGACGGCGACCGACCAGGATGCCGGCACCGAAGATTAGCGCGCCCAGGATTGCGCCGGTTCCGGCGACTGCGGCGGTTTGGAGCGGGGAGTTGGTCGCGGCCTGCTGAGTCTGCACATCAACTTCGTCGAGGCCATTGCCGGAAGCGTTGGACTTTGCGGAAACCTTGCCAGATGCCTTGGAGGAGCCGCTGGCCTTGGACTCTCCGGTCTTGGAGGCACCGGTCTTCACAGCTTCTTCGCGTTCCTTGGCGGAGCCGCCGACGCTGAGGTCCGTGGCCGTGTCCTGGCTGCGGTCGGAGGAACCGTGAGCAGCAAAGGTGTAGAGCGCGCAGTCATTTTCGACGCAGTTGGCGGCCGAGGTGACGGCCTCGACATTGAGCGTTGTAGAGAAGCTGCCGTCGGAGGACATCTGGGAGGTGCGCACAAACTCAGCGGCGGAGAAAGCATCAGCGTTGGTGGTGGAGAACTTGTTCTTCTCAGCCACTGCGACGTAGATGCCGTTGCCGCTGGTCTTGAATCCGCTGCCGGAGACAGTAATTGCGGTGCTGCCCGATGGGTTCAGTTCCGTGGTGGACAGGCTTACCGACGGGGTGCCGGTCGAGGAGCTGCTGCCGTTGGAGCTGCTGGAGCCACTGGAAGCGCTGGTGCTACTCGTTCCACTAGACCCTGTGCTGCCACTGGTGCCGGAGCTTGCGCTGCCTGCGGACTGTGAGGAGCCACCGCCGGAGGGCAGGGTAGCGTCCTGCTTGGCAGCTCCGCCGGCAAACGATACCGCGGTCGCCGTGTCCTGGCTGCGGTCGGAAGAACCGTGAGCAGCAATGGTGTAGACCGAGCAAGCGTTCTGCATGCAGTCTGCCGTGCCGAACTTCGCGCTGACCGGAAGATCCACGCTGAAGCTGCCGTCGGACTTCAAGTTGCCGCGAGAGGTAGACACAAACTGGGTATCCGGGCCGAAGGAATCGGCGTTGGTCACATCCATCTGGTCATTTTGCGCGATACCGACGTAGATGCCCGGTCCAGAGGTCTTGAATCCCTTGCCTTCAACTCGAATGGTGTCGCCGCTCGGGTTCAAGTCTGAGGTCTTGGACAGGCTCACCGATGCGTTACCCCGTGACTGCGACGGTGACTGCGAGCCCGACTGTGACTGGGAGCCCGAACCAGTGCTCTGGCCACCGCTCGGTGCCGCGCTGGTGGAACCCTGTGATTGAGCAGCCTGGGAAGTAGCACCCGCCTTGAAGGTGATGGGGACCCACTGGTCATTGCTGCGGTCAGAAAGATTAGGGAACGCAGTAAAGGAGGCTACGTAGCACTGGGTGGAGGTGCAGTCGACATCGCCAAAGCTGGTCGCGACCTTCATCTCCTGCGTAAAACTTCCGTCAGCGCCGACTGTCACCTTGGCCGCTTCGCCGTAGGTCGAAGGGTAGCCCGACTTTGGCTTCTCGATTGTCTGGGCTAGGTAAATATTTGCGTTAGCGGGGTAGCCGACTCCCTTGATGGTCACGGTGGCGCCGTCGGACAGATCGGTGGCAGGGGTCACAGAGAGCTGGCGCTCAGACTGATCGGTGCTGCCGCCGAGAAGGTCGCCGATGCCGGGGAGCGAACCGCCGAGCTGTCCAATCGATGGCAGTGACTGTGCCGATGCGGGGACTGCGGGTAAAAATCCCGTACTCACTACGATTGCCGAAGCTAGAACAATAGAGCGGGGAAGCAGGCTCCGTCGGAAAGCGCCCTGCGTCGTGGACATGTGAACCTCTGATTCTGTTTGGGAGTTCCGGCGCAGGCGCGGCGAAAAACAGGGAACCCCACCGCGCTGACCAGAGTAAAGCGTAAACTAAGGCAAGCCTACCCTCCGCGTATTGATAAGGGCAATAAATGCCCCTGCCGAGGTGGGCGAGGGGCGCTCTCTAGTCTGCGGCCTCCGCGACGCTCATGAGATAAGAGATTGTCATGCGTTTGATTTCCTGCACCGTCAGCTCGTAATGAGCTTCCCGCTCAGCATCGCTTCCCGGATGGTCCACCGCATAATTCAGCAGGGCGTACGTGGCGTTAATCATGAGGTCGGAGATGAAGTTCAGTTCCGCATCGCTTGACGACGGCACCAGCGGGCGCAGCACCTTTGAAATCTCGGTGACCAGGCGTGACTTCGTATCTTCTGCGGTTGCGCGTGTGGCGGGCGTTGATTGAACAGCCAGCCATACGGCTCTTCTGGAAACGTCCTCGCGCCAGAGTTTTGCCAGGTGATCGATGAACTCCGAGAGAAACTCCGGCCATTTCAAGGTGGGGACTGTTTCGCCGAAGCGTGAGACTTCCTCGATGACGGCCTCGGTGTCCTGACGGTCGAGCTCGCAGATCATCACATACTTGTTTGCGAAGAATTGGTAGAGCGTGCCAATGGGGATATCTGCGATGCGAGCGACTTCGTCGAAAGTGAAAGACTCAAACCCGTGCTCGATGAGCACTGTGCGTGCCGAGCTGAGCATGCGTGCGTACCGCTCTCGGCTGCGTTGCTGAGCCGGAGTGCGACGGGGACGAAGAATATTCGGTGCGTCCTGGGATTGAGTCACTACTACGAAACCGTCTAATCGGGATGATGTGGGAGGAGAGTTTGGGGCCAGGGTCAAAGTAGGCCTTGCGGCTAGTTAGCTTTCGGAAGCCTGTGATTCCACGCCCAAGTCACGCAGTACGCGCTGGACGTGCCCCTTGGCGCGAACGTTGTACCAGGCCTTTTCAATTTCTCCTTCGGCATTAACCAGGAAAGTCGAGCGGATGACGCCCTGGACAATCTTGCCGTAGTTCTTCTTCTCGCCGAAAGCGCCGAATGCGGTCATGGTTTCCTTGTCCGGATCGGACAGAAGGGTGAAGTTTAAGCCGTGGTCCTCGCGGAACTTTGCGAGTTTCGCCGGCTTGTCCGGAGAAATACCTACGACAGGAATGCCGGCATCGTTCAGGGCAGCGGATTCATCGCGGAAGTCGCATGCCTCAGTGGTGCAACCTGGGGTGTTGGCCCGCGGGTAGAAGTAAATCAGCACGGGCTTGCCCGCGTAGTCCGACAGAGAAACCTGCTCTTCGGCGTCGTTGAGAAGAGTAAACGCTGGGGCAGGGTCGCCAGCTTCCAGACGGATGTTGTTCTGGCCGTATTCTTTGTCGCTGGAGGAAGAAGTAGTCATGGCTTCATCGTATCGACTCTGGAGCGGTGCGTGTCGACTCTGAAGCAATGCGTTGAGTTTTTCCCCGTGCTCGCCCACGTTGCTGTAGTGGAAGTGTTAGTCTTTTAGGCGAACAATCACTTTAGATATTCAACTTTTTAGGGAGTTTACGTGGCTCGCAGCATTGAAGATATCCAGCGCGATATTGAGCGTAACCGTAACCAGCTCGCCCGTACTCTGGATGAGCTAACCGTGCGAACGAATCCGAAGAACGTTGCGGATGACGCAAAGACCCGCGTTCTCGATGCTCTGAATGAGCCGAAGGTGCAGGCAGCACTGGGTGTCGTTGCCGCACTTGTTGTTGGCGGCATCGCAATGGGCATTCGTCGCAACCGTAACCGCAGCAAGGAAATCGACCGCATTCGCGAGATGATTGAGACTGCTGCTAAGTAGTTTTTCGGTAGTTAGCGCACGCGCTTCGGGTAGTTACCTGGGGCCGTGCGCTTTTGCGTATCTAACCCTTGTTTGAGTCAGGCGTGGGGTGCGAGCGAGGGGTGCAAGTTGGCACCTGCGCTTGTTGTGCAACAAAAAGACCGGGAGGGTATTTCTACCTTCCCGGTCTGTATTGTGCGCCATCAGGGACTCGAACCCCGAGAGGTTTTAAGTCACTATCAGACGCGCATCAGCGCAGGTAAAAGCGTTTTTAGCGGGTTCTCTGTTCTAGGGAAAACAGTAGCACACAGCCGTGTGCCCAATTTGTGCCCAATTACAGAGAGGTAGAGGCAATGAAGATCGCAATCCGGGACATGATGAAGCATGACAACATCACCCTGGCAGACGTGGAAGACGGTCTCATTATTGAGATTGCAAGCACCGTTTACGCCCGCATTCATGACGGTGTTCTGTTCGTGTCCTTCGATGCTGAAGCAAGTCCGAAGGCGGTAGGTATGTCCGTATGGCAAGAGGTTGTCCAACACACCGGGGCAGCTCTGAAGTTCGAGGCGGTTCTTGATTCGCCTGATTATCCTTCGGGCAAAGAAGTTATTGCCTGGTTGTCGTGATTACGCTGGGAACGAGGTAGAGATGGTGCCGGTACTACCGACACCATCGACCGTTTTACCAGATCAAAGGGCATAACAGGATGTAACTTCCGAGTCGTCCTAGAAGACGGAGAGCCTTGGTTCGTCCTCAAGGACGTGTGCGAAGTATTAGGGCTCGGAAACATCACGTGGGTAAGCAATCGACTTAATGAAGATGACCTTAGTACAACTAAAGTCACCGACCGTTTGGGCAGGTCACAACGGGTAACAACGGTGAACGAGTCGGGACTCTACGACGTGATTCTCGACTCCCGAAAGCCACAAGCCAAGAGGTTCCGACGCTGGGTCACCTCCGAAGTTCTACCGTCGATCCGCAAGGACGGCGGGTACATCCAAGGCCAAGAAGACATGACCGGCGAAGAGCTCATGCTCAAGGCTATGGAGTTCGCCAAGTCTCGCATCGAAAGGCTCGAGCGAGAGGCTGAAACTAATTGGCTCTCGAACGTCTCACTTTCGCCTCGACTCATGCGGGAAGCGAGAAACGAGCGTATCGCTCGGGCTATGAGTGATCGAGAGGCTTTGACCAACCGTGAATAGGCACGTCAGAGGGGGTACCCGAAGTTTGTAGATTCCTTTTTAAAGGTAAAGTTATCAGCTAATTGTTTACATCTACTTTTGGAGGAATCTTGCGCCGCACCGCTCTGTCATTAGCTGCCATGCTCAGTATTGGGCTTGTTGCTTGTGGAACTGAAGACGCAGATAAGAACAGTCAAGGCACTATTGCAGCTCCTAAATCCTCGTCAAAAACTGAAGAGAAGGCAGACGAGGGTGGAAAAGTTGAGCTAGAAAAGCCTTTTGAGATTTCTAAGCTGCCGGATAATGACGTTTTCTTGACGATCAAGGAAATTACGCTCGGCGAAGAGTGTCGCTTCGGTATGTATGTTCCTGGATCTCCCTTGGATGACTTGGGTGAGGATCAGCAGTATCTCCAGATCCTGGGTGAGGTTGATGTTCAGAAGCTGGATAACCCTCAGAGCCAAGGGATGGTTTTCCTGAATGTTCCCAAGGCTGTTGACGCTGATAAGTTTGCAAAGGAGGCTGATTTCGCGACTGACTGTCAGCCGGGTGAAGGCTACGAAGATTGGATGACTCCAACCGATGCGGGAGATAAATCCCGTAGGTACGGCGCTTTTATCGTTCCTAAGGGGGTAACGGAAGTTCGCGTTGAGGGGAAAGTCTACAAGGTGGAGTAGAAGGTGATTTGCCTTCGTGTTGTGCAGCATTAGGCATGGATTTTGAGATAGCCAATAAATAGGCGAGTCGGTTCGTTCCGCTGAGATCGTGTGGCCTAGCGGGGTAATACTCGGGATTTGGAATCTCATTCATCTATGAGTTTGCGAGTTGATGGTTATTCATTGAACTGTCAAGGTCGTGGCCCTAAGACACCCCCAGTAGGGGGTAATTTAGAGGATTCTCTAAAACCGAGTGTGAGGAAAGTATCCAAATCACACGTATATATATAGTGAGGGGCGAGTGAAACGAGCCCCGAACGAACCTCGTTCTTCACTCGGTTCTTATCGGAACCGGGGAGCTGAGAGCTCCCCTCTCTTTCACTCACCAGTAAGAGCCGGCCAACAAAGGCCGGCGATCTTCTTAAACAAGAACGCGGCCCTCGGGGGCCGCTCTTACTTACTAAGTAGACCGAGCCCCGAAGGCTCGGGCAACGTTCGCAAGCTCACTCATTCGCTTGCTCACTACGTGACCAGGAGGTTTAAGTCTCCGGTGACTAAATGGTATTCGAGTGACCGAAGAAAGAGACTGCCTCCTGATTGGAGGCACCGGAGATTAAGAGTCCTCCGGAGAGACCGCTGGCGGTGCCAGCTTAAGTCCTTCGGGTGCCTTGAAGAGGCAACCGAGGTAGATCACATCGTCCGAGGAGACAATCACTCCGAGGACAATCTGCAAGCCGTCTGTTCGGCTTGCCACAAGAAGAAGACGCAGACCGAAGCCAAGAAGGCCTCGGCTGCTAAGAGAGCCCGTAGGCACACACCTCTGCTAAGGATGCTCGAGACTATCGAGTGTCGTTAGGGGAGATGGCTAGTCCCCAATGCCGGGTTACTCAGTAATCCATTCAGACATCACCGGTGTCTGACCTTCTGGTGATTCTAGGATTTCGCCCTTGGTTTAACGAGCACCAAGGGCGTTTTCCTTTTCGCCATGTTTTATAACGCTATACCCGCTCAGCCACCGCAAGGAGGTGACAGTAATACAGGATCGACACGCAACCAGGTATGCCTCCGGAACAATCAAGGCCACTCAGGATCTAGCTAACTCCAGGTATCGAGCCAGACAGCGAATCATGCGTCGTTGGATCGACGATGTAGCCGACAAGCTCGGTATTACAAGAGAGGAACTGCTGTGCTTAGAGCCTGATCTGGTTTCTCAATTGCTCAGGCATCTAGCAAGAGAGCGTCCCGACGCGGCTACGGAATCTCGCTAGTTATTCATTCACGACCAAAGGAAACAACCTTGGACTATATCCCGTTAAACGGTGCGAAAGTCACCGAGAGAGTTGCTCGCGCCCTCAGCTCTCGAGCAACCAACTATCACCGAGCCCCCTCCGCTGCCTCAGTCCTGCAAGAAGCACTGACTGATACAGCACCGGAGCCCGAAGCTCCGGAGCGGACAACAACCACCACCGGAGCTTTCGTCGATTCACTCGAATCCGTTCAATCAGCCGTAGACCCGTCTCAGGGATCCTTCGGTGCAATTCCCGATCGAACCGGGGATCCGTTGCTCGAGAGTTTGCAGAGTGTGCTGTACCGGAGGCGATAAGTTGACCGAGGTACTCGTTCATACGCCTTCGGCCAGAGTCGAATACAACCACCGGGACAATTCACTCACCGTGGTTGCGAGCTCGGAATACATTCCGCCGAGGCTGTGCCAGCTGATCGGATGCTTCACTGCTCGGCACAATCTGAAACTGGTCTACTACCTCACAGACCATGACCAGGTTCATCGAATCTACTGCCCTTAGCGCTTGCTAGGGGCTTTTGTTTTGCCCAAAATCACCGAATCCCCAAGGAGGATTTACTCATGTTTAACCCGAATCACACTGTCGATACCGTGCGCCACTGGGGTCTGAAGAACCCGAAACAGATTGAATCACTGCTGGCTGCACTGGATGCAGTTGAGGAAGCAGGTACTGAAGCGCCGGAACTCGACAAGGTCACCGATCCAAAGCAGGCAGCGCAGCAGGTTCTACGTCTTGCAGAATGGAAGAGCTCTCAGGGCGATAACCTCACCGAGGCTAAGACTCTTGCTCGCCATAAGATTTCCAACGCTATTGAAGACGAACTAGAAGACATGATCGACTTCTACCTTCAGCAGCTCAACGACGGCCTTGCCGAGAACGCCGAAGCATACAGTGATGCGGTCTTCGAGCTTCCCGCTGAGTTCTCCGCTGAAGACGTAATGAACTTCAGTTCAGAGGTCTTTGCTGCCTACCAGACTGCTAAGGCCAGCGCTGCACACCTTAAGTCTGTTATCAACCTCGTTCAGACTCTGGGGTCTGTTGTACCTAGCCAGAAGAACTTGCTCGTACCCGAGCCGCTGTTCCTGTTGGTTGAACCGACCAACCTCGAGACTTACTACTACCTCTCCGGTGTGGACGATTCTTCCAGCTCGGCTCAGCAGGCAGTGCTGCCGATGCTGGCAAAAGCACTCGAGCACGGAGCCAAGGTAGAGCTAAAGACTCCGGAAGAAGCGCTCGAAGTAGTAGCCCACTGGGAAGAACAGCGTGACCTGTTGTCTGCTCAGGCTCACCGAGATCTGCTCGCAGCAGTCCGCAACTGGTAGCCCATCGGTGACTAACAACCAGGGCAGGTAGGCCAACAGGAAACGGGCTTGTTCGAGCCGACCCCGGGATGTATGGAGAGCCCGTCCGTAGATATGTCTCGAAGCTGCATTGTTAAGAGCCCTTCGTCTTCTGTTGCTCGCTGGTGACAGTGCGGCAACGTGCGAGCGTCTTGGGCAGTGGAGTGTTTAGGTAGGGGATTCCCCTACGGATAGGAAGTATGCCCGGCTACCTAGGTCGGGGTAGGGGCGTGTGCCTACGGCTAGGAAGAGAGCTAGGGCTGTACGTGCAGGGGTGCTAGGGCAGGTAGTCCCAGGTATGCCGAGGCGTAGGAGTGCCCCGCCCCGGGGTAGGGTGCCCGGGGCGTGCCGGGGAGGGCTATGCACGCCGCTAGGCAGGCTAGGGCGCTAGGCGGGTATGCGCCCGCTAGGTCGCACTAGGCAGGCGCGCGGGCTAGGCAGGTTCTGGCTGCTGTCCTACGGACTTTGGCACCCCTCAGGCAAGAGTCTGTTGGTACCTCCAGTCAGCGTCGTTGCTGCCTAATAGACCGGTCTCGGTTTTGGTTTTGCCTATCGAGATTCAGAGGTCGGCACCTCGGGCACCCAGGGGGCATACCCTCGCCCCGTCCCCTAGCACCGCCTGTGACTGCGCCCGCCCGGCTTTATGCGAATCCCAAACTCCATTTTTAGGAGCTTGCCGAGACTGAATCGCCATTACAGGAAAGGAATTACTAATCAATGGAACTATTTCCGCTACAACTGCACAGCTATGAGCCACCGGCTCCTCCTGAGGTTCTCCAGAACCGAGGTAAGGAGCTCTGGCAAGAAATGACCTCGGTTTTCGACTTCACCGGGGAACCAGGAAAGTACGCCATTCTCGAGCGTGCTTGTCGCACCGCTGACACGATCGAGCAACTCGAAACAGCGATGGAGGGACAGCAGTTCACTGTAAAAGGCTCGATGGGGCAGGCGGTCATTAACCCGCTCATTGCTGAGGCACGAGCTCAGACCAACCAGCTCGATAAGTTGATCAAGTCCCTCAATCTTCCTGAGACCTCGGAAGAGCAGCTAGCGCAAAAGGCCAAGCTGTCGGCTGCTGGTCGTACCGCAGCACGGGCTCGACACAACACCTCGAGGTGATTCGGTGACGATCAGAACCAACGCATCACCGGCACTACTTCCGTCTCCCGAGATAGTGGCTGGCTACGTTCATCCCGGCTTCCACCGCTTGCCGTCGAATTACAGCGAATACACCAGAGTTTATGTTCCGGAGCTACAGGCTCACGTGGACTTTCTGGTGTCACGCATCGGAGCCGTCAACGCGCTAGAGGTAGCCGATCACCTCGGCACCGGGCTTCGCGATTGGATCGTTCGATTCGGTAACCGGCCGCTCTAAGCCACACCCGAACAGCTCGGCTACCGCTGTGGGGGTTCCGATACCGGATTAGTACAGCTGCACCGGGCTAAAGAAACAATCATCAGAAAGGACACCATGACCGACAATCAGCGAAAGCACCCGTGGATTGAGACTAAAACCAGTTCGAAGGGGCAGTGCCACACAATCCGTATCCCCGGGTATTCTCGGAAGATCTTTATGAACACTGAAGAGCTTCGAGCTCTTGCTACCGCTATTGAGCAGGTGATTACGCTTGACTAGTACTAGCCACGACCGCGTTAGCGGGGATCTGATTGACCCCGATGGCAATCTGACAGAGCTCGGAGAACAAGAGTACGGACGGCACTTAACCGGTGCCGTCTCTCTGTCTGCCATGAAGCCGGTAGAAGCTAAAGACTTCTGGATTATCGAAGGCATTCTAGCCCGTTTAGGAACGACGTTCGTTTACGGACAATCGAAGATGGGCAAGTCATTCTTGGTCGCTCAGATTATTGATGCTGCACTCTCTGGTAATGATCTGTTCGGGCTTACCAGCTTTGACAGCGTTTCCAAGGTGCTGATCGTCGTTACCGATGCTGGAAGCGATCTTGAATACAAGCTCCGGTTGGACACTCTCGGAGTTGACACGGATCGGGTGGATATTAAGACAGTGTCGGGTGAGCTCGATACTGACGATTGGAATCGTTTAGCTCGGGGTGTGGCCTTCTCAGGCTACGGTCTGGTGGTTGTCGATCATGCCACCGCTCTGGTCGATGGGGATATGAATCAACGAGAAGGCTGGAGGTATCTGTTCCTTCGTCTCCATGATCTCGAAGTTCCCTCGGTGCTTGTTGGGCATTCCACTGATTCGAGGTTCGAAGGCAAGCAAATTAAGCGTCCCGCTGGTAACGCTGCGGTGACTCAGTTTGCCCGTGCAAGAGTCTTTCTAAGTTCACCGGGTGGCACGGTGAATGAGGAGAAGAGAGTTCTAGAGTTCACGTCGAACAATGCCCGAGTAGAGCCGATCGAATGCCTCCGAAACGAGGACGGTTTTCTCACCGTCGATGGTGAGGCAGCGGTTTCGAGCCATAGTCGAAGCAAAGAAAAGCTTGATGTTCAAGAGCGAATGATTGAGCTTGCCCTAGGGCTGCCAGCCGGATTGAGCCAGGAGACAGCTTGTGAGCGAGTTAGTCGTGCGTTGGCATCCGAGGAGATCCATCTCGAGGCCGGTACGATCCGCACTCGGCTCAATAAGGTAGAGACAATCACCTGGACCAGGTCTGAGGGGCGATATTTGCCGAAGTAGTTTTGTACTAGTTTTGACCTTGAAAGTAGTACAAAGCACTGCAAAATCGCAGGTCAGAGGTTTGTACTTTGTACTTGTACCCCCTTATATATCCCCGTTACAAAATATACTTTTAACGGGAGGCTTACGGCCTCCCTTTCTTCGGGGTAGTAAGAACCAAGGGCTGCTTGTTGCAGCCCGGTCGTGAGAAAGGAGCGACAGAGCTCCGCTCACGATGGTTCGAGCCCCTCTTGCTTATTGCACCGAGGCTCTCACTCTCGTTAATCAGTAGCGGCCTTTTGGAGGCCGCGTACTTACCAAGTTGTGTAGGAGGCAACCTCCGGGGTTGCCGTTGAGTGTGTGGCAGCCCTTCGAGGGGCTGCTCTCAACAGTTGAGTCCGAAGCCGAGAAGCGTAGGACGCACCTCCGCTTAGAGCTCCGGTGGGATAGAGCATGGAGGAGGCGATCAGTCTCCGAGGTGCTCGTTTCCGGCGTAGGTGTCAGTCGCCGGAGCCGGTTGTACTTGTTCTGAAGGGACGGAGCAACAAGGCGTAGTCCCCTGAAGAGATAAGCGAGGGGCTACTCAGGCCTCGGAGGTCTTCATAGCCCCGTCGACACCCCGGTGAGCCGGGCTGTCTAGCTCCGAAGACAGTCACCGCTGGAGCGGTGCTAGCTACCAGAACTTCGCTGGTCTAGCCCCGGTGGACTAGAACCAATCTCGAATGACTGCTGAACAATCATTAGCCCCGATGTTGTGGTGACATTGATACTGAGCGATTATGTAATCATGAATTACCTAACCGAGGTTTTCTCTATTCTGATGTCGGAGAAAGGGTTGCCGTTTTGGGGCTCGGTTACGGCGGCTGTTATTACATTGTTGGGAGTTTTCCTGACGGTGAAATGGACTGAAGCGAGTCGTGAAAGAGATAGGCAAGTTGAGTTTCTGCGTAAACAACGAAAATCTGTAAAAGATTTCATTTATTTAGTGTGGGGATCGTATGAAAATTACCGAACAAGTTTAACTGAACTTGTTGAAAACAATCCAGCGTTTAAAGAACAGTTTGTGAAAGATGTGATTAAAGAGTACCGAAATATTCTTGACTGGCAATCTGATATAGATAACAGCAAGGTTAGCGATAGGTTAATTCTGGAGTCATTTCAGAAATCGGGCGATGATGTATTAGAACGTCTGATACAAAACCAGCGAGCAATCTATTGTAGGCGTGGATTCCATCGCTACCTTGAAGAAATTGTTAAGGCTGATTTTGCTTTAAGGGTTGAGGTTGAGAATGAGTGCATTCTTGCTATAAGTGATGAGTTAATTTCTGAATTGGAGTATAGGTACGAAGATATTGCTAAAAAGCTTGAAGGGATGATGGAAGATAATGTGGATAATCTTTCTGAAATGATCAGAAGTGCCGCGTATAATCCGAGGAATAAGTTAAACGATATGGCGCGTATTGCCAACGAGCAGCTGCGCGAGTCGTAAAAGATTTCTAGGCGACGATTCTGCATTAAGTCCAATAATGAGCACAAGGCTTCCTCTGATGCAAAAGGTGTCAAAATTGAGTAAGCCTGTTGGACTTTGAACTCGGGGTTCCTAAGTTTAGGTGATGTATTGAGTAGAAGTATGTTGAGTTTTTCGAACGAAATGTAGACCGAGTTCGACGTACTCCCTAGGCGCCTGAACAGCGTCGAGTCAGCATTGTGCTCAGAAACGAAGTAAGTCACTAAAGCAACAGATTAAGGGCGGGCTCTCCAGATTCGAGAGCTCGTCTTTTTGTATGCCTGTAGGCCTGTTATCAAACAAACCCCGCTAGTTGAATCGAGTAATCATTAGAAGGAAGGAAAATATGTCAAGAATCAAGCCAGAACTGAAAGCCCTCCAGGAGTTCTACGCACTCCAGGGAAAGAAGGTTTGCAACACCTGTGGAGACGTTTTGGAACTCACTGCTACCAACTTCACTCCAGACAAGAAGGGGATTGGTGGTTTTATGTCCCGCTGTCGACGGTGTACCAACGCAGCAGCCCGTCGACGGGCTAAGAGCGGGTACGGCTTCGGATACGCCTTAGAGAATGGTTACGAGCGAGCCGAGAAACTGGGGCGTAGGCGATACCGAGTCACCGAAGCCCGGTTGGTGAAGTACCTCAAGAATAAGCGGAATCACGATCCAGCAAGATGCTATTACACGGGAGTGGAGCTTCAGGCCAAGGACAGGAATGACAAGTTAACCTATCGGAACTTGGAGCACGTAGTTCCGTTGTGTCAGCCGCGATCAATGCACCGGGTTGGCAACATCGTTCCGAGCAGTGCAGCGTTTAACCAGTGGAAGCGGGATAGCCGGGCTGTCACCGCTGTCCTAGCTGCTCCGGAAGAGTTGCAGGCTGTGTCTTGCTACTTCGGTGCGGTAGACGGATTCGCCGGGACAGATCGGTTCGGTAACCCCGATGTGCCTGGGCAAGTGATTAGCTGGCAGGCCAACGACTGCACCAAGCAGCCTCGAGAGCTCGGGCTAGAAGAAGCCCGAGCGCTCCTAGGCTAGGTCGCGTCACTAGTCTGACAAGTCCAACGATGACATGAGAGTTTTCGGCCTCGATTGCCTAGCTCTCATGTAGGTATTGACGATGGTGGACACGTCTTCTTGCCCGAGTATGGCACCAATTTCTCGAGGTGTTGCACCGGCTTCAGCAAGCCGGGTGATGAGGTACACACGCCCGTAGTGGGGTGTGAGATCGTCTTCAATCCCGGCTTTATCCTTGGCTCGGTAGAAGATTGACCTGTACGACGTATCAAACACCGCCGCACCGTTGTCGGTCTCGGTTGCGTAGCCCTCCGGACGTGGCTGATACGTGGCTAGATGCTCAGTAATGATGTGTTGAAACTCTGGCATGATCGGTACGGTTCTGTAGCCCGCTTGTGTCTTGGGCGGGTGGAGTTCCATCTTCACACCGCCGTTGCCGTTAGGAACTCTGGCTAGGGTTCCTTCGATTATCACCTTGTCCGGAAAGACGTGTTTGCCGTGCAAGGCTAGGGCTTCGCCCAGCCTAAGGCCGTGGAAGAGGCACAACACCGTAATGAGCCTGTAGCGGTGTGGAACGTGTTCCAAGATTGCCTTGAGTTGTTCAGTGGTTGGCAGGTCCTTCCGCTTGCTCTTTGGTCTGCGAGAAGCAACTCGGACGTGAACCGGGTTTGAAGTGAGATAGCTGTATTCAACAGCCAGATTCATGATTGTTCGGAGCTTTTGATAAGCCCGGTGATTGCGGTAAGCGGTATCGGGAAAAGCTTCTACGGTGTCCTGCCACCACGCGGCAACCTTGCGAGGGGTTAGTTTATCCACCGGGGTAGAGGCAAGCCGTTCGTGCCCCAAGACTCGGAGTCCTACCACTTCCTTGTAAGCCCGGAGGGTGGAGTTTCGTACGCCCGGCGCGATTAGTTGAAACCAGTGGTGTGTCAGCTCACCGACCGTAGGGGCAGTTTCCTTTTCGGTGTTTGGTGATTCCCAAGCGCCTAGGTCGATCGCCTTCTTGTTTTCGGCTAGCCATGCGAGCGCGCTTAGTTTGTCCGGAAACGTGGATCCGTATCGTTTGCCGTCCGGTGCGGTGTACCGAGCTTGGTATCGTCCGCTTTTCAGTAGTCGTAAACTACCGAAGTTTTGTGCCCAATTCGTGCCCAATGTGTGCCCTTAGAGGTCATTTCCCGGGTACACGGGCGGTTAAATGTACCCCGGGATGTGTTACTGTGGAAAACGCCCTGAACAGGGAGTTACCTCTAAAAACGCCAAAGGCCAGACAGTAAAAATACTGCCTGACCTGGGCTTTTGTGCGCCATCAGGGACTCGAACCCCGAACCCGCTGATTAAGAGTCAGCTGCTCTGCCAGTTGAGCTAATGGCGCTTACTGTTTCCTGCTTGGTGCTCTCTGTGTGAGCTCCTCGCCGGCAACGAGAAGATATATAACCAGGTTTCTGATTGTTTGTAAAATCGGCTGGTCAGGCCCTGTTTTTTGGTCGGTGTTTTTGCATGTTTTTTGAAAGGTTTTGCGCAACCGTTTGAAAAAAGTTCAAAAAAAGTTTGGAAATCCTCAAAGTGGGGTAGGGCCTGTATCAATGCCATCAACGTTGGGAGTGTGCATAGATGTCGGAGTTACGTTCGACAGTGTTCAGTAACGTCCGGAAGCGTCCGGTGGCACTTTTGAATAGCGAACTGATTACTTTTCGGTAACGCAGCTTCAAGGGGGCGCTGTTTTCCCAGGTCGGTTGAAGTGCCCCGGTTTTTTGGGGTTGCACAGCAATTTTCCAGAGGGTTAACTGTAGGAACCGTTGGGCTACTTTGCGTGCTGCGCCCTGTGAGGGGTTGATGACTGCGATTGGGCAGTCAATAAGGCTTTTCAGTTAGGGCGAGCGTTTTATCGGTGGCTAGTGCCGCTGCAGGGTAGTCTGACCTTTTTCGAGGGCGCACCAGGGGCTGTAGCAGGACTCCGCTGTGTGTCGCAGTGTGTCCCCGGGACTTACTACTTAATAATTGCACTGTTGGAGTGAAGCACGATCATGCGGCAATCTTTTAAGCGCCTGTCGATGGCGGTGGTGACATTTGCGACCACCATCTCGCTAGCTGCTTGTACCGTCGGCGGAGATAATGCCGAGCAGCAAGAGGCGGAGAAGCCAGACGTTGGTCTTGTCGCCAGTGTGAAGGACGACGCCACCGATGTTTCGGTGGTTGACCCGATTTCGGTTCAGGTGGAAGAGGGACATCGCCTGGACAAGGTTGTTATGACCAACCCTGAGGGCAAAGAGGTCAAGGGCAAGCTCGACTCCAGTGGTACCAAGTGGACCACTGCAGAACCCCTGGGCTACTCAAAGACCTATGAGATTAACGCCACCTCGGGCACAGAAAAGCTGGCTACTTCTTTCACCACCGTCGAGCCGACTTCTCAGGTAAATGGTTATCTGTCCCCGCTGGATGGTTCCACCGTGGGTGTCGGTCAGACTATTGCTGTGAAGTTCAGCGCGAGTATTTCGGACCGCAAGGCTGCTGAGGAAGCAATTAAGGTGACCACCGAGCCTAAGGTGGAAGGCGCTTTCTACTGGCTGAATAACAGTGAGGTGCGCTGGCGTCCAAAGGAGTACTGGAAGCCGGGGACCAAGGTTACTGTGAAGTCCGATATTTACGGCACGGATCTTGGTGACGATATGTACGGTGCGGAGTCCGCCGAAACCAGCTTCACTATCGGTGATGAAGTCATTGCTATCGCTGATGATGCGACGAAGACCATGGTCATTAAGAAGAACGGTGAAGTCGTAAACTCCATGCCTATCTCTATGGGGTCGAATGTTCACCCGACTCCGAATGGCCAGTACATCATCGGTGATCGCAACGAGACCATGGTGATGGACTCCCGTACCTACGGCCTGTCTCTGGAAAACGGTGGCTACGTCACGCCGGTTAACTATGCAACGCAGATGTCTTACTCCGGTATCTACGTCCACGGTGCACCGTGGTCAACGTGGGCACAGGGCAGCGTCAACCAGTCTCACGGTTGCATCAACGTCACTGACGCCAACGCTAAGTGGTTCCTGGACAACACTAAGCGCGGTGACATCGTGATTGTGAAGAATACGATTGGTGAGACGCTCTCCGGTGTTGATGGACTAGGTGACTGGAACATCCCGTGGGAGACCTGGAAGAAGGGCAACGCCGACGAGACCAGCTCTTGGTAGTCCATGTCCTCTAAGTGAGGCCATCATTTAAGCCACGCGGGTTAGTCCGTTTCCTAATCACCCAACATTCCCAGCTCCTGCGCCCGAGCAACAGCCGCGGTGCGGGAGCTGACGCCTAGCTTGGTGAAAATATGTACCAGATGCGATTTCACAGTCGCTTCGGTGAGCACCAGCTGTTCTGCAATTTTTCTATTCGACATACCCCGCGCGACCAACTCGAGCACTTCGAGTTCGCGCGGGGTTAGTGCTGTATTGGGGTTGCGCATCCGCCCCATCAAGCGCCCGGCCACTTGTGTGTTCAGCACGGTCTCGCCGCGAACGGCACGACGGATACCATCGATGAGCTCCTCCGGAGCGGCATCCTTCAGCAGATAACCAACTGCGCCTGCGGTGACAGCGCCGAGCACATCCGAGTCCGAAGAATAATTGGTCACCACCAACACTTCTGGAGCCTTTGCGCCGCGCCCGGCCAGTGCGCGGATGGCTGCGGTGGCATCAACTCCGCCTGCGCGGGTAGCAGTGCCAGGGGCCTCACCAAAGCGAAGGTCCATGAGTACCAGATCGATGTGGTCGCAAGAGTCGTCGTCAAGCGATGCACGCACCTTCTCGACCGCCTCGTCACCGCTGGCCGCCTCGCCAACCACGACGATATCCGGCGCCGATTCAACGACTGCGCGAAGACCAGCGCGGACGATGGGGTGATCGTCGGCGATAAGGACTCCGATGGGCATGGTCACCTGGCTAACTCCTCGGGTGATGTGAATGGTCGTTTCCTACCTGCATACCAGGCGCGGGACTTTAAGAGGCGAGCTCGTGCGGGATGCTGACGCTGACACCGCAGCCACGCCCCGGTTCCGACTCGATGGTGAAGGTGCCGCCGAGCTTCTCCACGCGTCGGCGCGCGTTGGCGATCCCCACGCTGTCGTCGTTAGTTGGTGCGGTGGGGTCGAAGCCGATGCCGTTGTCGACGCAGTCGAGCAGAATCTCGTCGGGCTGGTAGGTCAGGGTGACACGGCAACGTGTGGCGTGTGCATGCTTGACGACGTTCGCCAAGCTCGCCTGGGCCACCCTGATGATGGTTGCTTCGACGGTGGCCGGCAGCCGCGTGGGTGTGCCGTCGACGCAGAAGCTGACAGCATCGCCCAGCACCGTGGAGGAGCAGACTTTCTCCAACGCACCGGATAGGTCTGCGCCTTCGAGGGGAGCCGGCTGAAGTGCTGCGATGATGCGCCGGGTCTCGGCGAGATTGTCGGCCGCAACCTTGCGGGCGAGCTGTAGCGAATCCACCGAGGTCTGGTCATGCTGAGTGGGAGCACTTTTCATGCGGGACTCCACCGAATGCAGCAGCAGCTGGATGGAGGAAAGCCCCTGCGCCACGGTGTCATGAATATCGGCTGCGAGGCGTGCGCGTTCGTCCAGCTCACCGGCACGACGGGACAGTGCTTCCGAGTGGGCGCGGGCAGCTGAGAGCTCCTCCAGCGCCTTGGTCTTTTCGATAGTCTCCTTCTGCAGGAGCCGGAACCCCAGCCCCACCGTGAGTACAAACGTCCCACCCAGAATGGGGCCGAGGACACCACCAAATGTCAGCGGAGTGTGGACGGCGATAGCACCGATTGCCGTCGCCGTCGTTGCCACCACCATAACCACGGCCATTAGGCCACCGGTGACCTGCAGAATTACGAAAAACAGCGGGAAGACCAGGAAAGAGGCATCCAGCGTCGCAAACGACATTGCCGCCCAGCACAGCAGCAGAATCACAAGCCAGCCCAACAGCAGGCCACGCGGCTTAGTCAGCGCGACCTCGTTGGCTACGTTGCCATGCCGAGCCCGACCAATCGGCCCGACCGAACCTGCGATGTACACCGCTAGAAAACACGCCGCATAGGTGATGATTCGCCACTGCGGATCCGGAACCACGCATACCGCCAGCAGCACCAGCACCAAAACATCCAGGGCAAACCGCAGTAATTGCCAGCTGCGGTTCAGGGTCTCAGGAGTATCCACGCTCTCGAGCTTAGGGCAGTTCCGCCTGCCAAAACACCGCTGACGAGCCGGAATTGTCAACATCAACCGAAAGTTGGAGACGAAGTTCAACCTCCATGGCGATTAAATCCGCCTTTGAATCCACGACCATAATGAGTATGTACCAGTCAATGAAAGAACTTCGAGCCGCTCCAGGCCGTGCCGCACTGATCACCATCACCGTCGGGATGATTGCTGTGATGGTCACGTTCCTCTCGGCTTTGGCCGCCGGCCTGTCCGCCCAGTCCGTCTCCGCACTGGACGAGGTCTACGACAAAAACGACGCCGTCGTCGTCTCCGAGGGGGCTACGTCGTTGTCGTCGTCAAGCATCGGCGAGACGGCGCGAAAGAGCGTCCAGACATGGGCGAGCGACAACGGCGCAAATGTCCGCGATGTCTACGTCAGTCGTGCGCGCGTCGATGAAACGCCCGTCACCGTCATCTCCGACTTTTCGCTTAACGACGACCAGGTGGCCGTCACCGACGGCGTCAGTGAAACCGCCATTGCGGAAGGTGACTCGCTGACCCTGTCTGGCGCGATGGGCGAGCACGAGGCCACCGTTGCGCGCGTGGCGGGAGATAAGTGGTTGGACCACCAAGCGGTCATTTATGCCGGGCGCGGCGTGATGGAAGACCTGACGCCGGGGCAGATGGTGCCAGCGGCGATGGTTGTCGACGAGTCCGCGGCGCAGCTGCCGAATGTCTCGGAAGGAACCATTCTGCGCGACGGCGAACGCAATAACCTGTCGGCTTCCTACCAGGGTGAGCAGACCTCGCTGAACGCGATGACCTCGATGCTGTATGTGATTTCTGCGCTGGTGGTAGGCGCGTTCTTCACCGTGTGGACCGTTCAACGACTGCGTGGTGTGGCCATTTCCTCGGCGCTCGGTGCGTCCCGCTCCGTGCTGGTGGCTGACTCTCTGGCGCAGGTCCTGGCCGTGCTGGCAATCGGAGTCGGTGGCGGTGTTGCGGTGACTGCAGCGGCGGGCTGGGCTCTGCAGAGCGGCGACGTCATGCCAATTGTGGTCGATGCTTCCACGACCGTCGTGCCGGGGCTCATTCTGGCCGTGACCGGCGTAGTTGGTGCGCTGCTGGCACTGGTGCCGGTATTCCGCGTCGATCCGACCACCGCATTGGCGAATGCGTAGTGGCTCGTTAGTACGGCCTAGCACGGCGGCTTCCCACAGAACACTCACATCGCGTTAATCATGCACAACCTTCAACTGAGGAATTGAGGAATTCAGGACAAAATGACTACCTACATCGACAACCAGGCTCCCGTGGCACTCGCTCTGAAGAACATTTCGCTGACCGTCCAAGATGGCGACAACAAACGCACCATTTTGGATGACATCTCGCTGAAGATCCGGGCAGGCGAGGTAGTGGGACTGGTCGGACCATCGGGCTCCGGCAAGTCGACTCTGTTGACCATCGCAGGTTGTTTGAAGAGTGCCGATACCGGACATGTCACGCTGTACTCCAACAAGCAGGACGCGAACGGTGCAGGCGCGGACGAGAGTGCGGAAAGGAAGGCCATTGATCTGAGCGCTCGCGGCGCGGATGCTGCCAAGATTCGTCGCGAACACATCGGCATCGTTTTCCAGCAGCCGAATCTTCTGCCAGCGCTGACGGTCAAGCAGCAGCTCATCGCAATGCGGCGATTGGGCCGTGTTTTCGGGTGGCCCGCGGGTGGCCGTCGTGAAGCGGAGAAGCGCGCAGATGAATTGCTCGAGGCAGTCGGACTGGCTGGGCTGGGAGAACGTCGCGTGAGCCAGCTTTCCGGTGGTCAGCAGGCACGCGTCAATGTTGCGCGCGCACTGATGAATGAGCCGGAAGTGCTGCTAGTCGACGAACCGACCGCGGCTTTGGATCAGAAGAGTGCAGGGGCGGTGACGCGACTGATTATGGATGTGACGCGGAAGATGGGTGTGGCCACCCTGTACATCACCCACGACCTGGGGCAGCTCCACGGTGCCGACCGAATCGTGGAGATGGTTGACGGCAAGCTGCAGTCCGCGGATGCAGGCTTGGTGGCTACTCGGTAGTGACTATGGGGGAGGAGGCGGCATCGAAAAGGCTGGGTCAGATAACCACGCCGCCGGAAAGGCTCACATTTTTGGCCTTTAACCCCAGAAATTACGGGCTGCAAATGTGAAACTGTGTGAGTT
>NZ_KV796531.1:0-1329 GCF_001809225.1 Corynebacterium sp. HMSC077G07 | reverse complement strand
GCGGCCCACTTTTGTTTTACCCACAGGTAAACAGAATTAACTCGCGTTTTAGTGCTGATGGTCTTTTCCGGCTTAGGACGGTTTGCCATTAGGTCGGTTTGATCGCGGCGGATATGCAAACCTTTAGTCGACCGGCAGCAAACCTACGAGCAAATCAGAATCAAATACGTCGGTCGTACAACGATTACTGGTGCATACCGGCAACTAGCCAAAGAGCCGATGCAGCACCTCTAGTCATTCCAATGAACGGCTCGGATCAACCATGTTGTTAGAGCCGGTCAAATTTGCTTTGTGCTCAAGACAGGGGTCGACGTGGTTGAGTCAATCAACTAGCAAGCAGCGAGTTTCTCCCATGTCCTTATCTTGGTACGAAACGTAGTGAGGGGGGGGGCAACAGTGTTGATATGTACCCACTTCCACACCGGTCATACTGACGGAGTGGAAGACGCCCACGCTCGCTGCTCAGACTCAAACAGCTCTGCTTCGGCCAGTCAGGGTACCAGTTGGATTACCTCGGCGAGTAGAACCTCGAATCGATTAATCAGATCTCGGGGTGGTACCAGCTCCCAGTGTTGGTAGAAAGACTCGTACAAGCTACCTAGCTAATCGCATTTGAAACTAGGAGCTTCAGTCACCACCTCTTTGTCCGCTTGCTCTTTCCGCTTTCAGCTAAGCAGTAATTCCATCCAGTCCAATAGGTTCGCGATAACCTGCCGGGGCGTGCGGTCTATTCCCTCAATGAGCATTTGCCCACCATCATCGGGAACATCCTCGAACTTGCGGATGAATAGACACCCGCGTTTAGTGGTCTCTGATTCAATCTCGCTTCCGGATTCATATGGCTTCACCACACATTTTCGGTGGAGCACTCTATATCCGAGGTATTCATGCGTATGTTCAAGTGTCCTGGGGTTAGTTCCGCTTTTTACGACCCTGGGTTGATGAAATAGGCAAGGTAGCACTTGGTTTGCGCTTCCCGTGGTGTGGCTAGTCCAGCACTTTGTGTATCCGCATAATTCTTTACCAATGCATCGTCCGCAAAGTGGCAAGTTCGATTTCCGCTTCTATGTTCACGAGTCTTGCGTATGAATGAGTTTTGTCTTGTAGAGAGTGTCGACTCCCTCAGTTGGAGCGTCGTGTTAAGAATCGTGGAACGTGGTGATGCTCGGACGGATTCCAGGACCGAGGTAGGAACTAGATCCAGCACGCTTCACTTACTGCCTCGCGCGTGTTGTTGTTAGATTGCTTATGGCTGTTAATGTGCTGATGCGCGTTACAAAATGCTCCGTGACCTGCGGGTTCGCTTTATGTGTGAAGTGTGTGTAATGT
>NZ_KV796530.1:124411-176841 GCF_001809225.1 Corynebacterium sp. HMSC077G07 | reverse complement strand
TGAAAGTGTCATAAACTCACACAGTTTCACATGTGCAGCCCGTCGGAGATCCCGGTTAATTGACCGGGCGGCGAACCGTACCGTCCGGATAGCGGGCAAAGCGCCCCTCTTCAAAGGGGGCAACCGGATCGTTGGAATCAAACCGCCATGCGCCGAACTCGCCACGCTGGTAGGCATCGAATGCCTCAACGAGCTCTTCGCGGCTATTCGCGACAAACGGGCCATGCTGATACACGGGAGCGCCAATCGGTCGGCCTTGGAGAATGAGTGCGAAGGCCCCTTCGTCACCTGCAGAAATGTCCAGTGTCTCGGTTGAGCGTAGCACTGCGCCCTCTTGCTCAAGCGTTTCGCCCTCGATAGTGAGGCTGCCGCGTAGAGAGTAGAGAGTCCGAATTGTCTCGGCATAATTGGTTGGTGGCAACGTTAGCTGTGCGCCCGGCTGCAGGCGCAGCACCCACACGGCTACATCGGAATCTGGTGCAGCGGCCCAGGATTCCGGTGGCGGAGCAAGCGGCTGAGTATCGCCGAATGCGCCCGCGATGACCTTTACGTCGTAGCCGTGGCCATTGTCATCAGTGCCGGTGACATGCGGAGTGTCTTCTGCCCAGAACATCTGGAAGTGCGGCTTTGCCTCCTTGCCTTCGGGCGGCAGGTTCAGCCAAATCTGAAACATGTGGTGAGGATTGGGGCCGTCGTTATGCAGAAGCGGGAACATTTCAGCATGCGCAGTGCCTGCGCCGGTGGTCAGCCACTGCGTGTCGCCGTCGCCGTAACGAGCCTGTGCACCTTCGGAGTCGGTGTGGTCGACGTAACCTTCCTCGACAATCGAGATAGTTTCAAAGCCGCGGTGTGGGTGGGAGGGGAAGCCGGGGACGGTTGTGCCGTGGTACATGGACCAGCCGTCCTTGCCGGAAAAGTCCATGCCGATATTACGGCCGAGCAGCGAGGCATCTGGTGTCATGGTTGTGCCCTTGGCCTGCGGGTATAGGTCGTAATGGTGGACCGCGAACAGGAAGGGATCCATGCCGGGGAGCTATGGGTTGTCGGCTACTGAGAACTTTTGAATGATTGCGCTCATGGAAGGCTCCTTTAGCTAGGTTGTTTCATTTTCCATAACGCATTGTTGTCATGTCAATATTCCGAGGTTTGGTTGAAACCGCTGTGGAGCTTCGATTTGAGGTTTAGCCTGGAATCTATGACGGAAACCGAAGTTGCGCTGAAAAGACCCAAAAGCCCTAGTGCAGTATGGGGACAAGCAGTTATCTATGCTGCCATTTTCGGGTTCTTAATCGGAGTCATTGCATGGGCGGGATTGACAACTAAGTGGATTTTTCCCGGTGTGTTGCTACTAATCGCGGTTCAGTTCGTTTTTGATTACCGCAATAGGGAAGGGGTCTTTGACCCGGACTGGGAGGACAATGCCTTCAAATGGGATAAAAGGGCGCGACAAGGTTGGGCTGCAGTCCTTGCGCTGGTTATTGTGCTGGTAGTTGCATCAAATGTGCCGCGGCACCATGTTGGCGCTACCGCTGCGGTGACAATCGTGGCGGTAGCGGTGATGCTATTCGTGTCAGTCAAAAGGTACTGGCCAGGGCGATAACAGGGAGTATTCGCCCCTACCCAGCAATAATCACAATCAAGGTGCGCGGGCCGTGGACACCTTCGACGCGGGAAAGCTCGATATCCGAGGTCGCAGAAGGCCCGGAAATCATAGTGATTGGAGCCGTGGGGTCAACCTCTCGCAGGCGGGAAATGGCCTCCGGAATGCCAGAGACAATCGTTTCTGCTGGGACGACACAAATATGCTTATCCGGCACCAAGGTCAGGGCTCGGCGCCCGGAGGTAGCGGAGCCGTCCAGGAAAATGGTGCCGGTCTCCGCGCAGGTAACCGCAGAGCTGGTGACAATGGCATCGAGTTCGTCCAGTTCGCGGGCGTTGAAACCGGTATCGACGCGGATTTCGGTCGCCCCTTCAGCAGTCTCGCCAGAGCCAAGCCCCGCAACCCAGTCGCGGTCCAAGCCCTCGGGGATACCAATCAGCGAGGCCCCAACATCCGCAATAGCCTTCTTCACTGCGTCATTGATTTCAGTTGCCGAGCTGCCACAACGGCGCACATCGGCTTTGTAATCGGCGATGCGTTCGTCGGCAAGCGAAACGATGTCCTTGTGGGGCAGCTCCGAGCTTCGTTCATAGTCGCGTGGAACGGAGAAGTGCGCGCCGGGCTCGCCGGTGATAATGCCCACGTCAGAGGCTAAATCGCGGCCCTCAAAGGCAATCTTCTGCGCGTTGCGGATGCGGCCGAGAATGTCGTTTTTGGCGCCAGAGTTGGTCATCGCTAGGACTCCTTTTCGCTTTGGCCATTGATCTTGGTCGGTACCTGATGCGCCGATTCACGCGCCAACTGAGCGGAGAGATCCTCCGAACCCCACACGGAGCGGAAGGGCTTCTGCGGCGGCACCGGCGTGTCACGCACATCGGACCAACCGCTGAGGAACAGCGGCAGGGCGTGAATTTCGCCGTCCTTGAGGCCCAGCACGCGGGCGAGGGAGGCCATCTTTGCGCTCATATTCCAGAGCTTCTGATTGCCCATGATGAACCCGAGCGTGGCAAACAGCTTGCCCTCCACCGGCGGGCGGTGTTCCGTGACCTTACGGTGGCGCAGCTCCAGCAGTGCCGCAGGGATGTCAATTCGCACCGGGCAGACCTCAAAGCAAGCCCCGCACAGCGAAGACGCATAGGGCAGCGAAGCATTCGGATCATCGTAGGAATCCATGCCAGTGAGCTGCGGGGACAAAATCGCACCAATCGGGCCCGGGTAGACCGAACCGTAAGCGTGCCCGCCCACGTGTTCATAAACAGGGCAGATATTCAGGCATGCCGAGCAGCGAATGCACTTCAGCGCTTCACGCCCAATCGGATCTGCAAGAGTGGCCGAGCGCCCATTGTCCAGCAACACAATGTGGAAATTCTTCGGGCCGTCGCCGTCAGTCGTTCCCGTCCACAGAGAGGTGTAGGGATTCATACGCTCGCCTGTCGACGACCGTGGCAGTAGCTGCAAGAAGACTTCCAGATCCTGGAAGGTGGGAAGCAGCTTCTCAATACCCATCACCGAAATCAGTGTTTCCGGCAGTGTGAGACACATACGGCCGTTGCCCTCAGATTCGACGACGGCTACCGTGCCGGTTTCGGCTACACCGAAGTTGGCGCCGGAAATCGCAACCTTGGCCTCCATAAACTGCTCGCGCAGGAACTTACGGGATGCCTCGGCGAGATCGGCCGGATTGGCTTTCAGGTCCGGGTCGACTCCTGGGATTCCATTGAGGAAGATCTCGCGGATATCCTCGCGATTGCGGTGGATAGCAGGAACCAGGATGTGGCTCGGCATGTCGTCGGCAAGCTGAACGATGAGTTCCGCCAGGTCGGTTTCGCGGGCGGTGATGCCGGCGTCGGCAAGTGCTTCGTTCAAGCCGATTTCCTGTGTGGCCATCGACTTAATCTTGACGACCTTTTCTTCGCCGGTCTCTTTCACCAAGTCCGTGATGATGCGGTTTGCCTCGGCGGCATCGCGCGCCCAGTGGACGTGACCGCCGGCGTTCGTAATTGACTCTTCAAACTGCTCCAGCAGTTCCGGCAGACGCGCCATAACATCGCGCTTGATGTGGCTGCCCGCGAGCCGCAGCTGCTCCCAGTCATTCTTCTCGGCTACGACATGCGCGCGCTTCTGACGAATCGAACGCGTGGCATGACCGACATTTTCGCGCATGCGAGTGTTCTTGAGTTCCTCGTGCGCTGCGGCCGTGAACCCGCGCGTACCGCGCAGATGCCCGACGTTGTGCGGCGCGCGGGGAGGAAGGGCTGGCATGCCGACGTTAATTGCGACCATTACTGTTCACCTCGCAGGGAAGCCTCTTGGCGGTTGTGCACATCAAACGGGGTCTCCTTGGTGGAGGCCAGAATCTCGGCCATATGGATGGCGTGCACGCCAGAGTCCTGGCGACGCAACGCGCCACCGATATTGAGCAAGCAGGAAGCATCGCCAGCGGTGACGAACTCCGCTTCCGTAGCGCGGATATTGGCTGTCTTGTCGGCAACCATTGCAGCGGAGGTCTCCGCATTCTTCACCGAGAAGGTGCCGCCAAAACCGCAGCACTCCGCCGCGCCGGGCAGCTCGCGCAGATCGATTCCATCGACTGCGCTGAGCAGCCGCCACGGACGGTCGCCCACCTTGAGTACCCGCAAGCTGTGGCAGGTGGAGTGGTAGGTCACTGAGTGGGGGAAGTAAGCACCGACGTCAGTCACGCCAGCGACATCGGTGATGAACTCGGAGAGATCCAGCGTCTTGTTCGCGCAGGCCTGTGCCGCGTGGACTTGGGCACGGGTACCGTAGCGGCCCGCGATCATCGGATGCTGGTGGCGAACGGCGCCGGCGCAGGAACCGGACGGGGCGACAACGTAGTCAATCGAGGAATCTGCAAAAGCATCAGCGTAGGTGTCCAGCTGAGGAAGGACTTCCTTTTGGTACCCGGTGTTGACGTGCATTTGGCCGCAGCAGGTTTGTTGTGGTGGAAAGACCACATCGCATCCTAGGCGCGTGAGAACTCTGGCGGTCGCACTCACTGCATCTGGAAACATCATGTCCCCGATGCAGGTCGCGAAAAGTGCTACTTTCACGGTCGCTCCAAAAAGGGTTGAGGGGTAAGGCAATAATTTCCTACCTGAATGCTACGCCTAGCCCCGGATTAAATCTGTTCTCAACCTGAATTCGGCTGGACCGTGAAAGCGGTGTAGGACAGCCGGACGCGGTGGCCTGCAGATACCCCTCAAATCAATCTTTTGGTGGCTGATGTTTCCACGACTGCGATTGACCTAATAGGATAGGCAATCGTGAATCCTGCTGATCTTGCTGTACTAGTCCGAAAAGTCACCGTCGAGGTTTTGACTGCCCACGATGCCGATGTCTCTATCGTGCCGGAAAACCCGACCGTCGAGCGTCCGCGTAACCCTGAGCACGGCGACTATGCAACCAATATCGCCATGCAGCTGGGCAAGCGCGTCGGCATGGTGCCGCGTGACTTGGCAACTGAAATTGCCACAGCGCTCGGCGCTTCTGAGGGCATCGATGAAGCAACCATCGCAGGCCCGGGCTTTATTAACATCCGCCTGGCCTCCGATGCCCAGGGCAAGATCGTCGAGGACGTCCTGGCAGCGGGGGAGAAGTGGGGTCATGCCGACTTCAACTCCAACCTCGACGTGAACCTGGAGTTCGTCTCCGCGAATCCGACCGGGCCGATCCACCTGGGCGGTACTCGCTGGGCAGCAGTCGGTGACGCTCTCGGTCGTGTCCTGTCCGCCACCGGTGCCAAGGTCACTCGCGAGTACTACTTCAATGACCACGGTCGCCAGATTGACCGCTTCTCCGACTCCTTGGTTGCAGCCGCTCGCAACGAGCCGACTCCGGAAGATGGCTACGGCGGAGAGTACATCCAGGACATCGCCGCTGCTGTGCTGGAGAAGAACCCGCAGGCACTCGAGGGCTCTGAGGAAGAGGTCCAGGAGCACTTCCGCGCCATCGGCGTGGACATGATGTTCGAGCACATCAAGAAGTCTCTGCACGAGTTCGGCACCGATTTCGACGTTTACTTCCACGAAAACTCGCTGTTCGAGTCCGGTCAGGTAGAAGCAGCTGTCAATTCCCTGAAGGAAAACGGCAAGCTCTACGAAGCTGACGGCGCATGGTGGCTGAAGTCCACCGATTACGGTGACGACAAGGACCGCGTGGTCATCAAGTCCGACGGCGACGCAGCCTACATCGCAGGTGACATCGCATACGTTAAGAACAAGTTCGACCGCGGCCACAACCTGTGCATCTACATGCTGGGTGCCGATCACCACGGCTACATCGCGCGTCTGCGCGCGGCCGCTGCAGCGCTCGGCTACAACGCCGATGGCGTCGAGGTGCTCATCGGTCAGATGGTCAACTTGCTTCGCGACGGCAAGGCTGTCCGGATGTCGAAGCGTGCGGGCACAGTGGTCACCTTGGACGACCTGGTTGAGGCAATCGGCGTCGATGCTGCTCGCTACTCGCTAATCCGTTCCTCTGTGGACTCCAGCCTGGATATCGACCTGGGGCTGTGGGCTTCGCAGTCCAGCGACAACCCGGTCTACTACGTCCAGTACGGCCACGCTCGTTTGTGCTCAATCGGCCGCCGTGCCGAAGAGGCCGGTGTGACCAGCGAAGGCGCTGACTTCTCCCTGCTGGTAGAGGACCGTGAAGGTGAGCTCATCCGCACTATCGGTGAGTTCCCGGCCATCATCAAGTCTGCTGCTGACCTGCGGGAACCACACCGCATTGCCCGTTACTCTGAGCAGCTCGCCGGTGTCTTCCACCGCTTCTACGACACCTGCCAGATTCTGCCAAAGGCAGACGAAGAGGTATCTGAGCTACACCGTGCTCGTCTCGGCCTGGCTGAGGCTACCCGCCAGACGCTGGCCAATGCTCTGCAGCTGCTCGGTGTTACCGCACCTGAGCGCATGTAGTCGAACGCGCCCGTAAAACTACACCCCGTTGCTCCGCCCGGGTAACGGAGAAAGAGAGCTGTTTCGTGCCTATCGACGGCAATGGTTTCGAACTGGGTGGCTACACTCGACCCGATTCCACCCAATTTAATGAACTACCAGCGCATGTCTGGCCAACTACCGCCCGTCGTCGGGGCGATGACGAAGATAACCCCGGCTCGGTGGAAATTGGCGGCGTGAGCCTGGTCGACATTGCCAAGGAATTTGGCACTCCGGTTTTTGTCGTCGATGAGCAGGACTTCCGCTCCCGCTGCCGCTCGATGGCCAAGGCCTTCCGCGGCGCGGAGAATGTCCACTACGCATCCAAGGCTTTCCTGTCGAAGACCATCGCCCGCTGGGTAATGGAGGAGGGGCTGCATCTCGATGTCGCCTCGGGCAACGAGATGGCTATCGCTCTGGCTGCGGGATTCCCAGCCAAGGACATGACCTTCCACGGCAACAACAAGTCCACCGCTGAGCTGCGTGATGCTATTTCCGCCGGCGTGGGCAAGATTGTGCTTGACTCCCGTTCGGAGCTACGTCGCCTGTCCGAGGTAGCGGCTGAAGCAGGCGTGGTGCAGGACGTGCTCGTTCGCGTGAAGCCCGGTGTGGAAGCGCACACCCACGAGTTCATTGCTACTGCGCATGAAGATCAAAAGTTCGGCTTTTCCCTCGCGTCCGGTTCGGCGCTGGAAGCTGCCAACCTCGTAGAAGAGGACGACAATCTGCGCCTAGTTGGTCTGCACTGCCACATCGGCTCCCAGATTGTCGATTCCGACGGTTTCATTCTCGCCGCCGAGCGCGTGTTCTCACTGGTGGAAAAGCTGGTCGAACGTCACGGCACTGAAATCTCGGAACACTTCAACACCCTCGACCTCGGTGGCGGTTTCGGAATCGCCTACACCGCAGGCGAGCAGCCCCTCGACGTTGCTCCGCTTGCCGACGAGATCCTCACTGCTGTGGACAAGCTTGCGCAGCATATCGGCATTGCGACTCCGGCAGTGGCTGTTGAACCAGGTCGTGCCATCGTTGGCCCGTCCATGGTCACGGTGTACGAAGTGGGCACTTTGAAGGATGTGACCATCGATGACGGCATGACCCGTCGTTACGTATCGGTCGATGGCGGCATGAGCGACAATATTCGTCCGGCGCTTTACGGCTCGAACTATGATGGTCGCGTTGTTAATCGCGAGGTGTCCGGTTCCAGGATTCCCACCCGCGTCGTCGGAAAGCACTGTGAATCGGGAGACATTCTGATTAACGATGCGAACTACCCGAACGACATTGTCGAGGGTGATCTGTTCGCGCTCGCTGCTACTGGGGCATACTGTTACGCAATGGCCAGCCGCTACAACATGCTGACGCGACCACCAGTAGTGTCGGTATGCGATGGTCAAGTGACCCAAATATTAAGACGAGAAACCGTACAAGACTTACTAAGCCTGGAGTGTGAAACGCCACGATGACTGCCGCAACGAATAATCCTGGAAAGGGCGAGGGCCACAAAGTTGGTGTCGCTATTTTAGGTCTTGGCACAGTCGGTACTGAGGTTTACCGCCTGCTCAACGAGAAGGCTGAGGACTTCGAGCGCCGCATCGGCGGCCCGGTCGAGGTCGTTGGTATTGCTGTGAGCGACAAGACCAAGCCGCGTCCGAATGTGGATCAGGATCTTCTTACCGATGATGCTTTTTCGCTGGTTCAGCGCGATGACGTTGACCTGGTAGTCGAGGTCATCGGCGGCATTGATTACCCACGTCGCGTTGTGCTGGAGGCACTGCGTGCCGGCAAGTCGGTCGTGACCGCCAACAAGGCACTCGTCGCCGCTCACGGCGAGGAGCTCTCTGAGGCTGCCGATTCCTCGGGTGTCGACCTGTTCTTTGAGGCAGCTGTGGCTGCAGCTATCCCGGTCGTCGGGCCGCTGCGCCGTTCGCTGGCCGGTGACACTGTCAATAAGGTCATGGGTATTGTCAACGGCACTACCAACTTCATCCTTGATGCGATGGACTCCACTGGTGCGGACTACGACGAGATGCTGGCAGAGGCCACCCGCCTGGGTTACGCCGAGGCCGACCCGACTGCAGACGTCGAGGGCCACGATGCCGCTTCCAAGGCAGCTATTCTGGCCAGCCTGGCATTCCACACCCGCGTGACTGCTGATGATGTTCACTGCGAGGGTATTACCGAGATCACCGCTGACGACATCGCAGCCGCCAAGAGCGCAGACTGCACCATTAAGCTGCTGGCTACCTGTGAGCGGGTTACGGACGAAAATGGCAAGGAGTCCATTTCCGCCCGCGTGTACCCAGCGCTGATTCCACGTCGTCACCCGCTGGCAACTGTGCGTGAGTCTTTCAACGCTGTCTTCATTGAGGCCGAGGCCGCTGGTCGCCTGATGTTCTACGGCAACGGCGCTGGTGGTAATCCGACCGCCTCCGCAGTGCTCGGTGACCTCGTTGCAGCTGCTCGCAACATTGTCCACGGTGGTCGCGCACCGGGAGATTCCACCTACGCTAACCTGCCGATTCTCGACTTCGGTGACGTTCGCACCCGCTACCACATCGACCTGCACGTCGACGATCGTGTCGGAGTGCTTGCCGATGTCGCTCGTACCTTCTCTGATCACAACATCTCCCTGCGCACCGTCCGCCAGGAAGAGGGCGCCAACGGCGCTCGCCTGGTCATCGTGACCCACAAGGCACTGGAGAAGGATTTGGAAGCAACGGTCGACGAATTGCGCGCCAACGACGCGGTTTTGGCCGTCAACAACGTCATTCGTATCGAAGGAATGGATATCTAAATGGCACAGGAGCTTTTCCCGGGTCAGAAGGTCACCGTCACGGTTGCAGGTTCGTCAGCGAACTTGGGCCCGGGCTTCGACACCCTGGGGTTGGCAGTTGCGCTCTACGACATCGTCGAGGTCGAGGTCATCGAGTCCGGTGTCGTCGTTGAAATTCACGGCGAGGGCGAAGTCGACCTGCCGCGCAACGAATCTAATCTGGTTTTGCGCGCGATTCGCGCGGGCCTTCGCGCCGCAGGTGTCGAGGCACCGGGGCTGAAGGTTATTTGCCACAACACCATTCCGCAGTCGCGCGGTCTAGGCTCTTCCGCAGCCGCCGCCGTTGCTGGTGTCGCTGCCGCTAACGGTCTGGCGGGCTTCCCGCTTACCGACGACCAGGTAATCCAAGAATCCTCGGTATTCGAAGGCCACCCGGATAACGCTGGTGCATCCGTCCTCGGCGGGGCAGTGGTCAGCTGGACCGACAAGCCTGTCGATGGTCGCACCGCGCCCCAGTACCGAGCAGTGAGCATTCCGGTGCATGAGTCCATTCAGGCGACCGCACTCGTACCGGCATTCCACGCCTCCACGAATGCAGTTCGTCAGGTGCTGCCGAGCGATGTTTCGCATGTCGACGCTCGTTTCAATGTCTCTCGTACTGCGGTTATGACCGCAGCGCTGCAGTCCCACCCGGAACTGCTGTGGGAGGGAACGCGAGATCGCCTGCACCAGCCGTACCGCTCCGACGTGCTGCCGGTGACCGCAGAGTGGGTCAACCGCCTGCGCAACCGTGGCTACGCGGCATTCCTCTCGGGTGCTGGTCCGACCTGTATGGTTCTGGGAACTACTGCAGTAGATGAGAAGATCTTGGACGATGCCCGCGAGGCTGGCATCAAGGTCATGGAGCTGGGAATCGGTGAGCCGGTTAAGGTCGTGGTCGACGGCTAAGCCGCAGCTGCGGCCAGGTGCCGGGCCAGTGGCTTAGCCTGCTACCTACTTTTCGCCCGGCCCCTTCAGTTTCACGATGCTGTACTGACCTGCGCTCAAGTGCGAGCGCAGGTCTTTCTTGTCGAACTTGCCCACTGAGGTCTTATCGATTGAGTCCACGAAGGCCCAGTACTCCGGCAGCATCCACTTTGGCAGCTTTGGCCGCAGTTCATCGCGGAGCATTTCAGCGGTCTCCTTGCTCTGTTCAACTTCCGGCATCAGCACCGTAATGGCCAGTGGGCGCTCACCCCACTTTTTATCTGGCATGCCGATAATCGCGCACTCGAGTACCTGTGGGCTTTCCATTACGAAGTTTTCCAGCTGAGCGGAGTAGATCCACTCGCCACCGGAACGAATGACATCGCGAGCACGGTCATGAATAGTCAGGTAGCCGTCGTGAGTAATCGAGCCGACATCGCCAGTGCGGAGCCACCCGTCCTCGGTGAACTGTTCGCTAGCCTCGTCGACCTCCGCACCGCGGAAGAAGTGCGCGGTGCCTCCATCTTGAGCCTCCGGAGAGCTGTAGTAGCCTCCGGTGACCGTGTTGCCGCGCACCTGCAGCTCACCCTGGTTGCGGTCATGCAGGTCGAGCACGCGGTCGTTGTCATCAACAATGCGGAACTGCATGATGTCCGGGAAACGTCCTTGGCTGACACGGTAGCGTTCGCGGGCCTCACCGGAGGCGCCGTACGGAGGTCGTGCCACGGTACCGATAGGCGAAGTCTCGGTCATGCCCCAGAAGTGGATGACATCGACACCGTAGCGCTCTTCCCATAGCCGAATCAATGCAGGTGGGACAGGAGAACCGCCCGAGAAAATCTCCTGCAGACTCATGCGCTTCGGAGGATTGCTGAGGTAGTGTGCCATGAGGTTAATCCACAGCGTCGGCACGCCCTGAGCTACGCGCGGCATTGAGGTTTCGATGATTTCTGCCAGACGCGGTGCGGACAGGTCCGCGCCGGGGAAGATTAGCGACGCCCCGCACATGAAGGAGGCCAGCGGCACGCCCCAGGACAGGACGTGATAAATGGGCACACAGCAAAGCCACGGGTTTCCATGCGAGATGGCAAAGGAGTCAGTGGTGCGCATATTCAGGCTGTGCAAGTACAGCGAACGGTGGCTGTAGACGACACCTTTAGGTGCGCCCTCGGTGCCCGTCGAATAGCACATGGCTGCACCGGAGTTTTCATCGAGCTCAGGCCAGTCGAAGCGGCTGGGGCGTCCGTCGATGAGCGATTCGTAGGAGTACCACGGGATACCATCCGGCAGTTGCTCAGCCACGTCAGACAGATCACCGATACCGATAATGATGACAGCGCGGACGCGCGGGCAGTGCGGAAGAACCTCGGCGAGTAGTTCGATCTCGGTCGGGTCCGCGATGATGACCTGGTCATCGGCGTGATTGATAATGTGCACAATCTGATCCGGCATGAGCTGCTTGTTCAGCGGCTGGAATACCGCGCCCATGGAGGCGACGCCGAGGAAGACCTCGAAGTGTTCGGCGCAGTTGTACATCAGGGTAGCGATGCGCTGATCCCCGTCGATGCCGAGCTCATCGCGAAGTGCATGTGCCAGCGCACTAGCGCGTGCGGCGATGGCGGCAAAAGTGGTGGTCTCGGGGCCGTCACTGTTCCAGGAGGTCACCGGAGTCCGACCGTGAATGGTGCGACCGTATTCCACAATCTGAGCGATATTGAGAGGAATATGAGGCATCGTACTGCGCATGAGCTCTACAGTACCGACTCACAGCCCCGCGACCTAGCGAAACGCAGGTGAGAACTAGTGTTGCTACCTGACTATTTGGTGACTATCCTTGGGCAATAGGTCGTTTTCAATACGCGGCTAGATACGTACTTCTTCATGTACTCCGCATGCCGTTGACCTTCGCAGTTGTTCACACAACGCGATGGCGCAACGTGACATTGAAAACACATAAATCAGTAGTGCGACTACATAGTCTTGCGGTGCTGTGGACCTAAAATTTCCTAACCATCTTCAGCCCGGACGCTCGGGTTTGAGATGCGGAAATAATGTAGGCAAGATGCCTCGGTTTAGTTTCAACGTCGAGGTCTTTTGCCTGGCTTTTTCGATAGTTTCCCGTCAGCTGCGGCTACTTTTCCGCACGTGGTAAAGGTTCGACGACGGAGCACACGCGGTGGCGGGCAGTAAGAGCGAAAAAGTGTCAATGACATAGCCCCCTGTAGAGAGTGACTGCAGGGAAGGTCGATGAAAGGACATCCGTGACCGATACGGACACCACTGCCACGGCAGGCGGCCCAGAGAATCTTGCGGCCCTCCGAATGGCAGAACTGCGTGAAATCGCTTCCAGCAAGGGCATTCGCGGCATCTCCGCCATGCGCAAGCATGAGCTGATTGAGGCCATTAAGAATGGTGCCCCGGCTGCTGGTTCCGCTCCAGCTCGGAAATCTCGCGCGAAGAAGGCTGCGGCTGGGGCTGCGGATACCGGCTCCAAGGCGAAGGATGCCAAGGAATCGCCGTCGGAAAGCGCGGATAAGGGTTCCAGTAAGAGCGCCGACAAGAGCGACAAGGGCAACGACAAGCGAGACGACGCCAACGCGGATGGTCGCGAGGAGATGTCCCGTTCTCAGCAGCGTCGAAATCGTCGTAACCGTGCTCGTCAGCGCGAGCAGGAGAATCAGGACGATCGCAGCAACGATAGCCGCGACGATTCCGATAACGGCAACGACCGCGGTGATCGCAACGACAATCGCAACGATCGTAATGATCGTAATGACCGCGGTGATCGCAACGACCGTAATAACCGCAACGATCGCAACAACCACGATCGAGACAACGACGATGAAGGCCGCGGCAACCGCAACAACCGCCGCGGTCGCAACAACAATCGCAATAACGACCGCAATAACCATGACGATGACGGTCGTGGCAACCGTAACCGCCGCAACCGTCGCAATCGCCGCGACCGTCGCGGACGCGATAACAACGGTGGGGGACACGGCGGTCAGGACGAGATCCGCGAGGATGACGTTCTCCAGCCGGTGGCTGGCATCGTCGATGTGCTAGATAACAAGACCGCATTCGTGCGCACGTCCGGATACCTGCCGGGCTCTAACGATGTGCTGGTGTCCGCGCAAATGGTTCGTAAATACGGTCTGCGCAAGGGCGACGCCGTCACTGGTCAGGTCCGCATGCCGCGTGAGAATGGCTCGGGCCAGGTCACTCATGGCAACGGCCGTAATCGCCGCAAGTACAACCCGCTGGTCAAGGTCGAAACTGTAAACGGCATCGATCCGGAGCAGGCAAAGCAGCGGCCGAACTTCGCTAAGCTCACCCCGCTGTACCCGAACCGTCGCCTGCGCCTGGAGACCGAGCAGAAGATTCTCACCACTCGCGTCATCGACCTGATTATGCCGATTGGTAAGGGTCAGCGTGCGCTCATCGTTTCGCCGCCGAAGGCCGGTAAGACCACGATCCTGCAGAACATTGCGAACGCTATCGCGACGAACAACCCCGAGTGCTACATGATGGTCGTGCTTGTCGACGAGCGCCCGGAGGAAGTCACCGACATGCAGCGCAGTGTCCGTGGCGAGGTTATTGCTTCTACCTTCGACCGCCCGCCGTCAGATCACACGGCAGTGGCCGAGTTGGCTATTGAGCGTGCAAAGCGTCTGGTGGAACAGGGGCAGGACGTCGTCGTACTGCTGGACTCCATTACCCGCCTTGGCCGTGCGTACAACAACTCTTCGCCGGCATCGGGACGAATCCTCTCCGGTGGTGTGGACTCCAACGCTCTGTACCCGCCGAAGCGCTTCTTGGGTGCTGCCCGAAACATCGAAGAAGGCGGCAGCCTCACCATCATCGCCACCGCGATGGTGGAGACCGGTTCCGCAGGCGACACTGTTATCTTCGAGGAGTTCAAGGGCACCGGTAACGCCGAGCTGAAGCTCGACCGTAAAATCTCCGAGCGCCGCGTGTTCCCGGCAGTGGATGTCAACCCGTCGGGTACTCGTAAGGATGAGCTACTGCTCAGCACGGAGGAGGCTCGCATTATGCACAAGCTGCGCCGCATCCTCTCCGCGCTGGAGTCGCAGGCTGCTATTGACCTGTTGATTAAGCAGCTGAAGAAGACCCGGAATAACAAGGAATTCCTGATGCAGGTGGCTTCTTCTGCACCAATGGCCGCCGACGTTGATGTGGACGACATGCTTTAGCTGGGGTTAGCCGCAAACCACAGCACCAACCAGCATTTCACCCATCACAATCTGAAGGAATATTCAATGGCTAATCAGGTTTCCGCAGTTGACGACATCCTCTCCGAATACCACGGGCTCGAGGCGCAGCTGGCTGACCCCGAGCTGCACAACGACCCGAAGGCTGCCCGTAAGGTCGGCAAGCGCTTCAATGAGCTGCAGCCGGTCATTCAGACTCACAAGAAGCTGACTGAGGTCCAGGATGACCTGGAGGCAGCTCGCGAGATGGCATACGAGGACTCCGAGTTCGCAGCTGAGGCTGAGCGTCTCGCTGCCGAGGCAGAGGAACTCGAGGAGAAGCTCGCCGACCTGCTGGCTCCGCGCGATCCGCACGACAGCGATGACATCGTTATGGAGCTCAAGTCCGGTGCCGGCGGTGAGGAGGCTGCGCTCTTCGCAGGTGAGCTCGCTCGCATGTACCAGCGCTATGCAGAAAAGCACGGCTTTACCACCGAGATTCTCGGTCTGTCCGAGTCTGATCTCGGCGGCGTGAAGGACATGACTATGTCCATCCGAGCCAAGACTCCGTCCCGCGACGGTGCGTGGAGCGTGTTCAAGTTTGAAGGTGGCGTCCACCGCGTGCAGCGCGTGCCGGTTACCGAATCTCAGGGCCGTATTCAAACGTCCGCCGCTGGTGTGCTGGTCTACCCGGAGCCCGACGAGGTCGAAGACATCCAGATTGATGAAAAGGATCTGCGTGTCGACGTCTACCGCTCCTCCGGTAAGGGCGGTCAGGGTGTTAACACGACTGACTCCGCCGTTCGCCTGACGCACCTTCCGACTGGTCTCGTTGTTACCTGTCAGAAGGAACGCTCGCAGATTCAGAACAAGGCCCGCGCTATGCAGGTCCTTGCTGCTCGACTGCAGCAGATGAAGGAAGAGGAGATCGCCGAGGCTGCCTCTGACCAGCGTAAGTCTCAGGTGCGCAACATGGATCGCTCCGAGCGCATCCGCACTTACAACTTCCCGGAGAACCGCGTTTCCGATCACCGCATCGGTTACAAGGCTCACAACCTGGACTCGGTGCTGGGCGGCGACATGGATGACCTGCTCAAGGCCCTCCACGACGCGGAGCGCGCTGAGCGTCTTGAAGCCGAGTAGCCCCACGCCCGCAGAAAATAGCTCGCCGACGTTACCGGATTCCGTCCGTACTCTCGGCGAGCTGTTTCGCTATGCGCGTCGCACGCTTGACGACGCGGCGCTGGCTTCTCCGGATGCCGACGCACGGGCGCTATTTGCAGCCGCAGTCGATGCGGGATCGGCAGACATTATCTTCCGCGGAGACGAACCGTACACCGATGAGGACGGTCGCAAGTATCTGGCCGAGATACTGGCCCGCAGAGTGGCTCGTGAGCCACTGCAGCACATCCTCGGTACGGCGCCGATGATGAGCCTGGAACTACAGGTCGGGCCCGGTGTTTTTGTACCCCGGCCGGAGACGGAACTGCTCGCGCAGTGGGCAATCGATCGAGCCCGTGAACTGGTCGCAAGTGGCGTCGTCAAGCCGAAAATCGTTGACTTGTGTACTGGATCCGGTGCGTTGGCGTTGGCGATCGCCGATGCCGTACCCGAAGCGGACGTGGTGGCTGTGGAGCTCTCTGAGCGGGCACGGGCGTGGGCTGCGAAGAATATCGAGACGTACGGCGATGGGCGTGTGCGTCTGATTGCTGGCGATGTCACGGATGTTCAGCTGATTGATGATGGCGCTGAGCTCGCAGAATGGGTAGGCGAGACCGACATTGTTGTGTCCAACCCTCCATATGTGCCCGAAGACACCGAAGTTGACCCCGAAGTGAGAGCTGATCCGCACTCTGCGGTCTTCGGCGGCGACGATGGGCTAGATGTCATTCGACCTATGATGAACCTAGTGGATGCGCTGGTGCGGCCGGGTGGAGTCATCGGCATCGAGCACGATGACTCTTCAGGAGACGATGTCAGTTCACTGCTAAAGGACACCTGGGATTACGCTGATGTAGAGGTCCACCGTGACTTTGCGGGCCGTGACCGTTTTACGGTGGGACGCAAAAATTGATCTTAAAAGCAAACTTTGAAGCAGGAGCACAAATCTGATGAGCAGGATTATGGACTGCAGCACAGATGAAAACCGCGAACGCGCAATTGCAGCAGCAGTAGATGCAGTGAAGGCAGGACGGCTGGTCGTTATGCCTACCGATACCGTCTACGGCCTTGGCTGCGATGCCTTTGATAACCAGGCCGTTGCCTCCTTGCTGCGTGCCAAGCACCGCGGCCCGGATATGCCGGTACCGGTGCTCGTGGGTTCCTGGAACACGATTGAGGGGCTCGTCCGCGAATACTCGCCAGCTGCTCGCACGCTGGTGGAGGCTTTCTGGCCGGGCGGACTGTCGCTGGTTGTGAACCAGGCGCCGAGCTTGCCGTGGAACCTTGGTGATACCGCGGGTACGGTCATGCTGCGCATGCCGCTGCACCCAATTGCTATCGAGATTCTGCGCCGCACCGGTCCGATGGCCGTGTCCAGTGCGAACATCTCCGGCCAGGCACCGGCCACCAATGCCGTGCGTGCCAAGCAGATGTTGGGTGGGGAAGCGGCTGTCTACGTCGACGGCGGCGAAGCCACGATTGGCACCCCATCGACGATTGTCGATATCTCGACTCCAGTGCCGCGGATTCTGCGCGAAGGCGCTGTGTCAGCAGCGGCGGTTGCCGAGGTTTTGAGTACTACGCCCGAGCGACTGCTGGGGCAGTAGTCTTGTCTACCTAAGGCTTTTCCTGTTTAGTATCTGCAGCGATTGTGTGGGTGAGTAGTACCTAGTGGCGGACATGAGCTTATTGGCAGCCCAGTCGGGTGGGGCAGGTGTGCCCATCCGCGAGCTCGCCATGCTCGTTTTAGTTTCCGCTGCTGTCAGTTATTTGCTCACTGGAGTGGTGCGTTATGTGCTGGTCCGCTCGGGCTGGTTGGATGCGCCCCGCACGCGCGATGTCCACGATATTCCGAAGCCCAGGCTCGGAGGCGTGGCGATGTACTCCGGGGTGGTCGCAGCTATCGCCCTTGCCTCGGTGATGCCGGCTCTCAACCGTGGTTTTCCGCCCATGACTCCAGATATGAGGGCAGTTGTGGCGGCCGCGTCGCTCTTGCTAATCGTCGGTATTTGGGATGACCTCTTTGACTTAGATGCCCTCACGAAGTTGGTGGGGCAGGTCGCGGCGGCACTTTTGATGTCATTTATGGGCGTCAATTGGTATCTGCTCTATATCCCGTTCAGTGGCGGCGCCACGCTCATTCTCGATCCAATCATGTCCACAGTCTTGACTGTCCTATTTACTGTGGCATTGATTAACGCCTTCAACTTTGTTGACGGCATCGATGGTCTCGCAGCTGGACTCGGCATGATCGCCGCAGCTGCAATCCTTGTCTATTCGATGGTCATGCTTCACGACCAAGGCGGAACCGTGTCTGCCTATCCACCCGCGATGATTTCCGCGTGCCTCCTCGGCGCTTGCCTGGGCTTCTTGCCGCACAACTTCGAGCCCGCACGCATTTTCATGGGCGATTCCGGTGCCATGATGATCGGCTTGCTGCTCGCAGCGGCATCGGTGTCGGCGTCGGGACGCATCGCGCCCTCCATGTACGGCACCGCTGACGTCATCGCTCTAATCTCGCCGGTTGTGGTCGTCATCGCAGCAATTAGCGTGCCAATGCTCGACTTGCTGCTTGCTGTCGTTCGCCGCGTCAGCCAGGGCAAGTCACCCTTCTCACCCGACAAAATGCATATTCACCACCGCCTCCTGTCGATGGGACACAGTCATCGCCGCGTGGTGCTAGTGCTTTACCTATGGGTGTCGGTCGTCGCGTACGCCGCCGTTGCCACCACCATTTTCCCCTTTGAATTTGTCGCTCTCACCTTCGGGATCCTGCTTATCATCGCGGTTGTCTTCACCCTCCGCCGTCGCAATGCGCTTGCCGACGACCGTTCAACGGGAGCGCGTCCCAGAAGTGGAAGTGGGGTCCGGCAGGTTATAAGACGTCGACGTGGACGCAGAAGGTACAATCTTCGACCGTGACTGAAAAAACAACTCCGGAGCCCGAGTCTAAATACGACGATTCGCGGCGACCGCTGCTGGCTGCTGCTCGCTCGGGCGCAATCGCGCTCGCTGTGATTACCGTGCTTTCGCTGCTGGTCTGGGGTGGCAAAAACGGTATGCCCGGTGTCTGGGGCGTACTCCTTGGTGCGGGCATTAGCGGAAGCTTCGTATTGCTTACCGTTCTAGGCATCCTCTTTACTGCTCGAACTTCGCCGTCCGTCACGCTTGCCGTTGTACTGGGTGGCTGGTTGTTGAAGATTGTCGTATTGATCGGTGTCCTGGTTGTTATTAGAAATCTTGAGTTTTATGACAACATGACTTTCTTCGTCACTGTTGTACTCACGCTGATGGTGACGCTGGGTGCAGAAGTGTGGGGAATGTCGCAATCTAACCTCACTTATGTGCAACCAATGAAGGACGAATAGCTCGTTAATAACTTGTTGACCTGCTGAGAGGCTGCAATGCGCCTCTAAAACCGCAGGTAATAAGCATATTGTCCAGTTTGTGCAGAAGATGCCACAAATAGAGGCCGAAACCCACAGCGGGGGTCGGCCTCTTTGTTGGTTTCGGGGTCGGAAACGCGGGGGTGTACCGGGTGGGGAAAATGAGTCAGAACTGTTATCCTGAGTTTCGGGTAAGACGGCCTGTAGCGAAATAACTATCATTTCCACAGGTACGGTCCCCGTGAGCGCCGTGCTGATGAGCGAATGGAATCCGCGGCGCGACACGTTAAATGACGTCCTTCGCACCGCTTGACAATAGTTCTAGCGGCCCAATCACGGGAGAGAACGCTGAGCGTTACAACACTTGCCGAGATGCGGGGTGAGTTTCACTCACCCAACTTGCAGGAGGAGTATTTCCCGGGTGAACAATTTGGCGACTTCATTTTAGGTGGCAGTGGCGACTGGTACGCCATGGACCGCCTGATGATTGTTCGTCTTTTGATGGCCGTGATCGTCGCCGTGTTCTTCGTCGTCGCAATGCGTCGTCCGAAGCTCGTGCCGACTGGTCTGCAGAACGTTGCGGAGTTGATGCTGGACTTCGTCCGCATCCACATCGCGGAGGAGATTCTGGGTAAGAAGGAGGGGCGTCGTTTCCTTCCGGTTCTGGCCACCATCTTCTTCCTTGTTATCTCGATGAATATTGCGGCTATTATTCCTGGCCTCAATATTTCGCCGAACGCCCGAATCGGTATGCCACTGGTTCTGGCCCTGTTCGCATACGTTGCCTTCATTTACGCGGGCTCGAAGAAGATGGGCTTCTTCAAGTTTGTGAAGTCGGCAGTCGTTATTCCGAACTTGCCACCGGTACTCCACCTCATCGTGGTGCCGATCGAGATTTTCTCCAACTTCGTTCTCCGCCCAGTTACGCTGACCATCCGTCTGATGGCCAACATGCTGGCGGGCCACATGGTTCTAGTCCTGCTTTTCGGTGCCACGAACTTCTTCTTCTGGCAGCTGAATGGTTGGACCGCCCTGTCCGGGTTGACCCTTGTCGCTGCGGTAGCATTCACGCTGTTCGAGATGCTGGTGATTTTCCTGCAGGCATACATCTTTGCCCTGCTGAGCGCCGTCTACATCGAACTGTCGCTGCACGCAGACGAGCACTAACCCATAACTAATGAGGCCGCAACTTCGGCAACAAGGCCTCGCAAATTTAATAGCAAGACCCACTTGACCCACAAAAGCCCCGGGCCTACTTAGAACAATCTTTAATCCGGGGCCATCCTTTAAGAAAGGGAACGGTTCATAATGAACGACGTCATCCTCTCCGCCCAGGACGCTGTCCAGGCTGTCGACACCAACGCTGGCCTGAAGACCATCGGTTACGGTCTGTCCACCCTGGGCCCGGGCCTCGGTATCGGTATCGTCGCCGGCAAGACCGTTGAGGGTATGGCACGCCAGCCTGAGATGGCCGGCCAGCTGCGTACCACCATGTTCCTGGGTATCGCCTTCACTGAGGCTCTCGCCCTGATCGGCCTGGTCGCAGGCTTCGTTTTCTAAGTCCGGACCTTCAAGCGGAGAACACGTAAACCATGACAGATTTCACCTTTTTGCTAGCGGCGGGTGACCTCCCGATGGGAGAGTCCATTAACCCGCTGCTGCCAAAGACCTATGACATCGTCTGGTCCGTTGTCCCGCTGGTAGTTATCCTGGTTCTCTTCTGGAAGCTCGTTCTTCCGAAGTTCCAGGAGGTCCTGACCGAGCGGGAGGACCGGATTGAGGGCGGCATTGAACGCGCTGAAGCTGCACAGGCTGAAGCCAAGGCCGCTCTGGAAAAGTACAACAGTCAGCTCGCAGAGGCCCGTACTGAAGCAGCAAAGATTCGCGACGAAGCCCGTGCACAGGGTCAGCGCATCATTGCAGACGCTACGACCAAGGCTAATGACGAGAGCGCACGAATCATCGAGTCCGGTGAGAAGCAGCTCGCTGCCCAGCGTGAGCAGGTAGTCGCAGAGCTGCGTAAGGAAATGGGCCAGAACTCCATCAATCTCGCTGAGCGCCTTCTGGGCGAGCAGCTTTCCGACGACGTTCGTAACTCGTCGACGATTGACAACTTCTTGTCCAACCTTGACACCGTGGCCCCGGCCGGAAAGTAGGCGACATGCACGCAGCAAGCCGCGAATCCCTGGCAGCCCTTAGCCAGCGACTGGACGCCGCTATCGGTGGCGACAATGTCGCTGTTGCTCAGGCTGCTCAGACTGGTTCCGAGCTTTTCGACATCGTCGAGGTCCTGGACTCCGACCGCGGCCTGCGTGTCGCTGTCGCCGACACCTCGGCGACTGCGGAACAGCGTTCCGGCCTTGTCCGGAGCCTGTTCGCGGGCAAGGTATCTGAGACGACTCTTAACCTCGTCGTGGATGCTGCCGCGCAGGTATGGTCCACCCCGCGTGAAATGCGTGAGGGTTTGGTAGAGCTGGGCCGTCGAGCCCTCCTTCGCTCTGCCGAAGGCCAGGGACAGCTTGAGACTGTTGAGTCTGAGCTGTTCCAACTGGGACACATCCTGGCTGAGCAGTCGCAGCTTGAACAGCTGCTGGCCGACAAGGCCGCAACCCCCGAAGCCAAGCGTGGGCTCCTCGCCTCTGTGCTGTACGGCAAGGTCACTTCCGTGACCGAAACCCTGGCACTGCAGGCTGTTGGCCGCCCATCCAAGCGCCCCGCGGACGACATTGACTCCCTGTCCCGGCTAGCCGCCGGCCTGCGGAACCACGTCGTCGCTCGCGTGACCAGTGCCACGGCCGTCTCTGACGAGCAAGAGCGAGCACTGGCGGACAAGCTCGGCCGAGTCTACGGCAAGGCGATGTCCATCCACACCGTGATCGACAAGTCGATTCTCGGTGGACTGGTCATCCGGGTTGGCGACGAGGTCATCGACGGTAGCCTTTCAACAAAGCTTGAGAAGCTGCGCGTCGGCCTCGGCTGACGGATGGTTTAGACGATTAATCACTGGAAGAATATTACCGAGAGCAGGAAGAACATGGCGGAGCTGACGATCTCCTCCGACGAGATCCGTAGCGCGATTGCGAACTACACCTCGAGCTACTCCCCGGAGGCCTCCCGTGAGGAGGTTGGCGTTGTTATCAGTGCAGCTGATGGTATCGCCCAGGTTTCGGGAATGCCGTCGGTCATGACGAATGAGCTTCTGGAGTTCCCGGGCGGCGTTATTGGCGTCGCTCAGAACCTTGACACCGACAAGGTCGGCGTTGTGGTGCTGGGTAACTTCGAGTCGCTTAAAGAGGGTGACGAGGTAAAGCGGACGGGTGACGTCCTTTCGATTCCGGTCGGGGACAAGTTCCTCGGTCGCGTAATTAACCCCCTGGGCCAGCCGATTGACGGCCTGGGCGACATTGAGGCTGAAGAGGACCGCGTCCTCGAGCTGCAGGCACCGACCGTGCTGCAGCGTCAGCCGGTTGAAGAGCCGATGGCTACTGGTATTAAGGCCATCGACGCAATGACCCCAATTGGTCGTGGTCAGCGTCAGCTGATCATTGGTGACCGTAAGACCGGTAAGACCGCGGTCTGCCTGGACACCATTTTGAACCAGAAGGCTAACTGGGAGTCCGGTGACCCGAGCAAGCAGGTGCGATGCATCTACGTTGCTATCGGTCAGAAGGGCTCCACCATTGCTGGTGTGCGCCAGACCCTCGAGGAGCAGGGCGCACTCGAGTACACCACCATCGTTGCTGCCCCGGCGTCGGATGCCGCAGGCTTCAAGTGGCTTGCACCATTCGCAGGCGCCGCACTGGGTCAGCACTGGATGTACCAGGGCAAGCACGTCCTGGTCATTTACGATGATCTGACTAAGCAGGCAGAGGCATACCGTGCCATCTCGCTGCTGCTGCGTCGCCCGCCGGGACGCGAAGCTTACCCGGGTGACGTCTTCTACCTCCACTCCCGTCTGCTGGAGCGTGCTGCGAAGCTCTCCGACGACATGGGTGCAGGCTCGCTGACCGCACTGCCGATCATCGAGACCAAGGCAAACGACGTGTCGGCCTTCATTCCGACCAACGTCATTTCCATTACCGATGGCCAGGTCTTCCTCGAGTCCGACCTGTTCAACCAGGGTGTCCGCCCGGCTATTAACGTCGGTGTGTCGGTTTCCCGTGTTGGTGGTGCCGCACAGACCAAGGGCATGAAGAAGGTTTCCGGTAACCTGCGTCTGGACCTCGCGTCCTACCGCGACCTGGAAGCATTCGCAATGTTCGCATCCGACCTGGACGATGCCTCCAAGCGTCAGCTGGAGCGCGGTCAGCGTCTGGTTGAGCTGCTGAAGCAGAAGGAAAACCACCCGCAGCCGGTCGAGTACCAGATGACCTCCATCTACCTCGCTGGTGAGGGCGAATTCGACGATGTCCCGGTTGAGGACGTCCGTCGCTTCGAGGCCGAGCTGCTTGAGCACCTGCAGGACACTCAGCCTGCAGTCTTCGAGCAGATTGACGGCGGCGTCGCCTTCTCTGACGAGTCCAAGGCTGCTCTGAAGTCCGCTACCGCTAACTTCAAGAAGTCCTTCCAGACTTCTGAGGGCGCACCGCTGGCTTCCGAGGCTCCGGTCGAGGCACTCGACGAGGGCGAGCTCAAGAAGCAGCAGATTACGGTCTCCCGCAAGACTGCCCAGAACTAGGCAGGTTGAGCTACTCAATGACCGTTTTCGCAATTGAAGGGAGGGAATAGGACATGGCGAATCTTCGTGAACTTCGAGCCCGAATCAAGTCGGTGAACTCGACCAAGAAGATCACCAAGGCCCAGGAGCTTATCGCAACCTCGCGCATTACCAAGGCGCAGCGTCGCGTAGCAGACTCCCAGCCGTACGCCGACGAAATCGAGAAGGTCATCGGACGTCTCGCATCGGCTTCGTCGTTGGATCACCCGATGCTCGTAAAGCGTGAGGGTAACCAGCGTGTTGCAGTCCTGGTTGTCACCAGTGACCGCGGCATGTGTGGCGGCTACAACCACAACGTCCTGAAGAAGGCTGCAGAGCTGCGTACCGCTCTGGAAGAGCAGGGGCATGAGGTCGTTCTCTACGTGACTGGCCGTAAGGGCACCGACTACTACGACTTCCGTGGTGTCGAGCTCGCCGGTACGTGGGAGGGCTTCTCCCAGGATCCGGACTACGCCGCAACCCACGACGTGCGTCGTCACCTCATTGATGGTTTCAACGCTACGGCCGAGGGCACTGCCAAGTACCGCGAAGGCCTGCGTGGCACCAACGGCGAGGCCGTTCAGGGCTTCGACCAGGTCCACGTTGTCTACACGGAATTCGTGTCCATGCTTTCTCAGATTCCGCGTGCACACCAGATGCTCCCGATTGAGCCTGTGTACGAGGATGTCGAGATTGCTCAGGGCGAGGACATGCTGTCCGATGGATCAGATGACCTCAAGCCGGACTACGAATTCGAGCCTGATGCAGACACCCTGTTGGCAGAGCTTCTGCCGCAGTACGTGTCCCGTACCCTGTTCGCAGTGATGCTCGAGGCCGCTGCCTCTGAGTCCGCTGCCCGTCGTAACGCTATGAAGTCCGCGACGGACAACGCTACCGAGCTGGTCAAGGACCTCTCGCGTGTTGCTAACCAGGCACGTCAGGCACAGATTACCCAGGAAATCACAGAAATCGTCGGTGGCGCCGGTGCGCTCGACGACAGCGGAGAAAGTGACTAGATATGAGCACAGCTCTAAGTGAGCAGAACACCACCACGGCTGTGGGCCGTGTTGTGCGTGTCATCGGTGCCGTCGTCGACGTGGAGTTCCCGCGTAACGAACTGCCGGCACTTTACAACGCGCTGACCGTGGAAGTTACCCTTCCTTCGGTCGCCAAGACCATTGTCCTCGAGACTGCACAGCACCTCGGCGACAACATGGTTCGTACCATTGCTATGGCCCCGACCGACGGCCTGGTCCGCGGTGCAGAGGTCAAGGACACCGGTAAGCCGATTTCGGTTCCGGTTGGTGACGTCGTCAAGGGTCACGTCTTTAACGCAATGGGCGACTGCCTGGACGAGCCGGGCCTGGGTCGCGATGGCGAGCAGTGGGGCATCCACCGTGAGCCGCCGGCCTTCGATCAGCTCGAGGGCAAGACCGAGATTCTGGAAACCGGTATTAAGGTCATCGACCTGCTGACCCCGTACGTTAAGGGCGGCAAGATTGGTCTGTTCGGTGGTGCCGGTGTCGGTAAGACCGTTCTGATCCAGGAGATGATTACTCGTATTGCACGCGAGTTCTCCGGTACTTCGGTCTTCGCCGGTGTTGGTGAGCGTACCCGTGAGGGCACCGACCTCTTCCTGGAAATGGAAGAGATGGGCGTTCTCCAGGACACCGCCCTCGTCTTCGGCCAGATGGACGAGCCGCCGGGAGTCCGTATGCGTGTCGCGCTGTCGGGTCTGACCATGGCGGAGTACTTCCGCGATGTTCAGCACCAGGACGTGCTGCTCTTCATTGACAACATCTTCCGTTTCACCCAGGCCGGTTCTGAGGTTTCGACCCTGCTGGGTCGTATGCCTTCCGCCGTGGGTTACCAGCCGACCCTGGCTGACGAGATGGGTGTTCTGCAGGAGCGCATTACGTCCACCAAGGGCCGTTCGATTACCTCTCTGCAGGCCGTCTACGTGCCTGCCGATGACTACACCGACCCGGCTCCGGCAACGACCTTCGCCCACCTCGATGCAACCACCGAGCTCGACCGCTCGATTGCATCGAAGGGTATTTACCCGGCAGTGAACCCGCTGACTTCGACTTCTCGTATCCTCGAGCCGTCGATCGTCGGTGAGGAGCACTACCGAGTTGCTCAGCAGGTTATTAACATCCTGCAGAAGAACAAGGAACTCCAGGACATCATCGCCATCCTCGGTATGGACGAGCTGTCTGAGGAGGACAAGGTGACCGTGCAGCGTGCACGTCGTATCCAGCGATTCTTGGGTCAGAACTTCTTCGTTGCTGAGAAGTTCACGGGTCTGCCTGGTTCGTACGTCCCGCTGAAGGACACCATCGTTGCCTTCGACCGCATCTGCAAGGGCGACTTCGACAACTACCCGGAGATGGCCTTCGACGGCCTGGGTGGCCTCGACGATGTCGAGAAGAAGTACGCTGAAATGCAGAAGAAGTAAGGGGCATCCTCATGGCTGAAATCACCGCTGAACTGGTTGCCGTTGAGCGACCGCTCTGGAAGGGCAAGGCCACTTTGGTCTCTGCCCAGACCACCGAGGGTGAGATCGGCGTGCTGCCCGGACACCAGCCGTTGCTTGGCCAGCTGGTCAACAACGGCACGGTGACCATCAAGACCGCAGACGGCAAGGTTCTTGTCGCTTCGGTACAGGGTGGGTTCATTTCCGTGTCTACCTCGAAGGTTTCGATCCTCGCGGATAAGGCAGTCTGGGCTGACGAGGTTAACCTCTCCGAGGCCGAGTCCAACCTGACTTCGGATGACCCTGCAGTAAAGGCTCAGGCTGAGTCGGAGGTCCGCGCGGCTCGTCGCGCTTCCACCAACTAGTCTGTTCGCCTGAACATCCGGTCGCACGACCGTATTCTTCCTGCTTCTTTAAACGGGGCGGGGAGCTCGCAAGAGAAATCTTGCCAGCTTCCCGCCCCGTTTTTCTTAGTTATTTTTCATGTCAGTGCAACAATCGGGTAGGGTTTGTAAAAAGCCTCTAATGCGCTTTTGAACCAAGGTTCGTCGTCTATTCACCCGGATGCGAGGCTGGCAGATAGTGTTTTCAAGCGTAACCATGATGTCAATCATGTTCATGATTATCGGTGCGATGTTGATCGTCGGCGGGGTCCTTGCCCTGTGGCGTTTCGCCAGCCTGCATGCAAAAGGTACTCCTGTTATTGCTCGTCGCCTTCCTGCAGGTGATGGCAGTCATTGGCGCCATGGTGTCATTGTTTATTCCGAGTCGACGTTGAAGATGTACAAGCTACGTTCGCTGCGTCCTGGCTGTGATGCCGAATTTGCCCGTCACGATGTCACTATTGTGGATCGCCGAGATCCGACTGACATCGAGGCGGGTTTTTTCGCGCCCGGGCTTCGGGTAGTCAGGATTAAAACGGGGAAAAATACCGAATGGGAGTTTGCTGTGGACTCGTCCTCGGACACTGCGCTGGTGGCGTGGGTGGAGTCGAAGCCGTCGTCACGCCAGACTCGTGAGTTTCCTACAGACATTGAGCGCCGTTTCCGTTCGGCTTATAACCGTGGCCGAGGAAGTCAGTATTAGCCTCGGACGACAGGCTATTGCTAAGGCTCTAGTGGGTATTGTTTTCTCCCGCGCGGCAGTCACGTTAGGGTAGGGGAATGCGCCTTGTGATTGCTGAATGCACCGTTGACTATGTCGGTCGCTTGAATGCCCATCTGCCTCATGCCCCGCGCTTGCTGTTGGTGAAAGCCGATGGGTCTGTTTCTGTGCATGCCGACGACCGTGCATATAAGCCTCTAAACTGGATGACACCGCCGTGCACGCTGACGGAGAAGGATATTCTCGACGAGTCGGGTGAAGACACTGGTGAAAAGCTCTGGGTCGTCGAGAATAAGAAGGGCGAGCAGCTTCGTATAACTATCGGCAAGGTGCTGGCTGATAGCACGTACGAACTGGGAGAGGACCCTGGCCTGGAGAAGGACGGGGTAGAAGCGCATCTACAGGAACTGCTTGCAGATCAGTTCACAACGTTTGGCGAGGGCTACACCCTGATTAGGCGCGAATACCCAACCCCGATCGGACCGGTGGACCTGCTTGGCCGCGATGAAAACGGCGCCACCGTTGCAGTCGAGGTTAAGCGTCGGGGCGGTATCGATGGCGTTGAGCAGCTAACCCGTTACTTGGAGATGCTGAACCGCGATGAGCTGCTGGCACCGGTGGAAGGGATTTTTGCTGCCCAGGAGATTAAGCCACAGGCCAAGACTCTGGCAGAGGATCGTGGGATTCGCTGTGTGACCGTGGATTACGACGCCCTGCGTGGCCTGGAGTCCAATGAATTGCGGTTGTTCTAGCCATGCCTAGGCGAAACCACAAGCGGCGCGGTAATCAACGAGGCAACCAACGCGGCGGGCGTAATAACCACGGCCAGAATCGCGGCAGCCTGCCCACATTTGGCAGTTCTTTCCAAAACACCCGCACTGAATCTGGGCCTGCCGGTTGGCAGGACGTGGACTTTGCGGTGCGTAACATCAGCGCTGGACAGTCGAACAAGGTTTATCGCTGTCCAGGGTGCGACCAGGAAATCATGCCCGGGACCTCGCACATCGTAGCTTGGCCGCAGGATTATGGTGCAGGCGCCGATGACCGGCGCCATTGGCACACTAACTGCTGGCGCAATAGAGCTCACCGCACTATCACGCGCCGCTGGGGATAGATTTACTTAGCCGGCTCAACGAGCTCCAGCAGGACGCCGCCGGCATCCTTCGGGTGGATGAAGTTGATGCGCGAACCTGCGGTACCGATCTTCGGCTCCGGGTACAGCACCCGGGTGCCCTGCTCCTTCAGGTGCGCCATCAGCGCCTCCAGATCAGTGACACGAACTGCGTACTGCTGGATTCCTGGACCCTTCTTGTCCAGGTACTTTGCAATCGTGGACTGGTCATTCAGTGGCGCGAGAATCTGAACCAGAGTGCCACCTTCAACCTTGTCGGCCGGGCCGACCATGGCCTCGTGGACACCCTGCTCTTCATTGACTTCATCGTGGTAGTTGATGAAACCAAGGTTTGCGCGGTACCACTCAATAGCGGCATCAAAATCCGGGACTGCGACGCCGACGTGATCAACAGCGACTACGTACTTATGGGGAACGGGAATCTGTGTCTCACTCATAGTTTCCAGGGTACTCGCTATTATCGGCGCCATGATTGTCGCATTTTCTGTTGCCCCCACTTTCTCCGATCCTGAGCAGGGAATGGCTGAGGCCGTTGCTGAAGCCGTGCGTGTTGTGCGCGAATCTGGCCTGCCCAACGAGACCAATGCCATGTTCACCCTTGTTGAAGGCGAATGGGATGAGGTGATGGATGTCATTAAGCGAGCCACGGAAGCAGTCAGCCGTGTCAGTCCGCGTACTTCTCTGGTCATCAAAGCGGACATTCGCAACGGATACACCGGGCAGCTGCGTGCGAAAGTGGATGCGGTCGAGGATGCGCTGAAAGCCACCGACTAGTCTCTTGTTCGGATTGGACACGTAGGCTCTACATAGGTCTTTACATAGGCTTTACGACGACACTGGAGAGGAACCCCTTTGACGATGCCAGCTGGACATGGTCACGCACATGGCCATTCTCATGGTCACTCGCATGGAGCACACGGTCACCGCGAGTGCTCGACTCCGCCGCCACCACCCGGCACGGTTGATTTGGAGCAGCTCCACCAGCGCGCCGAAGCCGAACGTAAGCGCCGAGAGGAGATCGAGCGGGCAACCAGTGATCAGGGAAATGGGCTTCCTCCTGTAGTTGAGATTGTCCCGCAGACCCTTGAGGCAGAAGTCGTTCTGCGCTCGGAGCAGGTCCCGGTTATTGTCTTGATCGGCATGGCTGGAGCAGCTGATTCGTTGCGTCTTCGGGCTGAGCTAGAAGGCATGGCCCGTGAGGCTAATTTGAACTGGATCCTGGCGTGGGCAGATGCTGAGGAGCATCCGCAGCTGGCCCAGGCATTCGGTGTGCAGGCAGTGCCGACAGTCACGGCTGTGGCTATGGGCAGTCCCATTGGCATGTTTGTCGGCGAGAAAACCAGGGATTGGCTGGAGCAGTGGCTGGCGCAGGTTATGAAGGCCACTCGGGGTCGTCTCAAGGGGTTGCCGGCGGGAACTCGTATGGCTGGGGAGGGCAGCGGGCCGGAGGCTCCGGAGCCGACTGACTTCTTCGGCAATCCCGTACCCACCGATGACCCGCGTTTGGAGCAGGCTGAAGAGTTGCTCGAGGAGGGCGATTTCGACGGAGCGTTGGAGCTGTATGACGCTATGCTGCAGTCCGAGCCCGCAAATCAGGGGCTGAAGCGCGCTCACGCGAATGTGTCCTTCTTCGCCCGCGCTGCCAAAATCGATCGCAGCGCAGATCCAATTGCAAAGGCCGACGCTGCGCCGAAGGACGTCGCGCTCGCCCTCGATGCCGCGGATGTCACGATGCTTGTCGACGATCCAGCGAAGGCGCTCGATCGTTTGTTGAAGTTGCTCCCGCAGGTGTTTGGCGATGACCGTGAGGCCATCAAGTCGCGTCTACTAGAGCTGCTTGTGCTATTCGATACCGCAGATCCAGTGGCATTGGATGCACGCCGGAGGATGGCTAGCGCACTGTACTAGGAGTACTGGACTAGGGGCACTGTACTAGGAGCCTGGAAAGCGCTCAGGCTCCTAGCTTGAAGCGTCGGTGTATGGCCAGTCATCCGGAGCCATGAAGTAGTAGACGCTGCCCATTACAGCGGCCATAAACGCCATTAGCAACAGGAAAAGTGTTGCTTTCATTGCCACATGACGCTCCGCATACCAGGCGTAAAAGGCGTCCAATTTTGCTGCCAACCAGATGTTCAGGCGACGTGTCGGCGGATGCACCAACGAGAGAATTCCCAGTGCAACAAAGATGCAGAGCCATCCGGGAGCAGGAGTTGGCAAAATGATAATGCCAACAATGAGCAATACGAAGCCTGCGACGAGAAGAACCGGGGAGAGTACCGGCCCATACCAGGTGTTGCGCATATGGGCATGGCGAATCTGCATGCGGTCCATCAAGCGATGTACCTTTTCCTTCATTGCGATTCACTTCCTCCGATTTTCGGTGCCGTGCGCTATTTCTAGCAGCGGTCTCGGACGAGGCATCGTTGAAGCATTAAGCATCAAATGTGCAGCTCAACTGCCTGGGTGCACCGTTGGACATTGATTCTTTTAATCATGTCTATATTTAATCCATTGTTGCACAAAAGCTGCGCCCCAGTGCAACGAGATTTTTCGGAAGGTGGTAATCTTCCAACAGTTCTCAGTGGTTTACAGCAGTTACCACTGCATCTCATCCACCTGTTCACCTCAGACAGTTCATACTGCGCTAGGTGCCTTTGGTCTTCAGTTTTCTGCAGCCAGGAGTTTTGCATGCGACTTCGCCCCAAAGCCCTTCGCGCTACTTCCGCCTCGGTCATTGTTGCGCTTTCGGCCTCGACTCTGTTGGCGGGGTGCACCATCGATGTCCCAAGCACCACCGGGTCCAAGGCCACCACTGCTACCACAAAACCTAATGCTCCAGATAACGGTTGGGATGCTTCCGAGGAAGTCACCTGGTCTGATGCACAGGACGTCCTCGATACTGCGGCTAAGAGTTTCTCCGACAACTATGGCATTGATTTAGGTGTCTATTTGCGTGTCATTGACGGTCCATACAAAGGGCTCACGGCGTCGGTAGGCGAGGATACGAAGGAGTACTCCGCATCGACCATCAAGGCTCCGTTAGTGGTTACTGCGCTGAAGAAATTCGGCGATGACCTAGACAAGACGGTGACGGTCGATTGGGACAATGGTGTTGGCGGAAGCGTGATTGGCCCTGGCCAATACACGCTCGACGGGCTGTTGCAGTACGTGATGCGGTATTCGGACAACACCGCGGCGAATGGGTTGATTGACGCTGTCGCTGGTTTCGACGAGGTCAACAAAACCATCAAGGAAGCCGGTGTTGATGACAAGCGCTACCACCTGGGCAACAAGTTCAACATCCCCAATCCCAGCGGTGATCGGTCCTGGTTTACTCCCTCTCAAGCTGCGCTGTTCATGGCACGTCTCCAGGAAGTGGCCGATGGCACCTCAAAGCACAACTTCATTACCAAGGACACGGCACAAACTGCATTGACCTACCTCACTTACGGTGGTTCGCAGAAGTTTGTGATGTACGTCGGCTCCGCAGTCCAGAAGACCGGTGACACTGCCGAGGGCGTTAATGACCACGGTATTTTGTACACCGCAGCCGGCCCCATCGCTTACGCCATTACGACGCGCTTTGATGAGGTGCCGCTCAATGAGCTTACCGACGGCCTGCTCGGCCAGCTGGGTTCCCAAATAGCCCAGCTTCTGCCGGATTACAATCGCCTTGGTAAGGATGGCAAGCCACTGACTGCTAAGCAGGCTGCGACGTGGAGCGCGGATGAGGATGGCGACGGCATTCCTGATCGTATCGGAACCGACAGCATGGATGGATCCGGGTACATCGATGATTCAGATTCTGCGAATTACAACGAATCTTTGGAACCTGACTGGTTCAATCCGTTCCGTGGATAGGACCTGGATACGCTCCCCAAAACAAAATTGCCCGTGTGTCAGGTTTTCAGGCTGAAACTCAGATCACTGAAAACCGTGCAGCACGGGCAATTCCTATGTGATTGTCTTTTGTTTGGCTGGATTCGGGACTAGCCCTGCCACTTCAGCCAAACGGCGGTGTTGGCCGGCAGCACCAAATCAATCGAGTGAGCCTGGCCGTTCCAACCGTGCTCGACCGCGGTCACAGTACCGTTTTCACCGTAGCCGGAGCCCTCGTAACGCGATGCGTTTGTGTTCAGAATCTCCGTCCATTGGCCACCGCGCGGTACGCCAATCTTGTAGATTTCCTGCGTGGTTCCCGACAGGTTATAGACGCAGGCGACGACCGAGCCATCGGTGCCGTAACGGACAAAGGACACAACATTGTTTGTGGAATCATCCGCGTTAATCCACTGGAAGCCCTCTGGGCGGTCATCCTGGGTGTAGAACGCTGGGTTTTCCTTGTAGATGGCGTTGATGTCCTTAACCAGCAGTTGAATGCCGCGGTGGAATTCGCCGCTCCAACCTTCGAGGTTGTCCCAAGCCACGGACTCATCGTGGTTCCACTCGTGGTTCTGGCCAAGATCCTGACCCTGGAATAGAAGCTGCTTGCCCGGGTGCGCCCACATGAAGGTCAGGAAAGTACGTAGGCCTGCGGCCTTATCCCAATCGCCGCCCGGCATGCGCTCCCACAGCGAGCCCTTGCCGTGCACGACCTCGTCGTGGCTAATCGGCAGAATGAACTCTTCCGAGTAGGCGTAGACCATAGCGAAAGTGAGCTCATGGTGGTGGTAGGAGCGGTAAATCGGCTCCTTGCTGAAGTACTCCAGCGTGTCATTCATCCAGCCCATGTTCCACTTCATAGAGAAGCCCAAGCCACCGTGTTCGGTAGGTGCGGTCACTCCCGGCCAAGAAGTGGATTCTTCGGCCACGGTGAGGAAGCCCGGGTTGTGCTTGTGTACAGTGGCGTTGAATTCCTGCAGGAACTGAACAGCATCGAGGTTTTCACGGCCACCGTACTGGTTCGGCAGCCACTCGCCTTCATTGCGGGAGTAGTCCAGGTACAGCATGGAAGCCACTGCGTCGACGCGCAGACCGTCGATGTGGAACTCTTCTGCCCAGTACAGTGCGTTGGCGTAGAGGAAGTTGCGTACCTCGTTGCGGCCGAAGTCGAAAACGTAGGTGCCCCAGTCGCGCTGCTCGCCGCGACGCCAGTCCGGGTGCTCGTAGCAAGCCGTGCCATCGAAGCGGGCAAGTGCGAACTCGTCCTTCGGGAAGTGCCCCGGAACCCAGTCCATGATGACACCGATGCCAGCGGCGTGGAAGGCATCAACTAGACCGCGAAACTGGTCTGGGGTGCCGAAGCGACTGGTCGGAGCGTAGTAGCCGGAAACCTGATAACCCCAGGAACCGGTGAACGGGTGCTCACATACTGGCATGAACTCCACGTGGGTGTAGCCCATGTCGACCACGTAGCGCACCAGCTTCTCCGCCATAACTTCGTAGCTCAGGCCCTGCTTCCAGGAACCCAAGTGGACCTCGTAGATAGAGATGGGCTCTTCGGTCCAGTCTGTGTTGGCGCGCTTTTCCATCCACGCTTGGTCACCCCAGGTGTAGTCGGAGGTCGCGACAATCGACCCGGTAGCCGGTGGGAGCTCAGCAGCACGCGCCATCGGGTCGGCCTTATCGCGGCGCTGTCCCTCCGGTGTCGTGATGGCGAACTTGTAGACTTCGCCCTCACCCACACCCGGGATGAACAGCTCCCAGATACCTGCACCACCCATAGAGCGCATTGGGTACTGCGCGCCGTTCCACATACAGAAGTCACCGACCACGGCTACGCCACGTGCGTTCGGAGCCCAGACCGTAAACGAGGTGCCTTCGACCGTACCCAGCTCTGTGTCGTAACTGCGAAGGTGAGCACCGAGAACCTTCCACAGTTCCTCATGACGTCCTTCGCCGATTAGGTGCAGGTCACCAGCGCCAATAGTGGGGAGGAAACGGTAGCCGTCGGCACGCTCTACGGTTTCGCCGGAGTCCCACGTAATGCGCAGGCGGTAGTCGAAGTCATCGCCGCCTGGGACGAGGGCGGTGAAGAAACCGTCGCCCAGGTTCTCCGCTTCAAACTCGCCGCGCGTGCTGACGACAGTAACTGCCTGAGCGCCGAAGACCCTCGTGCGAATAACCGTGTCACCGTCCACGACGTGTGCGCCGTAGATGCTGTGCGGATCGTGATGGGTGCAGTAGCGCAGGCGATCCATATCGCCGGAATCAATTGCGAGGCGGGGATCTGTGTGGGCTCCCATGGAAGGTCCTTCCGAAGCGTTTCTAGGTAGGTGAATGTGAAGTTGTTGAGTTCAGTTTTAAAGAAATAGAGGGAGGTAGGGGACAGTGGGCTGCTAACTCACCCGCCAGCCTAACGACGAATCGTTGCGACAGTGGTCAGGTCAGCGGCCCACTAACCCCGAAAGTTCCCAGCAAGCGTTCTAGCCCTCGTAGTCGGGGACGTCGCGCCAAGCCAACTTGTGGCGGAGCTTGACATCGATTTCCGGCAGCTTGATGATGTGCGCGACGTTTTCCCACGGTGCCAGGCGGACGTAGTTGTCCTTGCCCCAGTTGAACTGGTTGCCGGTAATCAGGTCAGTGACATCCATGCGGTCGTGGTTGCGGAGCCCAATGCGATCCATGTCGAGGTGCACGGTAGCTTCCTGGGCATTCCACGGATCGAGGTTGAGAACAACGAGGATGGCATCGCCGGTGACCGGATCGAGCTTCGAGTAAGCCAGCAGGTTGTCATTGTCGATGTCGTGGAAGTGCAGGTTGCGCAGCTGCTGCAGAGCCGGGTGCTCGCGGCGAATCTTGTTCAGCGTGGCAATGAACGGCTCCAGCGAGTTGCCGGTGGCCAGTGCCTGGTCGTAATCGCGGCTGCGGAGCTGGTACTTCTCGCTGTCGAGGTACTCCTCGGAGCCCTCCTTGACCGGAACGTTTTCAAACAGCTCGAAGCCGGAGTACATGCCCCACAGCGGAGATAGGGTGGAAGCCAGCGCGGCGCGGATGGCGAAGGCTCCACGGCCGCCCTTGACCAGGAAGTCATGCAGAATATCTGGGGTATTGACCCATAGGGATGGGCGAGCGATGTCCGCATGGCGGGTAATCTCCTCGCCGAATTCGGTCAGCTCTTCCTTCGTAGTCTTCCACGGGAAGTAGATGTAGGACTGAGTGAAGCCAGCCTTGGCCAGACCGTAGAGACGGGCTGGGGCGGTGAAGGCCTCGGCGAGGAAGATGACCTCCGGGTTGGTTTCGTGAACGGTTTCAATCAGCCATTCCCAGAAGTTGCCCGGCTTGGTGTGGGGGTTATCCACGCGGAAGACCTTGACTCCACGCTTGACCCAAAACTTCACTACACGCAGAACCTCTGCGTACAGGCCCTTGGCATCGTTGTCGAAATTCAGCGGGTAGATGTCCTGGTACTTCTTCGGCGGATTCTCGGCGTAGGCAATGGTGCCGTCCGGCAGCACGGTGAACCACTCCGGGTGAGCCTTAGCCCAGGGGTGGTCCGGTGCACACTGGAGCGCTAGGTCGATAGCGACCTCGAGGTCGCGCTCCTTAGCAGCCTTGATGAATTCCTTGAAGTCCTTTTCGTCACCGAGGCTCGGGTGGATGGCGTCGTGGCCACCTTCTGCGGAGCCGATAGCCCACGGAGATCCGACATCGCCCGGTTCCGGGGTCAGGGTGTTGTTGCGACCCTTGCGATTGATTTCACCGATTGGGTGAATCGGGGGCAGATAGACCGTGTCGAAGCCCATGCGCTGAGCGCGATCAAGCTGTGCAACCGCAGTCTTGAATGTGCCGTGCAGCAGCTCGCCATTTTCGCCGTAACCACCGTTGGAACGAGGGAAGAACTCATACCAAGAGGAGTACAGGGCTTCGCGGCGGTCAACCTTGATCTTGCGGGTCTTTCCGCGGGTCAAAAGGTCGCGCACCGGGTGCGCCTGCAAAATGGCGCGGGTCTCGTCGGAAAGCGCGGCTGCAATGCGGGCGCGAAGATCGCCGTCGCCGCGCAGACCTGCGGCGATGGAGCGTAGGTGGTTGCGGTGGATAGCAGCGGCACCAGCGGCGGCGCGGTCGAAGAGAGCGGCGCCAATTTCTAGATCATTAGCGAGTTCAGCTTCGCTCTGACCGGCCTCGAACTTCTTGGTGATAGCGTTGCGCCACGTTGCCATCGGGTCGGACCAGGCATCAATGCGAATGGTCCACAGCCCGGGAACATCTGGGACGAAGGTGGCATTGACCTGATTTGGATCATGGTCAGAAAAGTGCATTGGGATGCGCTGTGAGCGGGAAGCAAAAGCTGATTCCTTCGGCCCCTTGACGTTGAGCGTGGCGTTCATCGCGTCGTGGCCTTCTCGCCAAATGACGGCAAAGGTTGGGACGACTTCACCCACTACGGCCTTCGATGGAGTTGCACCACCGTTGATTTGAGGACGGATGTCATCAATACCGATTCGACCAGTCATAAAAGACGTTCTCCTAATTGTCGGCGAGCTAGGTGAAAATCGAAGCAAAACCATCTCGAGTGAACTCGATTTGCTCTCTACCGAGGATAGATGAGAATGTCCAAGCGCACATTTGGGCAAAGTTAGGGCACCATGGATGTGTGGCTGAATTGGAAGAAGACTTTAACGAAGATTTGCTACTCGACTTTCGCGACGTAAACCTCATCCGTGGTGGCCGTACGCTGGTCGGGCCGGTCGATTGGCAAGTAGAACTTGACGAACGCTGGGTCATCATGGGGCCGAACGGTGCAGGCAAAACTTCTTTGATGCGCATTGCTGCAGCGGAGGAGTTCCCGTCTTCAGGGGTGGCCCATGTGATGGGCGAGCAGATTGGGCGCACCGACATGCGTGATCTGCGCACCATGATTGGTTTGACATCATCGTCGATTGCTCACCGCATTCCCAATGACGAAAAGGTCGCGGACCTTGTTATTTCCGCCAGTTACTCCGTCCTGGGGCGCTGGCGTGAGACCTATGAAGAGATGGATTTCGAACAGCTCTCCGAGATTCTCGAGCGCATGGGTGCTGAGCATCTTGCAGACCGCACCTGGGGCACTCTCAGTGAGGGAGAGCGCAAGCGCGTACTCATCGCACGAGCCATGATGGTCAACCCCGAATTGCTGCTTCTCGACGAGCCGGGAGCCGGACTCGACCTCGGCGGTCGCGAGGACCTCGTCGGTTACTTAGGCGAACTCGCACTCGACCCGGATGCGCCGGCGATGGTGATGATTACGCACCACCCGGAAGAAATTCCGTACGGCTTCACCCATGCGATGCTCCTCGACGAAGGCAATGTCATCGCACAGGGGCTTATTGACGACGTCCTGACCAGTGAGAACCTGACCAAGGCTTTCCACCAGGAAATCGTCGTCGATCGCATCGATGATCGCTACTTTGCGCGCCGGGCACGGCCTGCTGGAAAGCACCGGAAGAAGTAGACGCTCATGGCGGTTCCGACACCTGAAACCCCGAATACACCCGCGTCGCCGAAACTGGCTGCGACTGTGTTGCTGCTCCGCGACACCCACTGCGGGCTCGAGGTCTACGTTCAAGAACGCGTATCCTCAATGCGTTTTGCGGCCAACATGACCGTGTTCCCCGGCGGTGGAGTAGACCAGCGTGATTTCCCCGCTGTCGCGAATGAGGTCATGGCCGTGACCGAGCTGTTGGAGGCCGACCCCGAGTCGCGGATCGCGCAGGCTTTTAACGTCGACTGCGCGCGGGCGCACGCGCTCACCTGCGCGGCCGTGCGTGAGACCTTTGAGGAAACAGGCACTCTGTTGGTTCGCGATGCTGGCGGTGAGATTGTCGCAGATGGTCACCGCTTCCACCGTCAGCGACGACAGTTGGAAGCCCACGAGTTGTCATTGACGGATTTCCTTAGCAATGAAAATCTGGCGCTCGATGCCGAACTCGTCAGTCCTTGGGCTAACTGGGTGACACCCGAATCCAACCCCATTCGCTACGACACCTATTTCTTCCTCGCCGCGCTTCCCGACGGTCAAAGGGCCGACGGTGACACCTCTGAGGCATCATCTTCAGGTTGGTTCCGACCGACTACGATTTTGGATGGATGGCGCCGTGGGCTACTTGGCCTCATGCCTCCGACCTGGGCGCAACTAACTCGCTTGGACGGCGTCAGTACTGTGGCCGAGGCTCTCGAGGCGGCCAGAAACACTCCGGTGCGACGCACCAGTAGTGACTTCCTCGGGGAACCTTTTATGGATGAGTACTTTGCCGTTGCCACCCACATGGGGCATTTGCGCAAACGTATGAACCGTTAGCCGACTACTCAACCCCCGTTAACCGGCTGATCCCTAGTTGGAAGGAGATAACGAGTGTCCCTGTCCGCTGCAGAGGTGGCCGCTGTTGCTGCTCACCCGGAGTGGCTAGATGAGGCCGACCAGCTCGCGCTCACTAAAAAGTCTCTGATTGCAGACTCCGCGCATCTACGCCAACACTGTGGCGAGTTTGGTCGCGCGGTCATTGAAGTTGCGGCAGCTCGGCGTTCGGCGGTCAGCAAACTGCCAGGGGACTGGATCTTCTCTTCCGAAGCAGCGCAACAGGCCACGCCCTTTGTCGTCGCGATGGCTCGCGCCCGTAGGCTTGCGGATCTCGGTGTCGAAGCAGTGGCCGATGTGACCTGCTCCATTGGTACTGAAGTGGCAGCAATTGACCACGAGGGCCTGACCGTCGTCGGGTCTGATCTCGACCTTGCACGGCTGGCCATGGCGCGGCATAACGTCGGCAAGAACATCTTCGCGCAGGCCGATGCTTTGCAACCGGCCTTTGACGCACCTGTCATTGTCGCTGACCCTGCACGCCGTTCCGGTGGGCGTAGGATCACCAACCCGGAGGACCTGCTTCCGCCACTGTCGGCGCTCATAGCCGCCTGGCCCGACAAAGAACTAGCTATCAAATGTGCGCCGGGCCTCGACTTCAGCGAGTGGAGCGGGGAAGTAGCTGTCACTTCGGTCGACGGTGCGGTCAAGGAGGCGTGTCTATATACGCCGGGGCTGGTCAGAGTTACCGAGGGGCAATCCGTAACGCGGTCGGCGATGGTTGTCCAGACCGTCGATAAGCACAGGCCATTAGAGTTGTCGGCGGTGAACGTGCAGACATACGACGACACCATGCCTGACGACATCGACGTACGGGCGGCCGGTCGGTACATCATTGACCCGGACGGAGCAATCGTGCGCGCCGGGCTGGTGCGGCATTTTGCGGCGGCACATGGGCTGTGGCAGCTCGATGAACGGATTGCGCATCTTAGCGGTGATGCGTTGCCACAGGGCATTGCCGGGTTTGAAGTTATTGAGCAAGTGAATTTGAAGCAGGTTCGCAAGGCACTGGCAGCGTTGGATTGCGGATCGGTGGAGATTCTCGTGCGCGGCGTAGACGTCAACCCCGACGCGTTGCGCAAGCAGTGGAAGCTTAAGGGCTCCAGGGCGTTGGCGGTGGTGGTCACGCGCATCGGACGGAGCGCGACGGCGTTTATCTGTCAGCCCCGGGAGATCGGTTGAGGACCGCTTTACGACGGAAAATTGGTGGGGGTAGCCCGTTGGGGATCGGTGTTTGCTGTTGGCGAATACCACGGAGGCAACTGCGATCGGTTGCGTATTATTAACCTCTGACATGCGGAAATGGCATGTTGGCGGGCGGGCTGTGCTCGTGGTGTAGAAAAAAATTTAAAAAAATAACGACATTGTTATCTGGATCACCTTCGCATTGGCGATAGGTTCTGTTATCTTCAACACAGACGACCTAGAGCGTGGCCTGGTTCACTTTATTGTGAGGCGGCTTGCGAAGTAAGGTCAGATAAACGTTCACCAGTAATCAACCAGTAAGGACGACAGAAAAATGCCGAACATCGTGGTTCTGGTCAAGCAGGTTCCGGACACCTGGTCCGAGCGTAAGCTCACCGATGACAAGTTTGTCCTCGATCGTGAGTCTGCAGACGCAGTTCTCGACGAAATTAATGAGAACGCTGTTGAGGCTGCCCTGCAGCTGAAGGAAGAGCACGGCGGAAACGTTACCGTCGCAACTGTTGGCCCGGATCGTGCCATCGAGGCACTGCGCAAGGCTCTGTCCATGGGCGCAGACGACGCCGTCATTCTTTCGGACGACGCACTTGAAGGTTCCGACGCTGTTCAGACCGCATGGGCTCTGTCCAACGTCATTGACACCCTCGAAGATGTTGACCTCATCGTCACCGGTAACGCCTCCACCGACGGTGGCACCGCTTCCGTCCCGGCTATCCTCGGTGTTTACCGCGACCTCCCGGTTCTGACTCACCTGCGTTCCGTCGCTATCGACGGTGACTCCATCACCGGTGAGCGCGAGGTCGAAGACGGCATCTACCAGCTCAAGGCATCCCTGCCGGCAGTCGTCTCCGTCACTGAGAAGGCTAATAGCCCGCGCTTCGCATCCTTCAAGGGCATCATGGCCGCTAAGAAGAAGCCGGTCACCGAGCTGACTCTGGACGATGTTGCTGCTGAGGCAGAGCAGGTTGGTCTCGAAAACGCTGCTACCGGTGTCACTGGCTCCACTCCGAAGCCGGCTAAGACCGCTGGTGAGCGCATTAACGATGAGGGAGACGGCGGCGCCAAGCTGGCCGAGTACCTCAAGGCCCAGAAGTTCATCTAAGGCGCTTGACGCGAATAGAAGACAAATAGAGATACAAGTAGGAGAAAGATCACTATGACCGACGTCCTCGTTCTCGTCGAGCACGCAAATGGCGAGCTGAAGAACACCACCGCTGAACTGCTGACCGCTGCTTCCGCATTCGGCACCCCGGCCGCAGTTGTCGTGGGTACCCCGGGTACCGCTGCTAGCTTCGCAGACACCCTGGCCTCCTACGGCGCTGGCGAGATTCTCGCTGCTGAGTCCGACGATGCCGACAAGTACCTGATCACCCCTGAGGTTGACGTTCTCGTCGGCCTGGCCTCCGAGCGTGAGGTTCCGGTGCTGGTTTCCGCTTCCGCAACCGGCAAGGAAATCGCTGGCCGCGTCGCTGCGCTGACCGGTTCCGGTCTGCTGTCCGACGTTGTTGCTATCAACGATGACGCTTCCGTTAAGTACTCCATCTTCGGTGGCGAGTACATCGTTGACGGTGTCGGCTACGGCGCATCCCCGGTCTACGCTCTGCGTCCGGGCTCCGTTGACCCGGAGGAGAAGTCCGGTTCCGCTGACGTTACCGAGATTGCATTCCCAGAGATCGGCAACAACGCTGTCGAGATCGTTTCCTTCGCACCGGCTGAGGGCGGCGACCGTCCGGAGCTGACCGAGGCTAAGCTGGTTGTTTCCGGTGGCCGCGGTGTCGCATCCGAGGATGGCTTCAAGAACGTTGTTGAGCCGCTGGCAGACGTTCTCGGCGCAGCTGTTGGTGCTTCCCGTGCTGCTGTTGACGCTGGTTACTACCCGGGTCAGTTCCAGGTTGGCCAGACCGGTAAGACCGTTTCCCCGGACCTCTACGTTGCTCTGGGTATTTCCGGTGCTATCCAGCACAAGGCAGGTATGCAGACCTCCAAGACCATCGTTGTGGTCAACAAGGACGAAGAGGCTCCACTGTTCGAGATTGCTGACTTCGGTGTCGTCGGCGACCTGTTCGACGTTGTCCCGCAGGCCATCGAGAACCTGAAGTAATACGCACTTGCCTTAAGGCTACTAGTTGCGTAAGGCTGCTGGCCGAGAGTCAACTCGGTTAGCAACTACCTGCTCGGGGTGGGCGCAGATTTTTCAAGTCTGCTCCCGCCCCGAGCATTTTTTGGTCCTACTCATCTGTTCGTGCAGACAGTGAGGTTTAACTATGGCGGATAGTGAGCATAAGCCGCACGCAGCGTTATACTGCCTGCATGCTTAATGACCACATCGTTGCCGCTCCGGACGAGAAGAGTGAAATGAAGTCTGCTGCGAAGACCCGTCACTTTGTGGATCATGCCGCGACTACACCATTGCGCCCAGAAGCGCGCACGGCAATGGTCGAGAACCTAGGTCTGGCCAACCCCTCGGGGCAGTACGCCACCGCACGCATTGCGAAAAAGGTTCTGGAAGAGTCCCGAGAGGAAATTGCAGAGCTGCTCGGTGCCGATCCCATCGAGGTAGTTTTTACTTCCGGTGGAACTGAGGCCGACAATCTAGCGATTTCAGGCCTGTACTTCAAGGCCTCTGGCTCGGACATTGTGGTTCCACCAATCGAGCACGATGCAGTGTTGAAGACATGCCACCATCTGGAAAAGGAACACTGGGCCAAGATTGTTGAGGCTCCTGTAGGTGCTGATGGTCGCGTTGACATGGTGCAGTTCCCGGCGATGAGTCGGCAGAACACCGCGCTGGTGACGTGCATGTGGGCGAACAATGAGACCGGCACTATCCAGCCGGTGGAGGAGATTGCCAAGCGGGCGAAGGAGGCTCGCGTGCCTTTCCATATCGATGCTGTGCAGGCAGCCGGACATCTGCCAATTGATTTCCACGCAAGTGGCGCCACTACAATGGCCATCTCCGCGCACAAGTTCGGCGGTCCCCGTGGGATTGGGGCGCTGCTTGTTCGTCGTGAAGCGAAACTTACCCCGCATAACAACGGCGGCGGGCAGGAACGCGGACTGCGTTCGGGCACGCAGGACGTGGCGTCGGCGGCGGGCATGGCGGCAGGACTGCGCGCGGCGGTGGACGCGATGGCGGCGGACAATGAGCGAATCCGCGGTCTGACGCAGCAGCTCATCAGGGCAATCGTGCACATCGACGGTGCGATTATCCACACCAGCGAGCTCGCTTTGCCGGGGCACGTCTACGCTAGCTTCCCGGGCGCGGAGGCCGATAGTTTGATCATGCTGTTCGATGCGGCGGGAATTGACTGCTCTACGGGATCGGCATGTAGCGCGGGCGTTAACCGTCCCTCGCACGTGCTGATGGCGATGGGCGTTTCGGAGCCGGAAGCGCGATCGTCGATTCGTTTTACGCTGGGGTACACCTCGACGCAGGCGGATGTCGACGCCGTCATTTCGGCGCTGCCGGAAACGGTCGAGCGGGCGCGGCGTGCTGGCATGGCTTAGTTTTTGCCCCGTGGTGGTACGGTGACACGTGCACAAAATCTAGAGGGGAAAGGTTGCAACGCAATGCGAGTTCTTGCAGCAATGAGCGGTGGTGTGGATTCTTCCGTGGCTGCGGCGCGTGCATTGGCCGCAGGTCACGAGGTCGTCGGCGTGCACTTGGCGCTGTCGAAAGATCCGCAGTCCGTTCGCGCTGGATCCCGCGGCTGCTGTTCGCTAGAGGACTCCGGCGATGCCCGCCGCGTCTGCGATGAGCTGGGCATTCCTTTCTACGTCTGGGATTTCTCCGAGCGCTTCAAAGAAGAGGTCATGGATGACTTCTACGACTCCTACGAGCGCGGCGAGACGCCGAACCCATGCCTGCGCTGCAATGAACGCATCAAGTTCGCCGCTCTACTAGAGCGTGGCATCGCGCTCGGCTTCGACGCTGTGGTCACGGGGCACTACGCTTTGCTTGGCGACGACGGCCTGTTGCGCCGCGGCCGCGATGCGAAGAAGGACCAGTCCTATGTCCTGGGCGTGCTGGATCGCGAGCAGCTGCAGCGCTCGATGTTCCCGGTAGGAAACACCGAGAAGCCAGAGATTCGTGAAGAAGCCCGCGGGATGGGACTAGGCACTGCCAACAAGCCGGACTCTTACGACATCTGCTTCATCCCGGATGGCAATACCAAGGCGTTCCTGGGCGCGAAGATTGGCCGTCGCCCGGGCACCATTGTGGATAAGGAAACTGGCGACACTGTCGCTGAGCACGACGGTGTCTACGGTTTCACCATTGGTCAGCGCAAGGGGATTGGCCTGGCGGGGCCGATGCCTGATGGCAAGCCGCGCTATGTCACCGGCATTGACGCAGAGACCGGCACGGTGACAATCGGCACGGCTGCGGACTTGAATGTCAACGTGCTCGAGGCTGACCGTGCCATCTGGCTGGCCAACCCGGATGAGGTACTCGCTGCCTCGGAGGCCGGCAAGCTGCAGGTGCAGGTGCGTGCGCACGGTCGCCCCATCGACTGCCGCATTGAAGTGCTGGCAGGACCTGACGATGACGTCACCGGACGCGGTGGCGCCTTCCGGCTGCGCCTGAGCGATCCGCTTCGTGGTGTCGCTCCTGGTCAGGCCGCTGTTTTGTACCACACTGACACTGCGGGCGACTACGTGCTGGGCTCCGGCACGATTGTCTCGACCGCCCGTGAAGAGGACTTGTCGTGACCTCCTTTGTCGGCCTTGGCCCGATGCCGGGCCGCAATCCACACGAGGCGGCAGAGATTGTCATTGGCGAATGCCTGGAAGGTCACGTCACGCTACCGACGTTGCCCGCCCGTGGGTTCGGCGCCGATGCCGTCGGTCGCACGGCCGCCCTCATGGCTGACCTCGTCGTGGACAGGGGAGCGCGCTCCTGGAAAGTCGCCGACCGTCGTGGTCGCGCGAGTGCCTTGGCCACTGATTATCTCCACCGAGACATCGACGCGTGCGAGGAAGCGTGGGGACGCACCCCGCAGAAGATTCGCCTGACCGCTCTCGGCCCATGGACGATGGCGACTTCGGTGGAAAATGCCGCAGGCCATCTCATCGCCGTTGACCGCGGCGCCGTGAAGTACTTCGCGCAGTCGCTGGCCGCGGGATTGGCTTCCCACATCGCCGATGTCCGTCGGCGTTTCGACAGCGACATCGAGGTACTTCTGGCAGAACCCGCACTCGGCGCAGTCGTACAGGGCAAGATCAAGGCTCCGTCCATGCTGATGGGCAACGCGGGCTATCTCCCCGCCCAGGGGCACCGCGAGATCGCGGAGATCTTCCTCGAGGTCACGGGGCCGCTGCGTGACGACGACATCGAAGTGACCATCGCGCTGTCGAGCCCCGATGGCCTGGCTGTTCAGGCCTTGGCGGATTCCGGTGCGGCCGGAGTGTGGCTACCTCGCAAAGAACTGACCACCACGCAGCAACTGGATTTTGCGGCTGCCGTGGTCGGTGCCGATATGTCCCTGGAGCTGGGTATTGTGCCAGTGACGGTCACGGAGCGAGAAGAGCACACGGGCGTCCCGGTGGCGACACCGGCTCGAGCACTCGCTGAGCAAGCAGCGCTGTTCTGGGATGAGCTGGGCTATTCGCGCCTACAGATTGCTGAGAGCCTGAATCTGGCGCCGATGGGCGGCTTTGCTGCCAGCTCCAATGAAGAAGCACAGGCGCAACTCGGCGCAGGCCGCAATGCCACGGAGCTTCTTCGTCGGGCAGCCGGTGACTTGGCTCGCGACGAATAGCGACCTTATTCCACCAGCGTATTGAGGTAGTCGGCGAAGTAGGGAAGTGTGAATTCCACGTATCCGGTCGACGCTGACACAATCAGCTCGCGATAAATCAGGTCATGGCGAAGCTGTGAGATGCCAGAGAGTTTGCGTCCCATGGTCTCTGCGATGGCGCTCGTGGCCACGGGCTTTCCATTGGGGGAGAGGCGCGCCATCGCTTTGAGAAAATCAATCTGGCGAGGTGGTACTTTTCGCAGGCTGGGCGCATGAACTTGCAGCCCGATGCGGCGGATGGATTCCGCTGCCGCATCCGAGACATGCTGAGCGGTAATGGTGTCCGAGTGGGCCAACCTGGCCTTAGCCCAAGCGACTGAGCCAATGGTCTGTATGAGATACGGGTAGCCGTGGCTGAGTTCAGCGGCCAGCTCGACGGCATCCTCAGTCATCGCGCGTTCGCCGAGTTCTGCAGTTCTGCGAATGATGTCCTTGGTGGTCTCCACGTCCAATCGGCCCAGAGACACGCGCTCGGCACGGCGTAAGAATGTTGCGCCCTCTAGCTGGAGCAAGTCTTCGATACCGCTGGGCAGCCCGGCTGCGACAAAGGCAATCTCCGCATCGTCGCGATTTAGGTCCTGGATTGCATGGGCAATTTCGTTGAGCTGTGCGGGGTCTGCACTTTGCACCTCGTCGAGAGTGAGCAAGATGCCGGATTCCTGCGGCATGAGGAGAGCCGAGAGATCCTGAAGTTGGCTGAGCAGATTCCTGCCGGGCTCGGGCTGAGAAGTGCTGACTTCCGTCTTAAACCCGCCAATGCCGGCGATGGACAGGCCGGTGAGGTGACGGCCCTTGCCCGTCGGTGCACTGTCAATGGCACTGAAAGCGCGCGGAATGGTGACATCGGTGAGCTCAGAAATCATTTCAGAGCCGATGTGAGCACGCAGCACAATCCATCCCAGTTGCTTTGCTGCGGTTTCAAACTCGTTGAGAAGTACCGTCTTGCCGATTCCGCGGGTACCGGAAATTAGCGCGGTTCGCCAGGGATTACCGGGGCCTTCCGCCAGGGCCAGCTCAAACGAGTCCAGCTCGACATCGCGCCCACCGATGATGGCCGGGGATCGGCCGAATGTGGGGTGGAAAGGATTGCGTGGGATGGAGATGGCCTTGTCGCTGCGAGTGGTCACGCATCAATCATAGCAATGGATAATCCACATCGGCTTGGATAACTTGGATATTCCGCCGATGTTTTGGATATTCGGTTTTCGTTGGATAATCACAAAACTCTGGATATTGGGAGGGCCGGGGAGGGTGAGGGGGTCGCTGCTCAGTCCATCGGCCACCCAAAGGTGAAGTCCGACGTATCCTTACCCTTTTCGGTCAGGTACTGCTGCAGGTTCTTCTTGTACTGGTAGTACGCGACGGCCTGCAGCTCCATCAGCTCTTCTCCCGATTTTTCGGTTAGCTCCCGGTAGTGGCGCGCCATCACCCATGCGATGCGCGCAGCCGCCAGAGCATCTTCGGTGGCATCATGTGCCCCGTCCAGGCGCACCTGATAATGGCGGGAGACATCAGTCAATGTGCGTTTTTCGCGACGTTCCGGGTCGAAGTAATTATCCAGCACAAAGGGGTCGACGACGAGGCCGTCAACGGTAAAACTGGGATCCTGCGAGCGCAGTACCGTCAGATCATAGGCCGCGTTATAGGCCACTACGGTCAGACCATCGCGCCAGGCAGCTCGAAGGCCGGCAATGGTATCCGCTAGCACTTCATCGTGCGGGCGTCCCTCCGCGCGAGCTTTTTCAGTGGTGATGCCATGCACATCAGACGCAGCTTGCGGAATTTCGACACCGGGATTAGCGAGCATGATGGTGGAATCTTTGCCCTGCTCAGTCAGTCGGACCAGTGCGGAAGTGACAATCTTGCAGGTGCGAGGATCCGTGCCGGTAGTCTCCAGATCAAACGCGAGCATGCGTCGCGGATCGAAATTATGCATGTCTCAACTGTAGCGGAGAGTGCGGATTCGCTGAGGGGCAGGAACAAGGTCAAGAGAATTTCCGTGTCCTCCGGCGCATCCGGGCAATGACATAGAATGAGCGACGTGACTTCCTCGACCGATGAGAACTCCGACCTGTCAACCTCCGATTTGTCTTCGTTTTCCAGCGCCCCCGCCTCCGAGCCAGCGCCGGCGGACGTCCGGGAGAAGTGGCAAGATCTAGCAACTCGCATTCGTGAAAACGCTGCGCTGTACTACACCGCGCAGCCGGTTATCTCCGATGCTGAATACGACGAGATGTTCCGTCAACTGCAGCGGTTAGAGGAGCAGTGGCCCGATCTGGTGGTGCCGGACAGCCCCACGCAGCAGGTCGGTGCGCAGGTCGACACGCCTGCCGACGGGGAAGTGTTCGAGCCTGTTGAGCACCTCGAACGCCTTTACAGCTTGGACAATGTTTTCGATGAGCAGGAGTTGCGCGGCTGGCTGGCCCGCACCCCGGCCAGCACGTATCTGACCGAGCTGAAAATCGATGGCCTGTCTATCGATCTGGTCTATGAGAATGGCCGCCTTGTCCGGGCGGCCACCCGCGGAGACGGCCGCGTGGGGGAGAACGTCACCGCCAATGCGCGCACTATCGAAGATATTCCGCATGAAATCAGCGGCGAGAACATCCCCGACGTGCTCGAGGTGCGTGGTGAAGTCTTTATCTCGTTGGAAGAGTTCGAACGCATCAACGCCGATCGCGTCGAAGCGGGTCAGAAGCCGTTTGCCAACCCCCGTAACGCCGCCGCCGGTTCCCTGCGACAGAAGGATGTTGCAGAAGTGGCCAAGCGCCGGTTGTCCATGATTTGCCATGGAATTGGTCATATCGAGGGCTGGCGTCCACAGTCCCAGCACGAGGCATATCGTGCCTTGGACGAGTGGGGTTTCCACGTGTCGCCGTATACAAAGCAGGTTCATTCCGCGGATGACGTCGTTAAGCAGATGCAGTACTGGGGCGAGCACCGCCACGACGCCATCCACGAGATGGACGGGCTTGTGGTCAAGGTTGACTCCCTTTCCGAGCAGCGCGCGTTGGGCGCGACCTCGCGGGCGCCGCGCTGGGCGATTGCCTACAAGTATCCGCCAGAAGAGGTCACCACGGACCTGCTGGACATTCGAGTCTCCATCGGCCGAACTGGTCGTGCGACGCCATATGCCGTGATGAAGCCGGTCTTCGTGGCCGGGTCAACTGTCGAGATGGCGACGCTACACAACCCTTCCGAGGTGCACCGAAAGGGTGTGCTCATCGGGGACCGTGTGACCATCCGCAAGGCCGGTGACGTGATTCCAGAGGTACTCGGCCCCGTGGCCGATCTCCGAGATGGTAGCGAGCGAAAGTACATTTACCCGACTCTCTGCCCCGAGTGCGGTACTCGTTTGGCTCCGGCAAAGGACAGCGATGCCGATTGGCGTTGCCCCAATACCCGCTACTGCCCAGGTCAGCTGCGGCGTCGAATTGAATTCCTCGCCTCCCGCTCCGGGTTCGATATCGAAAACCTGGGGGAGAGGGGCGCTGCCGATTTGATTCATCGCGGCGTGCTTGCCGACGAGTCCCGCCTCTTCGACCTCACCGAGGAAGATTTGCTCGGCACTGAGGTCTACACTACGGCTTCGCGGAAAACCCTGAACGCCAATGGTAAGAAACTGTTGGCCAACATCGAGGCAGCTAAGGATAAAGAGCTGTGGCGCGTATTGGTCAGCCTGTCCATTCGTCATGTGGGTCCAACAGTGGCGCGGACCTTGGCACAGAAGTTCGGCTCGATGGAGGCGCTGCGCGCTGCGAGCCGCGAGGAGATTTCGGCCATCGATGGCATTGGCGAGATCATCGGCGATTCCGTGGCTGACTGGTTCGAGGTGGACTGGCACCGCGAGGTTGTCGAGCGCTGGGAAGCTGCCGGTGTGCGTATGGCCGATGAGGTCGCCGATCGTCCAGATCAGGTGCTAGAGGGATTGACCGTGGTAGTCACCGGCTCTTTGGAGGACTTCACTCGCGACAGCGCGAAGGAAGCCATTATCTCCCGTGGCGGTAAGGCCGCAGGGTCGGTGTCGAAGAAGACCGACTACGTGGTGGTTGGCGAAAACGCCGGTTCCAAGGCCACAAAGGCCGAGGAACTGGGCTTGCCCATCCTCGACGAGGATGGGTTCAAGCGGTTGCTGGAAACTGGTCAGGCCTAGCTGGGGCTTGGCCCAGCCAGGATTTGACCCAGCCGGGCCTAAATCTTGGTCTCTTCCAGCTTCCAGACCTCATTGGCGTAATCGCGGATAGTGCGGTCGGAGGAGAAGCGGCCCGAACGGATGATGTTCAGGAAGCACTTCTTGGCCCACGCCAGCTCGTCGCGGTAGTCCTCGGCCATGCGGTCGCGGGTCTCGCGGTAGTCAGCGAAGTCGCCGAGGACGTAGTAGACATCGGCTGGCTCGTACCCGTTGGACTCCAGCAGCGAGAAGTGCAGGTCGTGGAACATTCCGCTGCCACCGTCAGCAAAAGTGCCGTCGACAAGCGAATCGACCGCGCGCTTGAGACCCGGCACCGTTTCGTAAGTGCCACGCGGGCTGTAGGTGCGACGCAGCTCCGGCAGCTCCTCTTCCAGCGCACCGAAGATGTAGGCGTTCTCTTCGCCGGCGGCGTCGACGATTTCGACGTTTGCGCCGTCCATGGTGCCCAGCGTCAGTGCGCCGTTCATCATGAACTTCATGTTCGAGGTACCCGAAGCCTCCTTACCGGCAGTGGAAATCTGCTCGGAGACGTCGGTGGCCGGGATGATGTGCTCTGCCGGGGTGACGTTGTAATTCTCAACGAAAGCGACCTGCAGGCGACCGTCCATGTCCGGATCGTTATTGACCTTGTCCGCGATAGCGTTGATGAACTTAATGATGGCCTTCGCGCGAACGTAGCCTGGGGCGGCCTTGGCACCGAAGATGAACACGCGCGGTGGCACGTCCAGCGCTGGGTCTTCCTTGATGCGGTAGTAGAGATCGAGGATGTAGAGCGCGTTGAGAAGCTGGCGCTTGTACTCGTGCAGACGCTTAATCTGGGTATCGAAGATGGCGTCCGGGTTCACCGAAATACCCTGGCGGTGTTCCAGCCAGGTGGCGAAGTCCTTCTTGTTCTCGTGCTTGATGTCGAGAATCTCACGCAACACGGCCTCGTCGTCAGCAAACTTTTCGAGCTCAGCGAGCTTGTCCAGGTCGGTGACCCAGGCGTCCGAACCCGACAGGCGAGTCAGCAGTGCCGACAGGCGCGGGTTGCACTGGTTGAGCCAGCGGCGCGGGGTGACTCCGTTGGTCTTGTTGTTGAAGCGCTCCGGCCAGATATCGTGCCAGTCCTTCAACGTTTCGCGCTTAATGATTTCCGTGTGCAGAGCGGCAACACCGTTGATGGAGTACGCGGCGTAGCAGGCAATCCATGCCATGTGGATACGCCCGTGGGAAATCGGCGCCATGTAGTCAATCTTGCCCTGGTCGAAGCCGCGCTCCGCGAGGTCTTCGCGGAAGCGGCGGTCGATCTCACGGGTGATCTCCAGAACGCGGCCGAAGAGACGGTCAAAAATGGAGTATTCCCAGGTCTCCAACGCTTCTGCCAGAACGGTGTGGTTGGTGTAGGCGAAGGTGTTGGACACGACGTTCCAGGCGTCGTCCCAGCTCATATCGTGCTCATCCAGGAGCAGACGCATCAGCTCTGGGATCGCGAGCACCGGGTGGGTGTCATTGAGCTGAATGGAGTTGTACTTGTGGAAATCGCGCAGGTCCTCGCCGTGATTCTCGATGTAAGAATCAATCATCGTCTGCAGCGAAGCCGAGACGAAGAAGTACTGCTGGCGAACGCGCAGGACCTTGCCGTCATAGGTCGAGTCATTCGGGTAGAGCACGCGGCACAGGTCATGGACGCGCTCCCGTTCGACAATGGCGTCGGTGAAACGCTGTGAGTTGAAGGCGTCATAGTCGAACTCACGCATTGGCTCCGAGTGCCACAGGCGCAGCGTGCCGACGTTATCGGTGCCATAGCCGGTAATTGGCATGTCATATGGAACAGCGCGCACGACCAGGTCATCAAAGGTGACAATCTTGGACAGTTCCTCGCGACGAATAACGAAGGGGTAGCCCTCTTCCATCCACGGATCCGGGTGCTCATCCTGGAAGCCGTTTTCAAAGCTCTGCTTGAACAGACCGTAGCGGTAGAGGATGCCATAACCGGTCACCGGCAGATTCTGCGTGGCACAGGAATCCAGGAAGCAGGCGGCCAGACGCCCCAGGCCACCGTTACCGAGAGCGGCGTCGTGTTCGGCCTCGAGCACGTCTGTCAGATTCTTGCCGTACTTTTCCACCGCAGCGGAGGCCTCATCCACGAGGCCTGCATTGAGCAGGTTGTTCAGCAGGGCGCGACCCATGAGGAACTCGGCGGAGAAGTAGTGCTGCTGGCGGGTAGCAGCGTATGCCTCCGTGGTGCGCTGCCAGTTGTCCGCTAGGTCATCGACAACAACCCGTGACAGACCGGACCAGAATTCCATCTCAGTGGACGACTGGGGGACACGGCCGGATTCGGCACGCACGTGGGATCCGACGAGGTCACTCAAGTTCGACATCAAAGAAGCTCCTTATTGACTGGTATCATTTCCAGACTTTACCGCTAAGCGTGAATCACTGCGCTCCATAGGGGAGGAGCCATAGGGTAAGAGCTTCGAGCAGAAGGGAGCAGCCCACAGAAGGGAGCAGCC